>NZ_JACAPW010000009.1:20845-31590 GCF_013385495.1 Pseudomonas sp. F8002 | reverse complement strand
GGCGGCCCACGGTCCAAAGCCGGAGTGAGGGCACTCCGAGCCTAGGCGAGGAGCCGAGTGGTGGGGCAAGAGCGTTTTGCTTACTTTTGCGCTTTTCAAAAGTGAGCCGCTGTAAGAGCGGAACCAATAGCGGCCATAACCGCAGCAACGGATATGCCCCCAATCTAAAAACCTACTTCTTTTTCTTCGGAATCCGCACCAACCGCGTATCCGAATAAATGTCATGCCAGCCACGTTTCTGCTTGTCGAACAACGACCAGACAAACCCAAGCCCCAGGCACAACCACGAAGCAATCGACACCACAAACCGCAACAACGCCTGCCACAGACTGATCCGCGACCCATCAGCGTTCTGCACCCGCACCCCCCAAACCTGCATCCCCAGGGTCTGCCCCGAGTGCGTCCAAAACTTGGCAAAAAACCCAAACAACACAAAAAACAAAATCGTCGACAACAGCGGATCACCATCCAGCGCGCCAGACTCCGACAGCGCCCGCAACTTGGCCTCACCGACAAACCCCATCCACACCAGCTTGTAGATGAAGGCCGTGACGATCAGCAGGGCGGTGCACAACAGGAAGTCATAGAACATCGCTGCCAGACGACGGCCCAGGCCTACGGCGGGAAACTCGCCTTGGGGGCTCAGCAGGTGTTTCGACATGGCATGGCTCTCGGCAGGAAAAAAGCCATTTTACGGAAGAACGCCCATAAAAAAGCCCCTGATGTCATATCAGGGGCTTTTTGTCGCAGCAAGGATCAGCCTTCTGCTTGTACTTCGTCGGCTTGCATGCCTTTCTGGCCTTGCACCGCGATGAAGGTCACTTTCTGGCCTTCTTTCAGGCTTTTGAAGCCGTTGCCCTGAATAGCGCGGAAGTGGACGAACAGATCCGGACCGCTTTCTGGAGTGATAAAACCAAACCCTTTTTCGTCGTTAAACCACTTGACGGTACCGCTCTGACGATCAGCCATTTTCTTATTTCCTTGACGCAAAAAAATTAATGACAGCCCCTTTCACATGAAAGAGTACTGGGCTGGGTTGCAGGAAAGTAAGAGACGTCGAACGGGTTGTAGCAAACTTTGGCTACTGCCCAGGTCCAGGTTCAAAGCGACCCATGCAAACACAGTGGGCAAACTCTACGCCAACTAATACAGAAAAAACAAGCCCCGGCAAAACCCCAGGTTTTGCTCGGCCTCGTTGCACTTCTGCCCACAATGTGGAACGCGTTTATTCGATAGAATTCGTCACTTGTTATAGGTGACTGAACATAACATTGACTATCGTCAATGCACTTTAATGTGGCGGTTGCGTTACAGATTAGTGCACGTTAACGCAACCGCGTTACTTATAGGAACAGTCAATCAACCACGGTAGTAACGTTGTGGTACGAATGGCATTTTACTTACACGTAGTGGCACCTTTTTCCCACGTACCAACGCAGATACTTCGGTATCCAGTGCGATGAAAGCGCTGTCCAGATAACCCATGGCCAGCGGGCCGCCCAGGCTCGGGCCAAAACCGCCGCTGCAGACGCTGCCGATCACGGTGCCGTGTTCGTCGACGATTTCTGCGCCTTCACGGACCGGCGTGCGTTCCTGTGGCAACAGGCCTACGCGTTTGCGGCTGACGCCGGTTTGTTGCTGGGTGAAGATCGCATCGGCGCCCGGGAAGCCACCGGCGCGTGCGCCATCAGCACGACGGGCCTTGGAAATTGCCCACAACAGGCTGGCTTCAATCGGCGTGGTCTCGGTGTTCATGTCATGGCCATAAAGGCACAGGCCGGCTTCCAGGCGCAGGGAGTCGCGGGCGCCCAGGCCGATGGCCTGTACTTCGGTTTCGGCCAGCAGGCTGCGGGCCAGGGCCTCGGCGTTCGCGGCCGGTACCGAGATTTCGAAGCCGTCTTCGCCGGTGTAGCCCGAGCGGCTGACGTAACAGTCCACGCCCAGCAGGCGGGTCGGTGCGAATTGCATGAAGGTCATGTGCTTGACCTCCGGCGCCAGGCGCGCCAGCACGCTGACGGCAGCCGGGCCTTGCAGGGCCAGCAGGGCGCGTTCCTCAAACAGTGGCTCGATGGTGCACTGGTCACCGATGTGCTGGCGCAGGTGGGCCAGGTCCTGGTCCTTGCAGGCGGCGTTGACCACCAGGAACAGTTCGTCGTTACCCAGGTTGGCGACCATCAGGTCATCCAGGATGCCGCCTTGCTCGTTGGTGAACATCGCATAACGCTGCATGCCCACCGGCAGGTCGATGATGTCCACCGGTACCAGGGTTTCCAGGGCCTTGGCGGCACCGGCGCCGGTCAGGCGGATCTGGCCCATGTGCGACACATCGAACAACCCGGCTTGTTCACGGGTGTGCAGGTGTTCTTTCATCACGCCCAGCGGGTATTGCACCGGCATGTCGTAGCCGGCGAAGGGCACCATGCGTGCGCCCAGTTCGATGTGCAGGGCGTGCAACGGGGTTTTCAACAGGGTTTCGGTGGACATATTCAGCTCCTGAAAAACGTGCGGACGCGCTTATAGGCGTCAGCACTCGATAATGTTGACCGCCAAACCGCCACGGGCGGTTTCCTTGTATTTGCTTTTCATGTCGGCGCCGGTCTGGCGCATGGTGCGGATGACCTTGTCGAGGGACACGAAGTGTTGCCCGTCGCCGCGCAGGGCCATGCGCACCGCATTGATGGCCTTGACCGAACCCATGGCGTTGCGCTCGATGCAGGGCACCTGCACCAAGCCGCCGATGGGGTCGCAGGTCAGGCCGAGGTTGTGTTCCATGCCGATCTCGGCGGCGTTTTCTACCTGGGAAACTGTACCGCCCAACACTTCGCACAGGGCGCCGGCGGCCATGGAACAGGCCACGCCGACTTCCCCCTGGCAGCCGACTTCGGCGCCGGAGATCGAGGCGTTTTCCTTGTACAGAATGCCGATGGCCGCGGCGGTGAGCAGGAAGCGCACCACCCCGTCTTCGCTGGCCCCCGGGATAAAGCGCATGTAGTAGTGCAACACCGCCGGCACAATCCCGGCCGCACCGTTGGTGGGCGCCGTCACCACGCGCCCGCCATTGGCGTTTTCTTCGTTGACCGCCAGGGCGTACAGGTTGACCCAGTCCAGCACCGACAGCGGGTCGCGCAGCGCCGATTCCGGGTGCTTGCACAGCTGGCGATGCAACGCGGCGGCGCGGCGCTTGACCTTCAGCCCTCCGGGCAAAATCCCTTCGTTGCGACAGCCCGCGTCCACGCAGTCCTGCATCACCTGCCAGATCTTCAGCAGGCCGGCGCGGGTTTCCGCTTCCGGGCGCCAGGCGCTTTCATTGGTCAGCATCACCTGGCTGATGGACAGCCCATAGGTGGCGCAATGGCCGAGCAAGTCCTTGGCACTTTTGAACGGGAACGTCAGGGGCGTGGCGTCTTCGACAATCCGGTCGTGGCCGGCGGCGTCTTCATCCACCACAAACCCGCCGCCCACCGAGTAGTACTCGCGGCTGCGAATCTGCAAGCCGGCGGCGTCGAAGGCGCGGAAGATCATGCCGTTGGGATGATAGGGCAGGGGTTTGCGAATCATCGCCAGGTGTTCTTTCTCGTTGAACGCAATGCTGTGTTCGCCGAGCAGGTTCAAGCGTGCGTTGCCGCGAATTTCCAACAGGCGCGCGGCAACGGTTTCGGTGTTCACGGTGTCCGGGTGCTCGCCTTCCAGGCCCAGCAATACGGCCTTGTCACTGCCGTGGCCTTTGCCGGTGGCGCCGAGTGAGCCGTAGAGCTCCACCTTGACGCAGGTGGTGGCGCCCAGCAGGTTGTCGCGCTTCAGTCCCTCGACGAATCGAGCGGCAGCGCGCATCGGGCCGACGGTGTGGGAGCTTGAGGGGCCGATGCCAATCTTGAACAGGTCGAACACGCTTAAAGACATGGTTGTTCTCCGGTTTCTTATTATTGATCGGATGTACGCAGTCCAATGTGGGAGCGGGCTTGCTCGCGAAAGCGGTGGGTCAGTCACCAGATGTATCAACTGACACTCCGCATTCGCGAGCAAGCCCGCTCCCACATCAGGTTACGCGTAGCTTTCGATCGACGGGCACGCGCACACCAGGTTGCGATCGCCAAACACGTTGTCGACCCGGCCAACCGGCGGCCAGTACTTGGCTTCGATCAACGACGCCACCGGGTACACCGCTTGTTCACGGCTGTATGGGTGGCTCCATTCGCCAACCAGTTCCGCGGCAGTGTGTGGCGCGTTTTTCAGCGGGTTGTCGTCTTTGTCCAGCGAGCCATTTTCCACCGCGCGGATTTCTTCGCGGATGGCGATCATCGCGTCGCAGAAGCGGTCCAGTTCTTCCCGGGATTCGCTTTCGGTCGGCTCGATCATCAGGGTGCCGGCCACCGGGAACGACATGGTCGGCGCATGGAAACCAAAGTCGATCAGACGCTTGGCCACGTCATCCACGCTGATGCCGCTGCTGTCTTTCAACGGGCGCAGGTCGAGGATGCATTCGTGGGCCACCAGGCCGTTGCTGCCGGTGTACAGCACCGGGTAGTGCTCTTCCAGGCGACGGGAAATGTAGTTGGCATTCAAAATCGCCAACTGCGAAGCGCGCTTGAGGCCCGCGCCGCCCATCATGCTGATGTACATCCAGGTGATCGGCAGGATGCTTGCGCTGCCGAACGGTGCGGCGCAGACCGCGCCTTCCTTGCGTTCCATCGCGGCATGGCCGGGCAGGAACGGCGTCAGGTGGGATTTGACGCCAATCGGGCCAACGCCCGGGCCGCCACCGCCGTGGGGAATGCAGAAGGTCTTGTGCAGGTTCAAGTGGGACACATCGCCGCCGAACTTGCCCGGGGCGCAGAGGCCGACCATCGCGTTCATGTTGGCGCCGTCGATGTACACCTGGCCGCCGTTGTCGTGAATGATCCCGCAGATTTCGCGGATGCCTTCTTCGAACACGCCATGGGTGGACGGGTAGGTGATCATCAGCGCAGCGAGGTGCTCGCGGTGCTCGATGGCCTTGGCACGCAGGTCTTCGATGTCGACGTTACCGCGTGCATCGCAGGCGGTGACCACGACGCGCATGCCGGCCATGTTGGCGGTGGCCGGGTTGGTGCCGTGGGCCGACGACGGGATCAGGCAGATATCGCGGCGTTCTTCGCCACGGCTCTGGTGATAGGCACGGATGGCCAGCAGGCCGGCGTATTCGCCCTGGGAACCGGCGTTCGGTTGCAGGGAAATCGCGTCGTAACCGGTGGCCGCGCAGAGCATGGCTTCCAGTTCGGTCGTCAGTTGCTGGTAGCCGGCGCTTTGCGAGGCCGGGGCGAACGGGTGCAGGGCACCGAACTCGGCCCAGGTCACCGGGATCATTTCGCTGGCGGCGTTGAGCTTCATGGTGCACGAGCCCAGCGGGATCATGGTGCGATCCAGGGCCAGGTCCTTGTCGGCCAGTTTGCGCAGGTAGCGCATCAGCTCGGTTTCGGAGTGGTAACGGTTGAACACCGGGTGGCTGAGAATCGGCGACTGGCGCAGCAGCGCGGCCGGCAGGGTGCTTTCAACGCTGGCAGCCAATGCGGCGAAGTCCGGCAGGGCTTTACCGCCGGCGAACACGCTCCACAGGGTTTCGATGTCGGCTTGGGAGGTGGTTTCGTCGACCGACAGGCCAACGCGTTCGCCGTCGACCACACGCAGGTTGATGCGCTGGGCGCGAGCCTTGTCGTGCAGGGCAGCAGTTTGCGCGCCGGTCTTGATGGTCAGGGTGTCGAAGAAGTGGGCTTGTTCAACCGCCAGGCCCAATGCGCCCAAGCCTTTGGCGAAGATCGCGGTCAGGTGGTGAATGCGGTTGGCGATCTGGGTCAGGCCTTTCGGGCCGTGGTACACGGCATACATGCTGGCGATGTTGGCGAGCAATACCTGGGCGGTGCAGATATTGCTGGTGGCCTTCTCGCGGCGGATATGTTGCTCGCGGGTCTGCATGGCCAGGCGCAGGGCCGGCTTGCCGAAACGGTCCACGGAGACGCCGACCAGACGGCCCGGCATGTCGCGCTTGAACGCATCCTTGGTGGAGAAGTACGCCGCATGCGGGCCACCGAAGCCCAGCGGAACGCCGAAGCGTTGCGCGCTGCCGATGGCCACGTCGGCGCCGAACTCACCCGGCGGGGTCAGCAGGGTCAGGGCCAGCAGGTCGGCGGCCACGGCCACCAGCGCATTGGCGGCGTGGAAGCGCTCGGTCAGTTCGCGGTAGTCGAACACGTCACCGTTGCTCGCCGGGTATTGCAGCAGGGCGCCGAAGAAGGCACTGACGTCGGTCAGTTCACGCTCGTCGCCCACCACCACGTCGATGCCCAGTGGCTCGGCACGGGTGCGCAGTACGTCGAGGGTTTGCGGGTGGCTGTGCACGGAGGCGAAGAACGCGTTGCTGCCTTTGTTCTTGCTCAGGCGTTTGCAGAAGGTCATGGCTTCGGCAGCGGCGGTGGCTTCGTCCAACAGCGAGGCGTTGGCGATCGGCAGGCCGGTGAGGTCGCTGATCAGCGTCTGGAAGTTCAGCAGCGACTCCAGGCGGCCCTGGGAAATCTCCGGCTGATACGGCGTGTAGGCGGTGTACCAGGCCGGGTTTTCCAGGAGGTTGCGCAGGATCGGCGACGGTGTGTGGCAGTTGTAGTAGCCCTGGCCGATGTAGGTCTTGAACAGCTCGTTCTTGGCGGCAATCGCCTTGATCGAAGCCAGTGCGTCGGCTTCGCTCAGGCCGTCGCTCAGGCCCAGCACAGCGGTGCCCTTGATGCTTTCCGGGATCACGCTGGCGCTCAAGGCTTCCAGGGAATCAAAGCCCAGGGTGGCGAGCATGTGTTGCTCGTCGTCCTGGCGCGGGCCGATGTGGCGGGCGATGAATTCGTTGGCGGTGGTCAGATTAGTCATGGCGCGCTCCTCAGGCTTCAGCGTTGGCTTTGATCAGGCGGTCATACGCATCCTGATCCAACAGCTTAGCTACTGCGTCGGCATCAGCCGGTTTAAAGCGGAAGAACCAGCCTTCGCCCATCGGGTCTTCGTTGACCAGCTCGGGGCTGCCGTCCAGCTTGTCGTTTACTTCGAGGACTTCGCCGTCCAATGGCATGTATACGCCGCTGGCGGCCTTGACCGATTCAACGGTGGAGGCTTCTGCCCCTTTGTCGTAGGACTGCAGCTCAGGCAGTTGCACGAAAACCACATCACCCAGCGCGTTCTGCGCAAAAGCGGTAATGCCCACGGTCACGCTGCCGTCGGCTTCGGCGCGCAGCCATTCGTGATCTTCAGTAAAGCGCAACTCGCTCATGGAAACTCCTCAGGGCCAGATTCGTCTGGTGGACGGGATTGGAATAATGGGGAGTTGCTTAGCAAAATTGCGGCCAATGTTTTTTTATCGTTATAAAACAATTGGTTACTGATTATGGCAGGTGATGTTCGGAAGGTGACTGTAGCGATATCGCTACAGCTGGACGGGTGAAAAAAAGCCTATGAGGATCAAAGCCTTGCATGGCGATGCCTGGGACGGTGTGTATTGATATCGTTCCACTGTAGCGCTTTCAGTACAGGCGGAGGTCGCTTTTGAGGGCGCCGTAGATCAAATGTGGGAGCGGGCTTGCTCGCGAAAGCGGTATGTCAGTGCCGAATGTATTGACTGACCCAACGCATTCGCGAGCAAGCCCGCTCCCACATTTTGATCGCGTGCAGTCAGTCAGGGCTTGTTGGGAATACCGTACTTGCGCAGGCGATGGGCAATGGCGGTGTGGGAGGTTTGCAGGCGGCTCGCCAGCTGGCGAGTGGACGGGTAACTGGTATACAGCTTCTCCAGTAACCCGCGCTCGAAGTCTTCCACCGCCTGCTCCAGGCTGTCGACTTCACCATCGTTCTGCCGCGCCACCGAGGTGCCGGCGATGTCCAGGTCGCCGATGTCCACCAGGCTGCTTTCGCAAATGGCCGCGGCGCGGAAGATCACGTTCTGTAATTGCCGCACGTTGCCCGGCCAGCGGTTGCCCAGCAGCGCCGGGTAGGTGCCCGGCGCCAGGCGGCAGACCGGGCGCTGGATCTGCGCGCAGGCCTGCTGCATGAAGTAGCGGGCCAGCAGCAGGATGTCCTGGCCGCGCTCGCGCAGGGGCGGCACTTCGACGTTGAGCACGTTGAGGCGGTAGAACAGGTCTTCGCGGAAGGTGCCTTCGCTGACCATCTTTTCCAGGTCGCGGTGGGTGGCGCTGAGGATCCGCACATTGACCTTCACCTCACGGTCGCCGCCCACCCGGCGGAAGCTGCCGTCGTTGAGAAACCGCAGCAGCTTGGCCTGCAAGTAAGGTGACATCTCGCCGATCTCGTCGAGGAACACCGTGCCCTGGTTCGCCAGTTCCATCAGCCCCGGCTTGCCGCCACGCTGGGCGCCGGTGAAGGCGCCGGGGGCGTAGCCGAACAGTTCGCTCTCGGCCAGGTTCTCCGGCAGCGCCGCGCAGTTCAGGGCCAGGAACGGCGCGCTGTGGCGCGCGCTGATGGCGTGGCAGGCACGGGCCACCAGCTCCTTGCCGGTGCCGGTCTCGCCCTGGATCAACAACGGTGCATCCAGCGCCGCCACCCGTTGCGCCCGCGCCTTGAGGGTGCGGATCGCCGGGGACTCGCCCAACAACGCGTCGAAACCTTCGGCGTGGTCATGGTGCAGCGCCGACAGTTGTTCGCCGATGCGGTTGGGTTGGTACAGGGTCAGCAGGGCGCCGGCGTCGGTGATCGGCGTGGCGTCCAGCAGCAGGGTCTGGCCGTTGACGCTGATTTCCCGCAGGGCCAGGCGAAAGCCGTGTTCCAGCAAGGTGGCCAGCAGGGTTGGGTCGTCGAACAGTTCGTTGATGCTTTCTCCGGCGGGTTCGCGACCGTACAAGGCGATCAGCGCCGGGTTGGCCAGCAGGATCTTGCCGGCGCTGTCCAGGGCCAGTACCGGGTCCGTCATGGCGGCGAGCAGGGCGTCGAGTTGCAGGTGCTGGCGCTGGCCGGGGAGGATGTCGACCACGGTCACGGCTTGCACGCCGCGCACGCTGAACAGTGCATCACGCAGCTCTTCCAGTACCTCGGCGCTCAGGGTTGGAGCGTCGATGTAGACGTTGGGCGGAACCATTTCCACCGCATCCAGGTTCAGATTGCGCCCACCGAGCAAGGCCAGGACTTCCTGGGTGATGCCGACGCGGTCGATGAAGCTGACGTGGATACGCATGGGGCTGTTTTTGGTTCTGGCGAGCGAGAGGTGGCAAGTATGCCTTGGAGAAGATAGAGATCAAAATGTGGGAGCGGGCTTGCTCGCGAATGCGGTGTGTCAGTCACCGGATGTATCAACTGATACACCGCATTCGCGAGCAAGCCCGCTCCCACATTTGATAGTTGGTGCCTGGGAAATCGGGTTATTCGAGGTGTTCGGGTTTGACCGGATCCCCAGGCTTCACATCCAACTGATGGCGCACATCCTCAAACATCAAATCGTACTGCTTGTGCATCTGGCCATTGAGCACGGCAATCTTCGGCATGCCGTACTTCTGCGCGATGTTCATCGCCTGCCGGGCGAAGTCGAACGACTGGTCCTTGGGCAGGAAGAACTCTTCCTTGAGCTCCTTGCCCTGCACCGTGCCGTGCATCTTGAAGAGCATTCCCTTGCCTTCCTTTGGGTCCTGGCTGACTTCGTAGTCGATGCACAGGTTGTAGCTGTAGTCATCCTTGTTCAGCGCGTGGCGTTCGATGTGCAGGTGACCAGGTTCAAAGGTAGCCATAGGCGTTTCTCCTCTACTTCACAGGTAGGTGATGCCAGGTTTTGCGGTACTGATGCGGGTGCCGGCGCTGCCCTGGACGATCGCTTCGATGTCCGAGAGTGAACCGATCACTGCGGTTTTTCCAGTCTGGCGGGCGAACTCGCACGCGGCCTGGACCTTGGGTCCCATGGAGCCGGCAGCGAAGCCGAGCTTTTCGATTTCGTCCGGGTGTGCCTGGCCGATGGCTTTCTGGGTGGGCTTGCCGAAGTCGATAAAGGCGGCATTGACGTCGGTGGCGATCACCAGCAAATCGGCGTCCAGTTGCCCGGCCAGCAAGGATGAGCACAGGTCTTTGTCGATCACGGCTTCAATGCCCTTGAGCTTGCCGTCTTCGCCATACATCGTCGGAATCCCGCCGCCGCCGGCGCAGATCACGATGCTGCCTTTTTCCAGCAACCACTGGATCGGGCGGATTTCAAAGATCCGCTTTGGCCGTGGGCTGGCCACCACGCGGCGATACTTGTCGCCATCGGGGGCAATCGCCCAGCCTTTTTCAGCGGCCAGTTTTTCCGCTTCGGCTTTGGAGTACACCGGGCCGATGGGTTTGGTCGGGTTCTGGAAGGCCGGGTCCTTGGCGTCGACTTCGACCTGGGTCAGCAGTGTGGCGAACGGCACTTCGAAGTCCAGCAGGTTGCCCAGTTCCTGTTCGATGATGTAGCCGATCATGCCTTCGGTTTCGGCTCCCAACACATCCAGCGGGTAAGGTGAAACCTGGGTGTAGGCCGCAGCCTGCAGCGACAGCAGGCCCACTTGCGGGCCATTGCCGTGGGCAATCACCAGCTCGTTGCCTTTGTGGATCTTGGCGATCTGTTCGGTGGCGATGCGGATATTGGCCCGTTGATTGTCTGCGGTCATGGGTTCACCACGGCGCAGAAGGGCGTTGCCGCCCAGTGCAACGACGATACGCATATAAGGTTGTCCTTCCAGAATCCAGCGTTGTGAACACCGGGCCAAATGTGGGAGCGG
>NZ_JACAPW010000009.1:0-20800 GCF_013385495.1 Pseudomonas sp. F8002 | reverse complement strand
GTGGGAGCGGTATTGGTTTAGATATCCGCCAGCGCCGACACCAGGATCGCCTTGATGGTGTGCATGCGGTTTTCCGCCTGTTCAAAGGCAATGTTGGCCGGGGACTCAAACACTTCTTCGGTCACTTCCACGCCATTGGCCAGGTTTGGATAACGCGCGGCGATGTCCTTGCCGACCTTGGTTTCGCTGTTGTGGAACGCCGGCAGGCAGTGCATGAATTTCACCCGTGGGTTGCCCGAGGCTTTCATCATCTTGGCGTTGACCTGGTACGGCAGCAGTTGCTCGATGCGCTCGTCCCACGCTTCCACCGGTTCGCCCATGGACACCCAGATATCGGTGTGGATGAAGTCCACGCCTTTCACCGCTTCCTTCGGGTCTTCGGTGATGGTGATGCGCGCGCCGCTTTCCTCGGCGAATGCCTGGCATTGCTTGATGAAGTCAGCATGGGGCCACAGGGCTTTAGGCGCGCCGATGCGCACGTCCATACCGAGCTTGGCGCCGATCATCAGCAGCGAGTTGCCCATGTTGTAGCGGGCGTCGCCCAGGTAGGCGTAGCTGATGTCATGCAGCGGCTTGTCGCTGTGCTCGCGCATGGTCAGGGTGTCGGCGATCATCTGGGTGGGGTGGAATTCGGCGGTCAGGCCGTTGAACACCGGCACCCCGGCGAACTTGGCCAGCTCTTCGACGATTTCCTGTTCAAAGCCACGGTATTCGATGGCATCGAACATCCGGCCGAGGACGCGGGCGGTGTCCTTCATGCTTTCCTTGTGGCCGATCTGCGACGACACCGGGTCGATGTAGGTGACGTGGGCACCCTGGTCATGGGCCGCCACTTCGAACGCGCAACGGGTGCGGGTCGAGGTTTTTTCGAAGATCAGCGCGATGTTTTTGCCCTTCAGGTGCGGACGCTCGGTGCCGGTGTATTTGGCGCGCTTGAGGTCGCGGGACAGGTCCAGCAGGTAGTGCAGCTCGCGGGTGGTGTGGTGCATCAGCGACAGCAGGCTGCGGTTGCGCATATTAAAAGCCATGGTGGATCTCCTTCTGTTTAGGTTATCCCCCTGGCCGGCGCCTTATGAGCGGCGGCCAGGGTTTGAATATCAGTAGTCGATTGGGTCGCGAATGATCGGGCAGGTCATACAGTGGCCGCCGCCACGGCCACGGCCGAGTTCACCGGCGCTGATGGTGATGACTTCCACACCGGCCTTGCGCAGCAAGGTGTTGGTGTAGGTGTTGCGGTCGTAGCCGATCACCACGCCAGGCTCCACGGCCACTACGTTGTTGCCGTCATCCCACTGCTCGCGCTCGGCGGCGAAGCTGTTGCCGCCGGTTTCCACCACACGCAGGGCCTTGAGGTTCAGGGCGGCGGCGACGGTGTCGAGGAAGTTGGTTTTTTCGCGCTGGATGTCGATGCCGCCGGGCTTGGTCTCGTCCGGGCGCAGGGTGAAGGCGACGATCTGGTTGACCACCTCCGGGAAGATCGTGACCAGGTCGCGGTCGCAGAAGCTGAACACGGTGTCGAGGTGCATCGCCGCGCGGGATTTCGGCAGGCCGGCGACGATCACACGCTCCACGGCCTTGTGCTTGAACAGGTTCAGGGCGAGTTGGCCGATGGCCTGGCGCGAGGAACGCTCGCCCATGCCGATCAACACCACGCCGTTACCAATCGGCATCACGTCGCCGCCTTCCAGGGTGGCGTTGCCGTGTTCCTGGTCAGGGTCGCCGTACCACACCTGGAAGTCCGCGTTGGTGAACTCGGGGTGGAATTTGTAGATGGCGCTGGCCAGCAGGGTTTCCTGGCGTCGCGCCGGCCAGTACATCGGGTTCAGCGTCACGCCGCCATAGATCCAGCAGGTGGTGTCGCGGGTGAACTGGGTGTTGGGCAGCGGCGGCAGGATGAAGCTTGAGTGGCCGAGGAAATCGCGGAACATCTCGATGGTCTTGCCACCGAAACTGCTCGGCAGGTCATCGGCCGACACGCCACCGATCAGGTACTCGGCGACCTTGCGCGGCTCCAGGCTGCGCAGCCACGAGCTGACCTCATTGACCAGCCCCAGGCCCACCTGGTTGGCGGTGATCTTGCGCTCCAGGATCCAGTCCAGCGCTTCGGGGATGGCGACGATGTCGGTCAGCAGGTTGTGCATTTCCAGCACATCGATGTCGCGCTCGCGCATCTTGGTCACGAAGTCGAAGTGGTCGCGCTTGGCCTGGGCTACCCACAGCACGTCATCGAACAGCAGTTCATCGCAGTTGTTTGGGGTCAGCCGCTGGTGGGCCAAACCTGGGGAGCACACCATGACTTTGCGCAGTTTGCCGGCTTCGGAATGTACGCCGTACTTCACTTTTTCCGTGGTCATTACAGATCCTCCAGTGAACAATGATTACAGGGTCAGGAAGCCGGAGTAGAGGCCATAGCCCGCCACGAGGGCGCCTATGACGACTGCGGCGAAAATCAGCTTCTCGACGTTGGTGAAAATCGGTTTGCCCAATTCATGCTTGGCCATGGCGAACAGGATCACGCCAGGGGCGTAGAGCAGGGCGGACAGCAACAGGTACTTGGTGCCACCGGCGTACAGCAGCCAGACCGCGTAGATCAACGCGATGGCGCCGATCAGCAGGTCTTTCCTGCGTTCGCCCGGGGCGCTTTCATAGGTTTCACCGCGCACCGCCAGCAGCAGTGCATAGGCCGCCGACCACAGGTAAGGCACCAGGATCATCGAGGTGGCGAGGTAGATCAGCGACAGGTAAGTGCTGGCCGAGAACAGCGTGATCACCAGGAAAATCTGCACCATGGCGTTGGTCAGCCACAGGGCGTTGGCCGGCACGTGGTTGGCGTTTTCCTTACGCAGGAACTCCGGCATGGTGTGGTCCTTGGCGGCGGCGAACATGATCTCCGCACACAGCAGCACCCACGACAGCAGCGCCCCCAGCAAGGAAATGATCAAGCCGACGCTGATCAATACCGCGCCCCAGTGACCCACCACGTGCTCCAGCACGGCGGCCATCGACGGGTTTTGCAGCTTGGCCAGTTCCGGTTGGGTCATGATCCCCAGGGACAGCACGTTCACCAGCATCAGGAACAGCAGCACGGTGATAAAACCAATCACCGTGGCCTTGCCGACGTCGGAGCGTTTTTCGGCGCGGGACGAGAAGATGCTCGCACCCTCAATGCCGATGAACACCCAGACGGTGACCAGCATCATGTTGCGCACCTGGTTCATCACGCTGCCCAGGTCCGGGTTTTTCACGCCCCAGATGTCGGCGGTGAAGATGTCCAGCTTGAACGCGAAGAGCGCGATCAACACAAACAGCACCAGCGGCACCACCTTGGCGATGGTGGTCACCAGGTTGATGAACGCGGCTTCCTTGATCCCGCGCAGTACCAGGAAGTGCACGGCCCACAGCAGCACCGACGCGCCGATCACCGCCGCCGGGGTGTTGCCTTCGCCGAAGATGGGGAAGAAGTAACCGAGGGTGCTGAACAGCAGCACGAAATAGCCGACGTTGCCCAACCAGGCACTGATCCAGTAACCCCAGGCGGATGAGAAACCCATGTAGTCGCCAAACCCGGCCTTGGCGTAGGCATAGACCCCGCCGTCGAGGTCGGGCTTGCGATTGGCCAGGGTCTGGAACACGAACGCCAGGGTCAACATGCCCACGGCGGTGATCACCCAACCAATCAGTACCGCGCCGACATCGGCGCTGGCCGCCATGTTTTGCGGCAGTGAGAAGATCCCGCCACCAATCATTGAACCCACGACAAGTGCAACCAGTGCGCCGAGTCGAAGTTTTCCGGGAGATTCAGACATCGCATGACTCCAATGCAGGAGAAGAGAGACCACAGAATAAATCCGTGCGCTAATCAAACAGCTGACTCAGATCACTTCATTGGCACATTCCATTGTGAATTAATGACTTATGATGAAAGGTACGGGCGCTCAGGTGCCTCGCAGAGGCTCGTCGTAGAGCGGTTCTGCGTTTCAAACAACAGGTTTTCTCATTAGCATGGACCTTTGAAGCTAGCCCGTATTTACAGATATGCAAACTTTTACAGCGCAGCGTTATTTAAATTATAAATTTGCCTTAACGCTGTTTATTGTCATGCCTTTAAGTTATGAAGCAGGCGCCTTTATTGGCTATATCTAATAAACGCTGCGCCGGCTTAATAAGTTAGTTGAGTGCACAGTTGTTGGCTCAATGGTTGTTTTGTTCAGGAGTGTTCATGTCCCAATCCTCGGAAAAGCTGCGCCTCAATGCCTTGATCGCCCTGGTGGTGGGCTCGATGATCGGCGGCGGGATTTTCTCGTTGCCGCAGAACATGGCGGCGCGGGCCGAGGTAGGCGCGGTGTTGATTGGCTGGGGCATTACCGCCGTGGGCATGCTGACCCTGGCCTTTGTGTTCCAGACCCTGGCCAACCGCAAGCCGGAACTGGATTCCGGCGTATACGCGTACGCCAAGGCCGGGTTTGGCGACTATATGGGTTTCTCGTCGGCCTGGGGCTACTGGATCAGTGCCTGGATGGGCAACGTCGGTTACTTCGTGTTGCTATTCAGTACCCTCGGCTACTTTTTTCCGGTGTTCGGCCAGGGCAATACCCCGGTGGCGATTGGCTGCGCATCGGTGTTGTTGTGGGCGGTGCATTTCCTGGTGATGCGCGGGATCAAGGAGGCGGCGTTCATCAACCAGATCACCACCGTGGCCAAGATCGTACCGCTGGTGATGTTTATCGTGATCGCCGCCGTGGCATTCAAGGCCGATATCTTTACCCGGGATATCTGGGGCCTGAGTAATCCGAATTTCGGCGGCGTGGTGGATCAGGTGCGCAACATGATGCTGGTCACGGTGTTTGTGTTTATCGGCATCGAGGGCGCCAGTGTCTACTCGGCGCGGGCCGAGAAACGCTCGGATGTGGGCCGGGCCACGGTCATCGGTTTCCTGGGGGTGTTGGCGCTGCTGGTATTGGTCAACCTGCTGTCGCTCGGGATCATGAGCCAGCCGGAACTGGCCAACCTGCAAAACCCGTCCCTGGCCGGGGTGCTGGAACATATCGTTGGCCCGTGGGGCGCGCTGTTGATCAGCATCGGCCTGGCGGTTTCGTTGCTGGGTGCGCTGCTGTCGTGGGCGTTGCTCTGCGCCGAAATTCTCTACGCCACCGCCCATGACAAGACCATGCCGGCGTTCCTGAAAAAGGAAAACGTCAACCAGGTGCCAGTCAATGCGTTGTGGCTGACCAATGTAATGATCCAGCTGTTCCTGGTGATCACGCTGTTTTCGGAAAGCACCTACACCACCCTGATCTACCTGGCGTCGTCGATGATCCTCGTGCCCTACCTGTGGTCGGCGGCGTATGCGGTGCTGTTGAGCGGCCGCGGTGAAACCTACGAAGGCGCCCATGGCGAACGCACCAAGGACCTGCTGGTGAGCCTGATCGCCCTGGCCTATGCGGTGTGGCTGCTCTACGCCGGTGGCCTGAAGTACTTGCTGCTGTCGGCGCTGCTGTATGCACCGGGCGTGATCCTGTTTGCCCTGGCCAAGCGCGAGCAGGGCCAACCCTTGTTTACCCATCTGGAAAAAGGCATTTTCGCCTGCGTGATCGCCGGGGCGAGCCTGGCGGCGTATGGGTTGTACAGCGGGGTATTGTCGTTGTGAGAATGCAGCTGGCGTATCAGGCGCCGTATGACTGGGCGGCGATGTCGGGCTTTTTGTCGGCACGGGCGATCAGCGGGATGGAGACGGTGGACGCAGGCGTTTACTCGCGCAGTATCAGTGTCGACGGTCAGCAGGGTTGGCTCAGTGTGTCACCGGGGGCCGGTGATTGGCTTGAAGTAACGGTGGACTTCCCCGACCCGGCTGCGTTGCCGGAGATTGAGCGGCGGTTGCGGGACATGTTTGACCTGTCGGCAGACCCGAAGCGGATCAACCGGCAATTGGCGAATGATCCCTTGATGGCGAGCTTGGTGGCGGCGCGTCCTGGCTTGCGGGTGCCGGGAACCTGGGATGGGCTGGAGTTGGCGATCCGCGCGGTGTTGGGCCAGCAGATTAGCGTGGTGGCGGCGATCAAGCTGGCGGGCAAGCTGGTGGCGCAGTACGGCACGCCGCTGGTGACGCCCCATGCCGGTGTGACCCATGTGTTTCCTTCGGCCGAGGTGCTGGCAGCCGCGGATTTGGCAACCCTCGGCATGCCGAAAAGTCGCGGGCGTACCTTGTCGGGCGTGGCCCAGGCGTTTCTGGATGACCCGCAGATTTTCCAGGCGAAGGCGAACCTGAAGGAAGGTGTGGCGCGGTTGGTCGCATTACCCGGGATTGGTGACTGGACGGCGCAGTACATCGCCATGCGCCAGATGCGCGAGCAGGATGCGTTTGCCTCGGGGGATATCGGTTTGATCAATGCGCTGGTGGCGCTGGAAGGCGGGCCGGTGAGCCCGCGCCAGTTGCTGGCGCGGGCTGAGGCCTGGCGACCGCTTAGAGCCTATGCGGCGCAGCATTTGTGGACATCACTGAGCCGCGCGGATTGATTCTGCATACCTGTGGCGAGGGAGCTTGCTCCCGCTGGGGCGCGAAGCGGCCCCATTGACCCAAAAGCTGGGGCCTGCTGCGCAGTCCAGCGGGAGCAAGCTCCCTCGCCACAGGATTTTTCGGTCACCACTGAGGGCGGTGTGAGCCCAATTCCCCTGCGGGCAAATCCCACTGCAACGGTGTCCCGCTGATGGTCACCGGGGGCAGCAAGCGGTGGGCCGGGCCCCAGGCGGTTTGCTCCACCACCAAGCCTTGATCACCCGGTTCTTCGGCCCGCAGCGGTAGTTGTTCCGGGACTTGTCCTGCGTCCACCAACAGCTTTGCCGTGCGCGCGAGGGACAACAGTGCCGAACCGCCGCGGCCGGATTTCAAGCGTTCACTCAACGCCTGGATCGCACTGGCCGCCATCAAATACCCGGTGGCGTGGTCCAGCGCCTGCAACGGCAGCGGCACCGGTTTGTCCGAGTTTTTCCACTGCCTGCCAGCCTCGGCAATCCCGGTGCTCATCTGCACCAGGCTGTCGAACCCCCGGCGATTGCGCCACGGGCCGCTCCAGCCGTAAGCGTTGAGGCTGGCGTCGATCAGGCCAGGCGCGAGGGCTTGCAGCGCGGCCTCACCGTAGCCCAACTGCTCCAAAGCATCGGCGCGGTAGCCGTGCAGCAGAATGTCGGTGTCCTTGAGCAGGTGTTCGAAGATCAGGCGGTCGTCGGGGTGTTTCAGGTCCAGGCGGGCGCAACGTTTGCCCAGGGTCATTTCCGGCACCACGCCGGGTTCGTTCCAGTCAGGGGAGTCGATGCGCAGTACATCGGCGCCGAGGCCTGCGAGAAAACGGCTGGCGGTGGGGCCGGCCAATACGCGCGTCAGGTCCAGCACCTTGATGCCCGCCAGCGGCCTTGCCACCGAGCCCAGCCAGGGTTTGTCGCTGAGGGCTGCAAAGGTCTGGCGATGGACCAGCGGTTCCTGATTGACCGCCAAGCCTTGTGGATGCACCTGCCAGTCTTGCCATGAGCGCATCTGCGCCGCACAGCCGTTCGCCTCGACAATCGCCTGTTCCAGCTCGGCAGCGGTCCATGGCGCAACCTTCGCGGCCATCGCGTCACGATCAGCGACCTGCCCGAGTACGCGCTCGGCGGCGGCACGGTGATGCGGTGCATTGGTGTGCAGGCGAATCCAGCCATCGGTGCAGGCGTAGTCGCCGGCTATCGGGTCCCACAGCGGCGGGGTGGTCCAGCCGTCGGGGCGCAGCGAGGAGGAGAACCAGAACGAGGCGAGGCGCCGGTCCACGGTCACCGAGGGCAGGCGCCCGGTTTGCTGCAACAGCAACTGGGCAACCGCCTGGCCCGCGGCACCGATGCTGGCGCTGGCCAGTTCGGTGACGGCAAAGGTCGAGGGCAGGGCGCCGGCCTCGGTAAAGGCCAGCGGGGTGACGGGTAAATCGAGTGCTTCCTGGATGGGGGTGAGCAGATCAGTCATCAAAGGCCCTCCTAATGAGAAGGACCATCATAGAAGATCATCAGGGTTGAATGACAACCCCCGGCTCCAGTGGCAGATCCACGCTGGCGATAAAGCCGCCGCCTTGATGATTGGCCAGGATCAGGCTGCCGCCATGGCGCTCTGCGGCGCGCCGCGCGATGGCCAGTCCTAGTCCGTGCCCTTGGGCGGTTTGCCCCGGGGCGCGGTAAAACGGCTCGCCGAGTTGGCTCAGGTGTTCGGCATCCACGCCGGGGCCGTGGTCGCGCACACTGATCACAATGCGTTCGCCCTGACGTCTGGCTTCCATTTCAATCGGTTGCCCGGGCGGGTTGAAGCGTTGGGCGTTGCGCAGCAGGTTATCCACCGCGCGTTCGATCATGGTCGGCCAGCCCTTGAGGTGCAGCCCGGCCTCGGCATCCAGTTGCACGGGTTGGTCCGGCGCGCCGAGCAAGGCGTCTTTTTGCAGGGTCCGGAGCAACGGGTTGAGGTCGATGTCTTCGGCGCTGGCGTTATCGGCATCGACCCGGGCGAGTACCAGGATTTCGCTGATCAGCGCTTCCAGGCGGTCGCATTCGCGGGTCAGGCGCGGCCAGAGTTTTTCCCGCGCTTCGGGCGTGGCCCGTTCTGCCAGGGCCAGGGCGATCCGCAGGCGGGCCAGGGGCGAGCGCAGTTCGTGGGACACATCCCGCAGCAACTGGCGCTGGCTGCCGATCAGGCTTTGCAGGCGGGCGCCCATGCGGTTGAAGTCGGTGGCCAGTACGCCGAATTCGTCGCGACGGTTGGCCAACCGCGCCAGGCTGTTCTGCTGATAGGTGGTCTGGCCCAGGTCGTGCACTGCGCCGCGCAGGCGGCTGAGGGGGCGAGTGATGGACAACGTCACCAACAGGCTGAACAGGGTCAGCACCACCAGCGCAATCGCCAGGGCACTCAACGGCCAGAGCAGGCTGCTGCGGTGCCAGGCGTCCAGTTCCGGGTGGGGAATGCGGTAGATCAGCAGGTAGGTGTCGCCGGTTTTTTCGCTGGTGTACTCGGCGGTCAGCCGGCGCCAGGGCAGGTGGCGGTCCTGGCTGTCGTTTTGCCGGGCTTCGAGGGCGGCGGCGCGGCGCGGGAAGGTGCCGCGCACCACAGGCTCGCCGCTTTCGTTAAGCACTTGCACGTCAATGTGGTACTGACGCTTGCGCTGCTGCAGCAGCTCCTGGGCGGCGTCTTCGCCCTGGGCCTCGTAAAGCTGCGTCCATTCCTGCGCGAGGTTATTGAGCCCAGGGTGGCGGCTGAGAATCCAGGCGTCCTGGTTGAGCATATGCCCAAGCAGGATCGACAACCCGGCAACCAGGGCGATGGCCAGCCAGAAGCTGGCAAGGACGCGCCAGAACAATGAACGCACAAGAAACCCTCAAACAGGAAAAGCCCAGCGGCGGTGGCCACTGGGCTGGGAGTGAAGCTAGATCATTATTGCGCTTTTTGCGGCTGCTGGGCTTTCCAGGCCTGGAATTCCTTCCACTCGGCGCGGCGCTCGGCTTGTTTCTTCACGATCTCGTCGAATTTCTTCTGTTGATCGGGTTTCAGCACGCCACGGATGTCGGTCTGGGTTTTCTGCTTGGCGGCCGCCATTTCGTCTTTCATGGCTTTCTGATCAGCGGCTGGCAGTTTGTCCAGGTACTTGCGCACCAACTCTTTGCGAGCGTGCCATTGCTGGCCCATCAACTTGCCGATCTGCTGGCGCTGTTCAGGGCTCAGGTCCAGCTGGCTGAAAGGGCCACCTTTGCCCCGCATGCCGTGTTCACCGCCGTGACCTGGGCCACCCATCATGTGGCCTTCAGGACCGCCCATCGGGCCTGGGCCTTCTGGCGCAGCGGCCATGGCAACGGTTGGCAGGGCAGCAGCGAACATCAAAGCGATAAGGGTCTTGCGCATGGTGATTCTCCTGTCTCTATTCCGGTGAGTCCGGATGTGAGTAGATTACGGAGATCAAGGTCAGCGGCAGTCAGGGGACGGTAAAGCTTGGGTAAAGAGGATTTTGGGCGGGGCTGACAAAACTATTGGCGACCGTAGCAACTGTCGAGCCTTGGCGAGGCTGCGAGGCAGGCGCTGCGGTCTGACACCTGTACCGAGGAGATGCTGTCGCAGCCTCGCCGAGGCTCGACAGCTGCTACGCGGGCTAGAGGCTGTAGTAATAGCCGCGGCTACGCAGCGCCACGATCCGTGGCCGGCCATCCGGGTGCGGGCCGATCTTCTTGCGCAGGTTGCTGACGTGCATGTCCAGGCTGCGGTCATACAGGGTCAGCTTGCGGCCCAGGGCGATTTGCGCCAGTTCCTGCTTGTCCAGCGGCTCGCCGGGCTGGCGCAGCAAGGCTTCCAGCAGGCGGCTTTCGGACACGGTCAGGGCAAATTCCTGTTCATCGATAGTGACCACGCCACGCACCGGGCTGAAGCACAGGTCGCCCAGCTCCAGCTGAGTGGACACGGCGGCCGGGTGGCTGCGGCGCAGCACGGCGCGCAGGCGCGCGGTCAGTTCACGAGGATCGCAGGGTTTGGCCAGGTAGTCGTCGGCGCCCAGTTCCAGGCCGAGGATCCGGTCCAGGGGTTCGCCCCTGGCCGAGAGCATCAGCACCGGCAGTTCCGGGTGGTCGCTGCGCAATTGCTTGAGCAGCTCCAGGCCGCTGCCGTCGGGCAGCATCACGTCGAGCACCACGGCCGCCGGGGCGGCTTCGGCCAATGCCTTGCGGGCGCTCAAGCCGTCATGGCAGGCGCGCACCTGGAAACCTTCCTGGCTCAACCAACTGGTCAGCAGCTCACAGAGCTCCTGGTCATCATCTATCAGTAACAGCTCGCTCATGACTCACTCAATTTAGCCATTGTCGACGGCGCCGGTGCCCGCCACTGGCGAAGATCCCGCATAACAGGGCGATCAGCGCGACTGCCCCGCCGGTCACGAACCATTGTTGTTGCTCGGTAAGCCAGCGTGGCAAGGCACTGCCCTGTGCTTCTTTGAGTTGCTGGACCAGGCGTTGGTTCTCCTGGCGCAGTTTACTCAGTTGGGTACTTTCCCGCGTGGCGTCAGCACTTTGCAATTGCTTGCTCAGCTCATCGCGCTGGCGTTCGCTTTCTTTCAAACGTTGCTGCAAATCGGTGATCTGGCTGCCGGCACTCAAGGACAGGGGCGTGGAACTGCCGGTGTTCGAGGTTTCTTCAGCGTGGGCCGTAGCCCCGATCATTAACACTGCCAACAGACACAACTGACGTAAGCGCATCGGAACTCCTGATTCCACACGAATATTCAGAACGTTGTCGGCAGGTTACCGGGAATAATGAGCGTTTAGGAGTGCGCTGAAGCCATTTGGTTCAGCGCGCAACGAATCAAGGCAGGACTTGCTTGAACGGTTTGACCAGCACCTGGGCGTACACGCCGGCCGCTACATACGGATCAGCGTCGGCCCAGGCTTGTGCCGCCGCCAGGGAGGCGAACTCGGCGACGATCAGGCTACCGATGAAACCGGCATCTCCCGGGTCGTTGCTGTCTACCGCAGGATGCGGGCCGGCCAGTACCAGGCGGCCTTCGGCTTGCAGCTGTTTCAGGCGCTCGACGTGGGCCGGGCGTACGGACAGGCGTTTTTCCAGGGAGTTGGCGACGTCGGTGGAAATGATGGCGTAGAGCATGTCAGTCCTCGGTTTTCGGCGTGGTAGGGTCGGTGTCATGCAGGTGGCGCGACAGGTAGATACCCTGGCCGACCAGGAACAGCACGGTCATGCCCAGGCTGCCGAACACCTTGAAGTCCACCCAGTAGCTCTGGAAGGTAAAGGCGACGAACAGGTTGGCGGCGCCGCAGAACAGGAAAAACACGATCCAGGCAATGTTCAGGCGGGTCCACACCGGGTCCGGCAAGGTCAGCGCGTGGCCCATGATCCGCTTGATCAGCAGGCGATCACCGATGAAGTGGCTGCCGATAAAGGCCAGGGCGAACAGCCAGTTGACCACCGGGGCTTTCCATTTAAGGAAGGTTTCGCTGTGGAAGGCCAGGGTCAGGCTGCCGAACACAAGGCAGGCGATCAGGGTCAGCCATTGGCTTTTTTCCAGCTTGCGCTGGGAGATGAAGAGCGCGCCGTAGACCACCACGGAGCTGATGATCAGCACCGCCGTGGCGCTGTAGATGCCGCCGACAGTCAGCTCGTGGCCGGCAAGATCGATAACGCGAGGGTCGGTTTTGTAAACGATGAAAAACAGCAACAGCGGGATGAAGTCGATGAATTGTTTCACAGTAAGAGCCAGAAGCTGGATGTGGCGGCATAATAACAAACATCCTTGGTAGCGAAAGCGCCAGCTGACTTGAGGTTACACACTCCCGTGAATGTTGATTTGCACTGCCATAGCACAGCCTCCGACGGCGCCCTGGCGCCCGCGGTCCTGGTTGCGCGTGCGTTTGAAAAAGGCGTGCGAGTCCTGTCGTTGACCGACCACGACACCCTCGAAGGCCTGGCAGAGGCCCGCGAGGCGGCGCATGCGTTGGGCATGCAACTGGTCAACGGGGTTGAATTGTCCTGCACCTGGGGCGGCGCAACCATCCACGTATTGGGCTACGGTTTCGACGTCAACGCGCCGCCGCTGGTGGAGGCCATCGCCAAATTGCACGATGGCCGCTGGCTGCGGTCCGAAGAAATAAGCCGCAAGCTGGCCCTCAAGGGCATGCCCAACGGCCTGGAAGGCGCCCGCGCCATCCAGCAGGAACTGGGTGACAGCGGCAACGCTCCGGCCCGCCCGCACTTTGCCGACTGGATGGTGCGTGAAGGTTTTGTAAAGGATCGCGCCGAAGCGTTCCGCAAATGGCTGGGTGCCGGCAAGCTGGGGGACGTCAAGCAACACTGGCCAACCCTGGAAGACACCGTTGGCACACTGCGGGCAGCAGGTGCCTGGGTCAGCCTGGCGCATCCGTGGCATTACGATTTCACCCGCAGCAAGCGTCGCAAGCTGATTGGCGACTATATTGGAGCGGGCGGCCACGCAATCGAAGTGGTCAACGGGCATCAACCCGCCGAGCAGGTAGGCAGCCTGGCGATTCTTGCCCGCGAATTTGGTCTGCTGGTCAGCGCCGGCAGTGATTTTCATGGCCCCGGCGGCTGGTCCGAGATTGGCGAGTACCGCGCCGTTCCGGAAGATTTGCCGCCCCTTTGGTGTCGCTTCAAACATGACCCCATTATTGCCACCGTCTGAACAGGTAGAACACGTGAGTCAATTCTTCCAGATTCATCCGGAAAACCCGCAGGCGCGCCTGATCAAACAGGCCGTGGAGATCATTCGTGCCGGTGGCGTGGTGATCTACCCCACGGATTCGTCCTACGCCATCGGTTGCCAGATCGGCGACAAGAATGCGGTCGAGCGCGTAAGACGCCTGCGTGACCTGGACAAGAACCACAACTTCGCACTGATTTGCAGCGACCTGTCCCAGCTGGGGCTGTTCGCCAAGGTCGACACCGGCACCTTCCGCCTGCTCAAGGCACACACGCCGGGGCCCTACACCTTCATCCTCAACGCCACCCGCGAAGTGCCGCGCCTGCTGCTGCACCCGAAGAAGCGCACCATCGGCCTGCGGGTGCCGGAACACCCGATCGCCCTGGCGCTGCTGGCCGAACTCGGTGAGCCGCTGATGAGTGTGTCACTGATCCTGCCGGGGGAAGAAGAGCCGTTGTACGACCCTTATGAAATGCGCCGGCTGCTGGAAAAACACGTCGACCTGATCATCGACGGCGGCTACGGCGGCAACAAGGCCTCCACCGTGATCAACCTGGCCGATGGCGAGCCGGAAGTGGTGCGTGTGGGGTGTGGCGACCCGGCACCGTTCATGGTCGAGGCCTGAATGTCGGCCGTGGAAACCGTCGACAGCCAGGCGGGCGCCCAGCAGGAACTGCCATTTGCCATGGTCTACGGCCAGGCCGTCATGGAAATGCCGCTGGACCTGTACATCCCGCCGGATGCGCTGGAAGTCTTCCTCGAAGCCTTCGAAGGTCCGCTGGACTTGCTGCTGTACCTGATCCGCAAGCAGAACATCAATATCCTCGACATCCCGGTGGCGGAAATCACCCGCCAGTACATGGGCTACGTCGAACTGATGCAGACCGTGCGCCTGGAACTGGCCGCTGAATACCTGGTGATGGCCGCGATGCTCGCGGAAATCAAGTCACGCATGCTGCTGCCGCGCTCGGAGACTATCGAGGCGGAAGAGGATGACCCCCGCGCCGAACTGATCCGCCGCTTGCAGGAGTACGAGCGCTTCAAGGCCGCGGCCGAAGGCATCGACGGTTTGAGCCGGGTCGGCCGCGATGTGGTGGTGCCCAAGCTCGACGCCCCGGAAGCCCGGGCGCGCAAGCTGCTGCCGGACGTGAGCCTGGAAGAGTTGCTGATGTCCATGGCCGAAGTACTGCGCCGTGGCGATATGTTTGAAAGCCACCAGGTCAGCCGCGAGGCACTGTCCACCCGCGAGCGCATGAGTGATGTGCTGGATCGCCTCAAGGGCGGCGGGTTTGTGCCGTTTGTCGAGCTGTTTACCAAGGAAGAAGGGCGCCTGGGGGTAGTCGTGACCTTTATGGCGATCCTTGAGCTGGTCAAGGAATCCTTGGTCGAGCTGGTCCAGAATGAGCCTTTTGCGGCTATCCACGTGCGGGCGCGAGCCGAATAAAGAGCTGAATCGATGAATCTGACTGAACCCCGCGAACTGGCTCCGCTGCTGGAAGCCTTTCTCCTGGCCTCGGGCAAGCCGCAATCCCTGGAGCGCCTGTTCGAACTGTTTGAAGAAGCCGAGCGCCCTGAGCCGCCGGTGTTCAAGAAGGCCCTGGAGATTCTGCGCAAGTCCTGCGACGGCCGTGCCTTCGAGCTGCGGGAAGTGGCTTCCGGGTATCGCCTGCAAATTCGCGAGAAGTTTTCGCCGTGGGTCGGCCGCCTGTGGGAAGAACGCCCGCAGCGCTATTCCCGCGCGATGCTGGAAACCATGGCGCTGATCGCCTATCGCCAGCCGATCACCCGGGGCGAGATCGAAGACGTGCGCGGCGTCGCGGTCAACAGCCATATCGTCAAGACGTTGCTGGAGCGGGAGTGGATCAGGATCGTTGGCTACCGCGACGTGCCCGGCAAGCCGGCGATGTTTGCCACTACCAAGGTGTTCCTCGACCACTTCAACCTGAAAAACCTCGACGACTTGCCGCCGCTGGCCGAGCTGCGGGAGATGGAGCCGGACCCGGTCCTGGATTTCGACGACGCACCGGTGCCCGCCGGGTTGCAGGAGCTGGCCGACGCCAGCGCCGAGCCGGAAGAGCCGAAGGACGAAACCAGTTTCCACACATTGTTGCTGGAACTGGATGACATGGAGCAGGGCATCAAGACCGACTTCGATGACTTGCTGCGTGATGGTGCGGTCAGTGACGGTGAGCAGGAGCCTGCGTTGCAACTGAACGTTGAGGTTGAGCTGCCAGTCGAAGTTGAACCCGAGCCGGAGGAAGATATCCTCGGTGTGGCCGAAGCCCGCGCCAAACTCCTGGCCGCCGTAGCCGCTCTCGAACAGCCCGAACTGAGCGACGAAGAGGCCGAAGCCCAGGCACTGGCCGAAGCCATCGAAAACGAACGCCGCCAATTCGAAGACTGACGCCGCTTCAAAATGTGGGAGCTGGCTTGCCTGCGATGCAGGCGACTCGGTCTTTCTGCTACACCGAGGTGATGCCATCGCAGGCAAGCCAGCTCCCACAGAAAACCAGTGCCTGGGAGGATTTCAATGAGCTCCACCAAAGACCCCTGCATCAGCATTTGCAAATTCACCGATGACATCTGCGTGGGCTGCGGGCGCAGCAAGCGCGAGATCCGTGCCTGGAAGAAACTCGACAAGGTCGACAAGCGCACGGTACTCGCCGAAGCCGAGCTGCGCCTGCTGGCGCTGGGTGCCACCGGTCGGCGGAAAGGCAAATGAGCCCGCACTTATCGACTAGTCTCTGATGCGCAACGCGCGCCATGAGCGTATGATTCGCGACCCTTTGGCGATGCGTTCGCCAAAAGCCCAGCTTTTACTATCTTCAGGCCAAGCCTGAATCGACACACCGGGAGGTGCTTAAGATGAGTGACCAAGACCAGAACGACACCCAGGAAATCGGCCCCGCAGGCGAAAAACTGCAGAAAGTCCTCGCCCGTATCGGCGTAGGCTCGCGCCGCGACGTAGAAGCCTGGATCACCCAGAAGCGCATCAAGGTCAACGGCGTTGAAGCCACCCTTGGCCAGCGCGTCGACCTGCACGATGCCATCACCATTGATGGCAAGGTCATCAAGCGTGAAGAGGCCGCCGAATCGGTGCGCCGCGTCATCATGTACAACAAGCCTGATGGCGAAATCTGCACCCGTGACGACCCGGAAGGCCGTCCAACAGTATTCGACAAGATGCCGCGCCCCAAAGAAGGCCGCTGGATCAACATCGGTCGTCTCGACATCAACACCACCGGCTTGCTGATGTTCACCACCGACGGTGAGCTGGCCAACCGCCTGATGCACCCTTCCTACGAGATGGACCGTGAATACGCGGTACGTGTGCGTGGTGAAGTCGATGACGAAATGATCGAGCGCTTGAAAGCCGGCGTCGTGCTGGAAGACGGCCCGGCCAGGTTCACCGACATCAAGCAGGCGCCGGGCGGCGAAGGCTTCAACCATTGGTACCACTGCGTGGTGATGGAAGGCCGTAACCGTGAAGTACGTCGCCTGTGGGAATCCCAGGGCCTGGTGGTCAGCCGCCTGAAGCGCGTGCGTTTCGGCCCGGTGTTCCTCAACTCCGACCTGCCGATGGGCCGCTGGCGCGAAATGAGCCAGTACGAAGTCGATATCCTCAGTGCCGAAGTCGGCCTGACGCCGGTGGCCATGCCGCAGATGAACGCCAAGAGCAAAGACAAGCTTGAGCGTATGCAGCGTAAATCGTCGCGTCCGGTGGCGCGTACCGACCGTGTTGCCCGCACCCTGCGCCCTGCGCTGGATGCACCGGCCACGGGCGGCCGCATCTCCCGCGAGCCGCACATCGAAGGCGAGCGTCGCCCTTCGGCACCGCCCCGTCAGGATGGCGAACGTGCGCCGCGCGCACCGCGTCCAGCGGGTCGTGGTGATGCACCTGCCGGCGGTCGCGGTAACCGTGGCGAGTCTGGTCGTGGTGCTCCGGCTGCCGGCCGTCCCGACGACAGCGCCAGCACCAAACGCCCAGCCAAGCCATCGCCGAAAAAGCGCCCGGGCCTGAAGCTGGTCGATGACGCGCCATCGGGCAAGCGTCGTGGTGCACCGGCCGGTTCCGGCCAGCGTCCAGGTTTTGGTCGCAAGAAGCCGCAGTGATTCGTTAAGCGCTGCATAAAAACGCCAACCCTCGGGTTGGCGTTTTTTTTGGGCCTGGATTTGGAACCTGCTCTATGAGCAAAGCAGGTCCATTGTGGGAGCGGGCTTGCTCGCGAATGCGGTGGGTCAGTCACTGGATGTATCAACTGATACACCGCATTCGCGAGCAAGCCCGCTCCCACAGTTGATCTCCATTGTTTTGGCGGGCGTGTCAGAACATGAAAGCCCCATCGAACACGGGTTTATCGTCGAGGGCCAACACGCCGCTGGCGAAGATCAGGTCAAGGTGGTGGCTGCCTTTCTGCCCGCCACCCAATCCCAGGTGCAGCCCGCAATGACGCTCTTCAAAGCCGGCGTTGCGCGCATACAAATCCTTCACGCCTTCATTGGTGCCAATGCCCAGTTCTTCCACCCGGCGATTGGACGGGTTGGCATTCAGGTATTTGTTGAAGTCATCCGCCAGCCCCGGCACTTCGCTGGCCACGGTGCAGATGGTCGAGTTCTCGATCCACAGTTCCAGCGGTGATTGCAGCACGCCGTATTTGCGCGCAAAGGGAATGGTGCTGAGGAAGGTGCCGACAAACCGCACCTGGCCGTTGATGGCCTCGCTGTGGGTCGCGATCTCGCCGGGCGCCAGGTCGTGGTTGCCGATGCCGTTGATATTGGTCCACTTCTTGATGCTGCTCATGGGTGCTTCAAGGCGCGAGCCATGCTGGTCGCTGAAGCTCAGTACGCGGGCCTGGGACATGCGCCGGATCAAGGTGGCGTTGAGGTCGGCAATCCGCTGTGGGGCGACGCTGAAGGTGTCGTAGAAATAGTCGCCGTAGTCCTTGAGCAGCAGGGATTTTTTCCAGTGCTCGGCCATCACGCCTTGCAGGGCACGGATAAAGTCCGGGCCTTCGGCGCGTGGGTTGGGCAGGGTCGAGGAATCGTAGAGGAACATGTACAGGTCGCAGCCTTCGATGGCCTTGGCCAGTGTTTCGCTGGGGGCCTGGTCCAGGCGTTGTACCTGGAAGTCGAAACGCGCGGCGCTGCCCTGGATGATCGACTGGGTGATGGCGTCGTAGCGTTCGGTATGGCCAAGCAAAATGGTGGGGCGGTGCAGGCCGGCGAGGGCCGGGTGATGGGCGAGGTAATACAGAAAATGTTCGACGGCGCGGGCCTTGTCCATGACGTCCTTCCTTCAAAGCCTTCGGTAGGAGCAGTGGCAGGTGCGGCGTCCCGCACCTGCCGGGGTGCCTGATCAGATTAGAAAGGCCACATCGCGGTGCCGAACGGCACGACGGCATCGGCTTGCATCATTTCAACGGCGGCCTCATGGGTCGGCGCTTCAAACCAATCGTCGAGTTGCAGTTCGGTTTCCAGGTCATTTTCCAGTGCTTGCATGGTGAATCTCCTAGATGACGTTGTTTGAGAACGAGCTTGCCAGCTTGCTGCGCTGGGCAAGTGGATGAACCTAGAAGAGAGTGTTTGGGATTGCAAAATTTTTATTGACACGGTTCCATTTGGATTTTTTATTCCGTTTTGATGGCGATTTGGTTTATGTCGATGAAACAGAGTGTTGGCTGCATCGTTTTGTAGGAATAGTCCTTTCGTCAACTTCTCGTTATCTGAAAGAATTTTCCTAATGTCCCTCCTATCTGCCGCACCGCATCCTGTCAGCCCAGACAGGTTTGGCGGTGTACAATGCGCCGCGTTTTACTGTGATCCCACTCTCTCAGGGCTATCCGCCTTGTTCATTCCGCCTGGCCACAAGCCCGTCGGGTTCGATTTCGTCACAGATAAAAACAACAGGTGACGTATGACCGTAAGAAAAAACGCTGGACCGGGGTTTGATCGGCGCTGCTGTAGCCCGTTACCAAAGCAGCACCCCTCCATGAGCACCCTCAAACCTTGCGTGAGACCCTTTCCATGAGTGAAGCCAACTCGCATTCAGGCGAACTGAAGCGCGGCCTGAAAAATCGCCATATCCAACTGATCGCCCTCGGTGGCGCGATTGGCACCGGGTTATTCCTGGGTTCGGCCGGCGTGCTGAAATCCGCCGGGCCGTCGATGATCCTCGGGTATGCCATCTGCGGCTTTATCGCCTTCATGATCATGCGCCAGCTGGGCGAGATGATCGTCGAAGAGCCGGTGGCCGGTTCCTTCAGCCACTTTGCCCACAAGTATTGGGGCGGTTTCGCCGGCTTCCTTTCGGGCTGGAACTGCTGGATTTTGTACATCCTGGTGGGCATGTCGGAGCTGACGGCGGTTGGCAAATATGTGCACTACTGGTGGCCCGAAATCCCGACCTGGGTGTCGGCGGCGGCGTTTTTTGTGCTGATCAATGTGATCAATCTTTCCAACGTCAAAGTCTTCGGCGAGGCCGAGTTCTGGTTTGCGATCATCAAGGTGGTCGCCATTGTCGGCATGATCGCCCTGGGCAGTTACCTGTTGGTGAGTGGCACCGGCGGGCCACAAGCCTCGGTGACCAACCTGTGGGAGCACGGCGGGTTCTTTCCCCATGGCGTGGGTGGTTTGGTGATGGCCATGGCGATCATCATGTTCTCGTTTGGCGGCCTGGAGATGCTCGGGTTTACTGCGGCTGAGGCGGACAAGCCACGCACGGTGATTCCGAAGGCGATCAACCAGGTGATCTACCGGATCCTGATTTTCTACATCGGCGCGTTGGTGGTGCTGTTGTCGTTGACGCCTTGGGACAGCTTGCTGGAGACCCTGAATGCCTCCGGGGACGCCTATAGCGGCAGTCCGTTTGTGCAGGTGTTTTCGATGTTGGGCAGCAATACCGCGGCGCATATTCTCAACTTTGTGGTGCTGACGGCGGCGTTGTCGGTCTACAACAGCGGCACTTACTGCAATAGTCGGATGCTGTTGGGGATGGCCGAGCAGGGTGATGCGCCGCGGGCATTGGCGAAGATCGACAAGCGCGGGGTGCCGGTGCGGTCGATCCTGGCGTCGGCGGCGATTACGCTGGTGGCGGTGTTGATGAATTACCTGATTCCGCAGCATGCGCTGGAGTTGTTGATGTCGCTGGTGGTGGCGACCCTGGTGATCAACTGGGCGATGATCAGTTTTTCGCATTTCAAGTTTAGGCAGCATATGGATCGGACGGGGCAGGTGCCGTTGTTCAAGGCGCTTTGGTATCCGTATGGGAATTATGTTTGCCTGGCGTTTGTGGTGTTTATTCTTGGGGTGATGCTGCTGATTCCGGGGATTCAGGTGTCGGTGTATGCGATTCCGGTTTGGGTGGTGTTTATGTGGATTTGCTACGGCATCAAGAACAGGCGCAAGGCTCGGGAGGGGGTGGTGTTGAGTCGGGGTTGATCTCGGGTACATATCCGTTGCTGCGGTAACGGCGACTTATGGTTCCGCTCTTACAGCGGGTCACTTTTGGCAAACGCCCCAAAAGTAACCAAAAGGTCTTTGCCCCACCACTCGGTGCCTCGCCTAGGCTCGGCATGCCCGCACTCCGGCAC
>NZ_JACAPW010000008.1:46587-54254 GCF_013385495.1 Pseudomonas sp. F8002 | reverse complement strand
GAACCATAGGTGGCCGTTACCGCAGCAACGGATATGCCCCCCATCCAAACCCCAAATCACCGCGGCACCGCCCGAATCACCGCCCTAACCCCCTGCCCCCCGGGAATCGCCTTATCCACCGAAGGCAACTGCGGCGCCTGCACATCCGGCATCGCCCAGCTATGCTCCGGCTGCAACCCACCCTGGGCCCTGCGCATAAACTCATAGCGATTCAGCGTAATACTGCGCCCCGCCCCACCGTCACGAATAATGTAAGGCCGCAAAAACACCATCAAATTAGTCTTCGTCACACTGCGCTTTTCATTCCTGAACAACGCCCCCAACCCCGGAATATCCGACAACCAGGGCACCGCGTCATTGCTCTGGCTATACCCATCCTGCAACAGCCCGCCAAGTACCATGATCTGCCCGTCATCCAGCAAAATACTCGTATCAATCGCCCGCTTGTTCGTCACCGTCCCGGCATCCACCGAAGCCCGCGTGTCGACGCTGCTGACCTCCTGATAAATATCCAGCTTCACCGTCCCCCCCTCGGAAATCTGCGGCCGCACGTTCAGCTTCAGCCCCACTTCCTCGCGCTGCACCGTCTGGAACGGGTTGTTGCTCGTGCCGCCTCCGCCCGTCACATAACTGCCGGTGACAAACGGAATCGTCTGCCCCACAAAAATACTAGCCGCCTCGTTATCCAGGGTCAGCAGGTTCGGCGTCGACAACACATTGGTCCCGCCCTTGCTCTTCAACGCCCGGGCCAACACCTTGAGGTCCAGCACCTTGCCAATCCCCGGAATGTCCACCGAGCCATTCACCAGCCCGATGTTCAAACCCTTGGGCAACACATCAATGCTGGTCTTGCTGGTGGGGGTTCCATTCAAGCCGCTGCCCCCCAGGTTCACCCCGCCAAAGCCCCCCTTCCCGCCCAGGTTCCCCGCCTGCCACTGCACCCCGAACTCGCTGGCATCGTCCTCACCCACTTCGACGATCAGGCTCTCGATCACCACCTGAGCGCGACGCTGGTCGAGCATGTCGATCACCTCCCGCAGGTTGCGATACAGCGGGTCCGGCGCCGAGATCAGCAAGGTGTTGGTGGTGGCGTCCGCCTGGATCGTCACGCCACCGGCGCTGAACGCGGTGTTCTGGTCGTTGGGGGAAGAGGCGCCGATGCTGCTGGTGTCCTGCCCGTAACCACTGGGCTGGGCAGTGCCGCTGCCGGTGGGGGTGCCACTGCTGTTCTGGGTGTTGCCCTGGCCACCCTGGGTGTTGCCGCCCATGCTGCTCAACTTGCCCCGCGCATTGTCACTGGTACCGGTGTCGCTCTCGCCAGTGAGCAAGCCCCGCAGCGACTGCGCCAACTTGCCGGCCTGGGCGTTGCGCAGGTACACCACGTGCATATTGCTCGGGTTGCTCTGGGCGTTGTCGAGCTTGTAGATCAGGTTGCGCGCCAGTTCCGTGCGCTCCGGGCTGCCGGCGCGGATGATGATGGAGTTGGAGCGCGGGTCGCCAATCACGTTGATCTTCTGGGTCTGGTCGGCGCCCTGGGTTTCGAGGAGCTCCGAGACCATGGCGGCGATGTCCACGGCGATGCCGTTCTGCACCTTCACCACGTCGGTGTCGATGGCGCTCGGGGTGTCGATGCCGTCGATGATCTGTGCCACCCGCGCCAGGTTTTCCGCGTAGTCGGTGATCACGATGCTGTTGTTGCCGGGGTAGGCGTTGATCGGGTTGTTCGGCGACACGATCGGGCGCAGCACCGGGATCAGGTTCACCGCGTTTTCGTATTGCAGGCGGAAGGTGCGGGTCTGCATGCCCTGCCCGCCCGGGTTGGCGCCGCTGTAGATCGGCCCGCCCAGCAGCTTGGCGTCCGCCTCAGGCACCACCTGGGCCACGCCGCCTACGTCGACCACGCTGAAGCCCTGCATACGCAGCGCCGCCAGCAGCATGTCGTAGGCCTGGTGCGCCGGTACCTGGCCTTCGCTGACCAACGTGAGGTTGCCTTTGACACGCGGGTCCACCAGGAATTGCTGGCCGGTGGCGCGAGACAAGGCGCGCACCACCGCCTGGATATCGGCGTCGACGAAGTTCAGTTGTACCGGTTGATCACCCAGCGGGTTGCGCGCCCTGGCCGGTGCGGCGCCATGGCTGCGGGCGCTGTTGGTCACCGGGTGTTGCACCCGGGGTGGCGGCACGATTTCGCGCTGGCGGTCCAGTGGTGTGTCGCCGCTGCGCCGGGTGTCGGCCAGGGGTTGGCCGAGCTCGCTGTCCACCAGCAACGGCGCGGAGGATTGGGGGTTGCTGCACGCTCCCAGCGCCAACAAGAGCAAAGGGGCGACCTTGCGATAAGGCGCAGCGTTGGGCAATGACCACTTCATGAAGCTTCCTTAGCGCCAGGCGCCTGATCCATGCGAACGGTCCCGGACAAGGTGCCGGCCGAGTTTGAAGGGGTGGCCTCGCCTGCGCGTTGCAGGCGGGCCGCAGAGACTTCCAGGGAGAACGGCCGGGGGTTGGCCAGCAGCCAGTCGATCACCGCGTCCGCCGGGGCATCGTCGAAGGTCAGGCGCCAGCTGCCGGTGTCCTGCGGCTGCAATTGATAGCGGCCCTGCAACCCGGCGTTGTCGAGGGACTGGTGCAAGGCGGTTTCCAGGTCACTGCTGCGCGGGGCTGGGGCGACGCCTTGCAGCAGCACCTGCAAGGCCTCGGCCTGGCTGCGCAGTTTCGGGGTTTCGGCTTGCCAGTAGTCGATCTTCTTCAGCGGTGGCTGGATCAACAGCAACCAGGTCAGCAGGCCCGCCAGCACCAGGCCGGCACCCACCAACAGACGTTTTTCACGCATGGCCAGGCCGTTCCAGAACATCTGGGCCTGGCTGCGCAGAAGCTGCCAACGCTTATTCATCTTCGGCCTCATCGTCTGCATCGGCTTCAACGCGCTCGGTGAGCGGGCCGACTGTCCAGCCCTGGTCGTCGCGACGGGCGCTGAACCCGGCCTGGGCCAGCAGCGCCTGCGCGTCAGCGGCCAGCGCCGGGGTCCGGGCGTCGGGCAGCAGGCTCAGCTGCAGGCGGCCTTGCTCGTAGCTCAAGCTCTCGACGCTGCCCGCCATGGACGGCAGGCTGCTGCCCGCCAGCGCCAGCAAGCCGGTAAAGCGCTGCCCAGGTTCGGCCGCCGCGCCGCTCTGGCGTGCGGCCAGTTGCTGACGGGCTTGTTGCAGCGGGTTGAGAATCACCGGCAGTTCGGGGAAGGCCTGGCGTACTTGCTGGCTCATCTGCGCCTTGAGGCGTTGGCCTTCGTCGACCTGGCGGGCGGCGTAGAGGTTCAGGCCCAGGGCCCAGATGGCGACCGCCAGCGCCGTGCAGGCCGCCGCCCTGCCCCAGCCACCGGTGGCCGCCTGCTGGAGCCGACCGTGCAAACCCCAGCCAGGCGCGGTACCGCTCCAACGGGCATCGTCGGCCACATGGAGCACATCGACACCGGTGGCGAGCAGATCATCCAGCGCCTGCTGCCCCAGAGGGTGTACCGCGCCCTGCTGCAGGCTATGGCGCAGTAGCAAATGCCCGTCGCAGAAGGCTGCGCTCGCTGGCCCGCTGACCGGCAGCGCGTAGGGCGCCGGGTACAGGCCACGCACTTTGATTTGCAGCTGGGTCGTTATCCGGCCCAGGTGCTCAAGGCTGCTTTTGGGCAGCCAGCCGACCTGCACCAGGCCGCTGCTGTCCCGTGGACCGTGGGCCACATGCATCAATTCCAGCGGGCCGAGGATCAATGCCTGGGCCGCACAGGTCACTGCATCGTCGACCTTGGCGGAGGGCAATTGCGGCAGCTCCAGGCTGGTCAGCAAGCTGTCCCGTGGATGCAGAAAACACTCCGCCTGGGTATTCGCCCATTGCGCCAGGCGGCCCTCGCCCTGCTGGCTGACCTGCCCGGCGCGGTCCAGCCAGGCGAACTGCACCTGGCTCTCGGTGGTGAGTTCATCCAGCGGCGGCAAGCCGATGCGCAAACGCTTCATACGCCCACCCGCGACCAGATCACCTGGGGCTTACGGTCTTCCGGGCGATACAGCAACGCCTCCAGCGTGACCCGACGCTGCTCGCGGCGCGCCTGGCCGTGCACGCGAAACCACTCGCTGGTGATCCCCACCTGCACCGTGTCCACCGCGACTTGTGGCATGCGCAACCGGTTGACGAAATCCCCGCGATTGACAAACCAGCGCCCGCCGTCGCGCTCGGCCACCAGTGCCTGGGCCTGGGACAGGCTGAGCCCCGGTACCACGCTGCTGAGCACCTCGGCGCTGGCGGTATTGCCGTTGACCCAGGTATTGCCGGGCAGCACGCTGACATAGCTCGCCATGCGCCGCAGTTGGCGCGGGTCGAGGCCTTCGATACCGCTGAGGTCGGTGAGGCTGCGCAACATCGGGTACTTGGCCGGGATCAATGGCGCGGCGGCACCGGGCGAGGTATCCCGGCTGCTGTTGAAGCCGCCGGTGAGTGAGGCGCCGAGCTCGCGCTGGTCGTATGAGTCGATCACTCGCCGGCTGATGCGGCGACTCACGGCCGGCTCGATGCCGATCAACTGGCACAGGCGTTCGAAGCTCTGCAATTGCACGGCGTCCGGGTGTTGTTGGGTCACCAGGTTGCGCAGGTTGAACTTGCCCTGCTCATCCTCAATCCGCCCCTCGAAAGCACCGCCGAGGGGCCTTGCCCACGGTTGATCGAGCCGGGTCAACACGTCCTGGCGGCGCGCGTCCCACAGGAGCTGGCGACTGGTTTCCAGGCCGCCATTCAACAACCATTGGCCCTGGATACGCAGTTGTTCAGCTTCCAGGCTGCGGGTGAACACGGTTTGCCGGGTGAGCATGGCGCCGGCAAGCACCGCGACCACGGCCGCGATCAGCAAGGCACTGATAATCGCCATGCCGCGCTGCTTCGCCGCTGGGGGCGAATGGCTGTTCATCGCCGGCCCTACAACTGCCAGGAGCCGATATCGGCATTCACGCCGTCACCATCAGGTTTCCCGTCGGCGCCGAGGGAGAACACATCCACTTCGCCGTTGGCCCCGGGGTTGAGGTAGTGATACGGGTTGCCCCACGGGTCGTTGGGCAAGCGTTCGAGGTAGGCGCGCCAGTTGCTGTTTTTCGCATCGGCCGGGCGTTCCACCAGCACCTTCAAGCCCTGGTTCATGCTGGGATACGAGCCGTGGTCGAGGCGGTAGAGTTTCAGGGCCTGCATCAGCCCGCCAATGTCCTGCCGGGCCGCTGTGGCCCGCGCCTGGTCGGGGCGGTCGAGCACCTTGGGCACCACCAGCGCCGCCAGAATCCCCAGGATCACCACGACCACCATGATCTCGATCAGGGTGAAACCGCGCTGCCTGCGCGCTGACGTGAAGTGTGCGATATCCATGTCGACATTCCTTGGCTTGAGTGCATTTCGTGGCGCAGTGTTGCAAGAACACATGTCAGTCATGTTGAAAATCCTCGGGAGCTTTGGTCGCCAATCGGTCAACTCCCGGGGCTAGTCTGCGGGCCTGTTTCCCGGTTTTGAGTACGCCATGGGCGGGCCCCGCAACGAGCAAGGTTTCACCCTGATTGAAGTGTTGGTGGCACTGGCGATCATCGCCGTGGCCATGGCGGCGGCGGTACGCGTGGCCGGGCTGATGACCACCAGCAACGGCCTGCTGCGGGACAAGTCGATGGCGCTGCTGGCAGCCCAGGGTCGGATGGCGGAACTGCGCCTGGAAGGTCGGGTGAGCCCTGGGCGCAAGACGTTCGACTGCGACCAGGGCCGGCTGAAACTGCGTTGCGAACAGACCATCAGCAACGGGCCGGATGGGCGCCTGTTCCAGGTCAGCGTGCAGGTGCTGGACGCCACCCGTGAAGCGCCCCCCCTGGCACGCCTGGAGACACTGCTGGGGCGCCCGCCGGTGAAGCGCCCGGTTACTGCCGAATGAGGCTTGGCAACGCCGGCCCGTCGGGCAACTTGTCGAGGGGCACGCGGATTTTTTCCGCGCCGCGCTCGATCTCCACGCTATCGCCTTCAATGGCCGTCAGCCGCACGCCGGGGCTCAGGCGTTCACCCAACAAAAAGCTGCGGGGCGGGCCGTCGTTGAGACTGAGGATCGCCACCGCCCCACGCGCCCCGGCAAGCACCCCGGAGACCTTGATCTGCATCACCGCCGGGGTATTGGAAAACCATTGCACGGCGGGGTTGTCACTGCGAGCCGCCAACGCCTGGGGCGCGGCCTGCGGGGTGTGGGACTCGGCCGACGTGAGCAACAGCGGCGTCCAGGTCGCAACCCCTGCCAGCGCCGCCAGCAACGCCAAGGCCTGGACGCCATGGGCGGGTGAAAAACGATGGATGAATGCCATGGGCGGGACCTCCTGTTTGTCCGTCGCCTCAGGCTACAGGGCAATTCACACCTTTTTATTTCAGCGGTTGATCAGGGAGCAAAAAATGAAACAGCAGGGCTTCACGTTGATCGAGTTGATGGTGGTGCTGGTGATCATCGGCATCGCCAGTGCGGCCATCAGCCTGAGCATCAAGCCTGATCCGCTGCACCTGCTGCGCAAGGACGCGGAACGCTTGAGCCAATTGCTGCAGGTGGCCCAGGCCGAGGCGCGTGCCGATGGCCGGGCGATTACCTGGAAAGCCGATGCCAAGGGATTTCGCTTCAGCCGCGTGACCGATGATGGGCTGGGAGTGGAGAACTTCAGCGGCGATCAGCAACTGCGTCCGCGGGCCTGGGACAGTGCGCCGATGCAGGTGCGCATCGAGCCCGGGAAAACATTGGTGCTGGATGCTGAATGGGTGAACCCGCCGGTGCGGGTGGTGCTGTCGGATGGGCAATACAGCCTGAGCCTGCAACGGGATGCGGCGGGGTTGTTGCGGGTGGTGAGTCATGAGTGACCAGAAGGGTTTTACGCTGATCGAGGTGATGGTGGCGATCATGTTGATGGCGGTGGTCAGTGTGATTGCCTGGCGCGGGTTGGACAGTGTGACCCGGGCTGATCAGCATTTGCAGGCCAGCAGTGAGCAGACTGAGGTGTTGTTGCGGGCGCTGAACCAGATGCAGCTGGATGTGAGCTTGCGCGCGGGGGTTGAGTTGGGGCCGCCGATTGGCGAAGACGCGCCGAAGCCTGGCGGGTTGGCGGCGGTGTCGGTGAGGAGTTCGGATAGCAAAGGGTTTCGGTTGGAGGTGATCCGGAGTGCGCCGGTTCCTGGGGATGGGTTGCAACGGGTACGGTGGTGGCTCAAGGGCGACACGCTGTACCGGGCAGCTGCACCGGCGCGGGATCGGTATCCGCTGCCGGCGCCCAGGGATGCGGTGGCGGTGCTTGGGCAGGTCAGGGATTTGCAGGTGCGGGTTTGGGACAAGGGGTGGCGGCAGTTGAGTGGGAATCGGCAGGAGGAACCGCTGGGGATCGAGGTGGTTCTGGTGCGGGAGACGGGCCAGGGGGTGGAGCGGTATCGGCAGGTTTTGGGGCCCTTGCGGTAGGGCTTTTTGGGGTGGTGTACATATCCGTTATTTTTGTTATGGCTGATATGGGTTCCGCTCACTTTCGAAAAGCCGGAATGCCGGCCCAGTCAAAAGTAAGCAAAACGCTCTTGCCCCACCACTCGGCTCCTCGCCTAGGCTTGAGTGTTGAAGAGCAAAATCAAAAGCTACAGCGGGCACGGTCCAAATGTGG
>NZ_JACAPW010000008.1:17029-46558 GCF_013385495.1 Pseudomonas sp. F8002 | reverse complement strand
CAGATCTGTTTTCGCTCTGGTCGTTACCCCAATAACGGATATGCACACCGATCTAACTCAACAAAACAACACCGCCAGGCAACTCCGTACACTTGGCCCCATACGCATCGCGAATCAAAAGCGCCACCCCCGCCAACTGATGCAGACTAAACCGCGCCTGCACCCGCCGCTTGCCCAACTGCGCATTCATCAGCAGCAACATCCCCGGCCGATAGCGATTGATCTCATCCACCACCGTCGCCAGCGTCGCATTATCAAACACCAGCACCTGCTCCCGCCAAGCCACCACAGCCTGCACGTCCACCGCCACCGGCTCACCCACACCGCTGGCGTCATAAGTCAGCTGCCGCCCACCCTCAAGCCGAACCGTACGCCCCCCAACACCCACCAACAGCGCCCCATCAATACACGTCACACACACACTGTGATCCGTATTGCGCACATTGAACCGCGCCCGAGCCGCACTCAACCACCCTCCACCCGCCTGAACCTGAAGCGGCATCGCAGCATCGGCCAGCACCTCGACCTCCCCCTCCAACAACTCAATCCCACCCTCACGCCGGCTGATCCGCGTCTGCGTATTGAGCTCCAGCCGAACCCCATCACCCAACTCCACCCGCCGCTGCTCCCCGACCTCGGTGCGGTAATCCGCCGTCAACCCGGCAAACCCACCCGGCACCGTCACCCGCACCATCAACACCGCCGCCGACGCCGCAATCGCCCCGCCCAAAAACGCCCGCCGCCCAAAATGCCGCGGCCGGGAAAACTGCTCGGCGGCGGGAGCCAATTGCTGCCACAACACCTTGGCCTGCTCGAACGCCCGGGCATGCTCCGGGCTCTGGGCGCACCATTGGCGCAACGCCTTGGCATCAGCAACGGTGGCCCGGCCCGACGTCAGCAGCACCAGCCAGTCACGCGCTTCATCGTGCAGGGGGCTGTCGGGCGCAGCACGGGCAGCGGAGAGGTTAAAAATGTTCAAGCGCGCAGGTACTCAACGGATTATCAGGGACTCAATCACTAAGACGGTTTTCCGGCCCCGGGACCGAACCGCTGGATCACTTTTCTTTCAAGGCGCTGTGCACAGTGGCCCAGCCCGGCCTTGATTTCCTTTTCGACCATGCGCGTGGAAATCCCGAAACGCCTGGAGATCTCCAGGTGTGGCGCCTCTTCCAGACGTGCAGCGATAAGGATCTGGCGCCGCCGCGCCGGTAGTTCGTAGAGGGCCTTGAGCAAGGACTGGATTTCCCGCTGGCCACCCACCACCCGCGACGGGTCCTGGGCTTCATCGACGGTTTGCAGCAGCTCTTCGACTTCGCTGCCGGTCAACAGTCGCGCATCCGCCTGGCGTCGGTCAGCGGCGATGTTCAGCGCCATTCGATACAGGTAGGCATTGGGTTGCGCCAAGTTCGGCGGTACGTCCATGCGGTCGACCCGCAGGTAGGTCTCGTGCAGCACGTCGTTGGCCAGGTCCTCGGACCCGAGGCGCTTGCGCAGGCGTACCTTGAAGTCCTCGTAGGACGCCAGGAACAGGCTGACCATCATGCTGTGGCCGGTATCTTTCATGCCCCGGAAACTCCTTCCCCTGCTGTGCATTCCATGCGTGTTCCTGTTGAATCGGGCATCAAAAGTAAGGTCACCGGCAAGCGCAGCGAACTGGGCGCAGGGCGTTCGACCCGGGTGGCGCCCAGGCCGCGTACCAGCGCTTCGTCACGCTGCAGGTCACCGGTGGAGCTGACCAGCCGGCTGTGTTCGATCACCCCGTCACCGTTGACCCACACCTGCACCAGCGCCCGGAAACTGCCGGGGCGGGTCAGCGGCGAACGGCACAAACTGCGCTCGATCGCCTGCTGCAAGGCCGCGGCATAGCTGTTGTTGATCCGTGCTGCATGCCCTGCCTTCAGCCCCCGCGTCGTGGCCGGCTGGCTGACCTCGGGGACTTGCAGGGTGAACGCATCGCTGCGGGCATAACGCGCCATCAGGCCACTCCCTGTCAGCAGCAGGCCCAGGGCTTGCTGCGCACTGTAGCGGCCATGCACGCCGATGGAGCGCCGGCCCCGGGTCAACTCGCGGTCCACCAGCACCGCCATGCCGGTGGCATGGCTGAACGCCTGCAGGGCGCTATCCAGGTTCTGCGCGGGCAGGTCCAGGGTCACTTCGGCGCGCACGGTCTGCGCCAGCCCCAACAGCAGAGCCAGGCAGCAGCCCGCGCGCCTCCAAGCCCCCCTGCTCAGCATCGCAACACGTCCGACATAGCCTACAAAACCGTCATCCTGAGGCCAGTTTATGAACCTGATGTTACGGTGCCAGCAAAAAAAACATCACGCTGACGGGCAGCCCGCTGCACTACACTTTTGAGCCATACCGGCCCATTTCCCAGGGCTCGCCAGGAGGCACCGATGAACCTGTTCCCGACCCTCGCCAGCCTGTTGCTGTGTGCTGCCCTGCCGCTGATGGCCCACGCCGAAGGAACGCCGAATGGCTGCACCGAGGTCAACGTGGATGGCTACAAGGCACCGGACTATGGCTGCCTGAGCCAGCAGATGGGCAACCACCCGGACGCCGCCAAGGCCACGCAAAAGAACCAGCAAGCGCAACAGGTGCCCATCGACAAACGCAAGCCGAACCAGATCGGGCTCTCTACACCCGCAGCGACCAGTGTGCGCATGGGCAATACGTTCGGTACTTCGGTGAAACCCCAGCGGCCTTGATCGCCGCTTGTCCCCCCCTGCCCGCCCAGTGCAAAAAAAGCCATTGTGTTATCGCGATTGCCGATGTTATGTTTCTAACAGACATCAAAATCATGAAACATGAGTAACATCAATGACCGGCCTGCGCGAAAACGTCATGGATAAAAACAGCTTCCAGCGCACGCTGGAACAGCAGTTCCCGACGCTGACGCCCACCGGCAAGCGCATCGCGACCTACCTGCTGGGCAACCTGCAACAGCTGCCGTTCGAAACCGCCGACAGCATCGCCCAGCAAGCCGGCACCACCGGGATTTCAGTGGGGCGCTTCTTGCGAACCCTGGGTTATCGCAACCTCGATGACGTCAAGCAAGGCCTGCGCGGCGACCCGCAAGCATCCTGGTTGATCACCGACCGCCTTGGCGCGTTTCGCCAGGAGAACGATCAGGAAGACGCCCTCGACCGTTCCCTCAACCGCGAGATCGAAGCCATCCAGCATGTGTACGGCCTGGCCCGCAGCCAGGGTTTCGCCGATATCGTGCAGCACATCGTGGATGCAGACGCCGTGTTCATCCTCGGCATCCAGTCCACCCGGGGCATCCTCAATGCGTTCCACAGTCACCTGGAATACATTCGCCCCAAGGTCTATTACGTCGATGGCCTGTCGGGGATCTACGCCGAGACCCTGAACTCCGGCTTTGAAAAACCCTACGCCATCACAGCGGACTTCCGCGCCTATTCCAGCATCACGCCCACGTTCTGCGAGACCGCGAATGCCCAGGGTCTACCCTTGGCGTTGATCACTGACTTGCAATGCCCCTGGGCCCGGGACTACAACCTGGACCTGCTGCAACTGAAAACCGATGTCGGCCAGTTCTGGGACTCCATGGCGCCCCTGACGTGCCTGTTCAACCTGATGGTGTCTGCCGTCGCTGACCGCTACGGCGAGCGACTGGATGCACGCCTGGCAAAAAACCGCGCCCTGCAACAGGCCTTCGGCCAGTTCGAATCCTGACCCTGGAAAGGAAATCTTTGAGTGAATACCAGCCCATTGGTAGAAATCGCCCCACCGGAATACCCGGTACAGGTCGACCTGATCTACGCCAGTGCCGACAACCTGGCAGGCACCGTGATCTACCGCAACACCCGCTGCCTGCTGCACACCGAAGCGGCCGCCTGCCTGCGCAAGGCGAGCCTGTTGGCACGCCAGGCCGGCATGACGTTGCTGATCTACGACGCCTATCGGCCGGCCTACGCCCAGCAACTGTTGTGGCAGGCCCTGCCCAACCCGGACTACGTGCGCGACCCGCGCCTGGGCTCGCACCACACCCGCGGCGTGGCCGTCGACCTGACACTGATTGATGAACACGGCACCCCCCTGGACATGGGCACGGCGTTTGATGCCATGGAGCCCAAGTCCCACCAGTTCTACCCCGACCTGCCGCCGCAGGTGCAGCGCAACCGCCTGCTGTTGCTGGGCATCATGCTCGGCGCCGGCTTCAAGGCGATTGCCACCGAGTGGTGGCACTACGAGTTGCCGGATGCCGAACTTTTCCCATTAATTGAGGAGTCACACTGATCACAAGGACCGTACCATCACAATAATTAGCAGCACCCTTTAGCTCCAACTGCCCGGTTATAGATTTCATAAAAATAAACCAACCCGCTTTTTCCTCTAAATAATCAAGGAAACCGGCATGACCCCAAGCAACCGCAAGACCCTCGCACTCTCCCTGCTGTGCGCCGCCCTGAGCCTGGGCGCGTGGCAATCGGCAAGTGCCGCCGCCCCCAAAGACACCCTGATGATCGGCAAGGCCGCCGACCCGCAAACCCTCGACCCGGCCGTGACCATCGACAACAACGATTGGGCGGTGACGTACCCGGCGTACCAGAAGCTGGTGGCCTACAAAGTCGAAAACGGCAAGGGCAGCACCGAGGTCAAGGGCGACCTGGCCGACAGCTGGACCACCTCGGCCGACGGCCTGGTATGGGACTTCAAACTCAAGCCCGGCAACAAGTTCGATGATGGCGCCGAGGTCGACGCCAATGCGGTGAAGTTCTCCTTCGACCGCGTGATGCAGCTCAAGCAAGGCCCGTCGGGTGCGTTCCCGGATGACATGAAAGTCACCGTGGTCGACCCGCTCACCGTGCGGTTCACCCTGGCCAAGCCCTACGCGCCCTTCCTTTACACCCTCGCCCATAACGGCGCCGGCATCATCAACCCGGACGTGGTGAAACAGGGCGACGTCAACGCCTACCTCTCCACCCACACCGCCGGCTCCGGCGCCTTTCGCCTGAGCAACTGGCAGAAAGGCCAGAGCCTGACCCTGGAACCCAACACCTACTACGCCGGCACCAAGCCCGCGCTGAACAAGGTGGTGATCAAGATCATCAGCGAAGCCTCGGTACGCCGCCTGCAACTGGAACGCGGTGACCTGGACATCGCCGAAGACATGCCCCAGGACCAGCTCACCAACCTGGCCAAAAAGAAAGACGTGGTGATCAAGGAGTTCCCGTCGCTGCGGGTGACCTACCTGTACCTGAACAACCAGAAAGCCCCGCTGAACAACCAGAATGCGCGCCAGGCAATCGTTGATGCGGTGGACTACAAAGGCATTGTCGACGGCATCCTCAAGGGCCAGGCCAAGTTGATGAACGGGCCGATTCCCGCCGGCATGTGGGCCAATGACCCGAGCCTGCCCTTGATGAAACAGGACCTGGACAGCGCGGGCGCGAACCTGAAGAAACTCCCGGAAAAAATCACCAACCTGAACTACATGTACTCCGACAAGGACCCGGACTGGGAATCCATTGGCCTGACCCTGCAAGCCAGCCTGGCGCCGCTGGGGATCAACCTGAAGATGGAAAAACTGGCCAACGCCACCATGCGCGAGCGCCTGGGCAAGGGTGACTTCGACGTGTCCATCGGCTCGTGGGCACCGGACTTCTCCGACCCCTACATGTACATGAACTTCTGGTTCGACTCCTCCCTGCAAGGCCTGCCGGGCAACCGTTCGTTCTACAGCAACCCGGTGGTGGACAAGCTGATTCGCGATGCGGCCGCCAACAACGACACGGCCAAGCGCACCGAGCTGTACCAGGAAGCCCAGAAGATCGTGCTCAAGGACAGCGTGTACGCCTACCTCTATCAGAAGAACTACACCCTGCCGATGCGTGATTCGGTGAAGGGATATGTGTTCCATCCGATGCTGGAGCAGGTGTTCAACGTGGCTGAGATCAGTAAGTAACACGCGATCAAATGTGGGAGCGGGCTTGCTCGCGAAAGCGGTGTATCAGTTACCCGATGTATGACTGACCCACCGTATTCGCGAGCAAGCCCGCTCCCACACTGGACCTGCTGTGTTTTCCAGGCTGTATTCCTGATCCAAATGTCTCGCGTTACCGAGGAGCCCTCATGGCCTTCCTGAATATGTTGCGCAAACGCCTGTTCGGCCTGATCCTGGTCGTCGTCGGCGTTTCGCTGATTACCTTCTGCATCTCCCACCTGATCCCGGGTGACCCGGCGCGCCTGATTGCCGGCGACCGGGCCAGCGACGCCATTGTCGAGAACATCCGCCATCAACTGGGCCTCGACCTGCCGCTGTACCAGCAATACGGCCGCTACATGAGCGACCTGCTGCACGGCGACCTCGGCACCTCGATCCGCACCAGCCGCCCGGTGCTGGAAGACCTGAAAGCGTTCTTCCCCGCGACCCTCGAACTGGCGGTGGCCGCCCTGCTGCTCTCGGTACTGGTGGGCGTACCGCTGGGGGTGCTGTCAGCGGTGTATCACAACCGCGCCATCGACCAGATCGCCCGAACGCTGGCGGTTACCGGCATTTCCACGCCGGCCTTCTGGCTCGGCCTGGGCCTGATCGTGTTGTTCTACGGCCAGCTCGGCTGGCTGCCCGGCAGCGGGCGGCTGGATGAAGGCCTCGAACCACCGCGCACCATCACCGGGTTCTACCTGATCGACTCGCTGCTGGCCGGCGATATCCCGCTGTTCCTGAATGCCCTGGAACACCTGATCCTGCCCGCCGTCACCCTGGGTTTCGTCAACCTCGGCGTGGTCGCCCGGCAGATTCGTTCGGCGATGCTCGACCAGTTGGGCGAGGACTACATCCGTACCGCCCGCGCCTACGGCCTGTCGCGCTGGGCGGTGATCCTGCGCCACGCCTTGCCCAACGCGCTGATCCCGTCGATCACCGTGCTCGGCCTGACCCTCGGCGACCTGCTGTACGGCGCGGTGCTGACCGAAACCGTGTTCGCCTGGCCGGGCATGGGTGCCTATGTGGTGAAGTCGATCCAGTCCCTGGATTTCCCGGCGGTGATGGGCTTCGCGATCCTGGTGTCGTTTATTTATGTACTGCTGAACATGCTGATCGACCTGCTCTACCGGGTGGTCGACCCGCGCATCGGCGAGGTGAATTGAGATGACCGCTCCCCTGACCATGCCCGTACCGGTGCCCCTGGAACAGCGCCCCACCTGGCGTGCGCGAATGGAGTACCTGGGCTATCAAATACGCCGCAGCCCGCTGACCATCGCCGGCCTGACCATCACCTTGATCGTGCTGGTCTGCATGTCCTTCGCCCCCTGGTTGGCGAGCCATGACCCCAATGCCTTGAACCTGGCGCAACGCCTGGCCGAGCCCTCCGCCGAACATTGGTTCGGCACCGATGAAGTCGGTCGCGACCTGTTCAGCCGGGTGCTGTACGGCAGCCGCCAGTCGGTGGGCGTGGGCCTGTTCGTGGCGTTTTCGTCCTGCCTGGTGGGCGGGCTGCTGGGCTGCCTGTCGGGGATTATCGGCGGGCGTTTCGACAGCCTGATCATGCGCCTGATGGACATCATGCTGTCGGTGCCGTCCCTGGTGCTGATCATGGCCCTGGCCGCCGCACTGGGCCCGAGCCTGTTCAATGCGATGCTGGCGATCACCGTGGTGCGCATCCCGTTCTATGTGCGCCTGGCCCGGGGCCAGGCCCTGAGCATTCGCCAGATGGGCTACGTCAAGGCATCCCAGACCTTCGGCGCCGGGCGCTGGCACATCGTGTCGTGGCACGTGGGCCGCAATGCGATGCCGCCGTTGCTGGTGCAACTGAGCCTGGACATCGGCAGCGCGATCCTGATGGCCTCGGCCCTGGGTTTCATCGGCCTGGGGGCACAGCAGCCCACCGCCGAATGGGGCGCGATGGTTGCCACCGGGCGCAATTTCATTCTCGACAACTGGTGGTACTCGACCTTTCCGGGGCTGGCGATCCTGGTCACCGCGACCGGCTTCAACCTGCTGGGTGACGGTGTTCGTGACCTGCTCGACCCACGGCAACAGGGGAAATGACCATGTCCAGTCCGGCAGTGCTTGCCATCGACAACCTGAGCCTGGAATTCCCGGCTTACCGCAACAACGTCCAGGCACTCAATGGCGTGTCGTTGCACGTCAACCCCGGCGAAGTCGTCGGCGTAGTGGGTGAATCCGGCTCCGGCAAATCCGTGACCGCGATGCTCAGCCTGCGCCTGCTGCCGGAACGCAGTTACCGGATCACCGCCGGCAGCTTGCAGATGCTCGGCCGCGACATGCTCGGTGCCAGCGAGAAGGAGCTGCTGCAGATCCGCGGGCGTGACGCGGCGATGATCTTCCAGGAGCCGATGACCGCGCTGAACCCGACCCGGCGCATTGGCCGGCAGATGCTCGATGTGATCATCCACCACCAGCGCCTGAGCAAGGCCGCCGCCCGTGCCAAGGCCATCGCCCTGCTGCGGGACATGCACATCGCCGACCCCGAGCAAGTGCTCGACAGCTACCCCTTCGAACTCTCCGGCGGCATGCGCCAGCGGGTGATGATCGCCCTGGCGTTTTCCTGCGATCCACAGTTGCTGATCGCCGACGAGCCCACCACTGCCCTCGACGTCACCGTGCAACGCCAGGTGCTGTTGCTGCTGCGGGAAAAAGCCCGGGAACGCGGCACCGCGATCCTGCTGATCACCCACGACATGGCTGTGGTCTCGCAGTTCTGCGACCGGGTGTATGTGATGTACACCGGCGCCGTGGTGGAAGAAGGCCCCACTGCCCAGGTGATGAGCGACCCGCGCCACCCCTACACCCAAGGGTTACTCAGCGGCTTGCCGGAACAGGTGAAACCCGGCGACGACCTGCTGACCATCCCCGGCCAGGTGCCCAACCTTGCCGCCCTGCCCTCAGGCTGCACCTTTCGCGAACGCTGCCCCCAGGCCATGAGCCAATGCATCGAGCGCCCGCGCCTGGACCTGATCAACCCTGCCGGCACCCGCAAAAGTGCGTGCTGGCTGACTGCCGGGGAGTCGGTGCAATGACCGTGTCTCAAGATTCACTGCTGGCTTTGCGGGATGTACGGGTCAAGTTCCCGGTAAAAACCGACTGGCTGGGCCGCCCGCGCGGTTATGCCCACGCCCTCAACGGCATCGACTTGCAGGTGCGCCGTGGGGAAACCCTGGGGATTGTCGGCGAGTCCGGCTGTGGTAAAAGCACCCTCGCCCAATTGCTGATGGGCCTGGTCAAGCCCAGTGACGGTGAAGTGGACTGGGTCTACGAAAGTGCCCGGGAACGCCACCGGCATGTGCAGATCGTATTCCAGGACCCGCAATCGTCCCTCGACCCGCGCCTGCCCATCTGGAAAATCATTACCGAGCCGCTGTTCGCCCTTGGCGACACGCCCAAGAGTGAAATGCGCACCATCGCCGCCAAGGTCGCCGCGCAGGTAGGCATTCGTGCCGAATACCTGGACCGTTACCCGCACCAGTTTTCCGGTGGCCAGCGCCAACGGATCGCCATCGCCCGCGCGCTGGCGTCCAACCCGAGCATCCTGGTGCTGGACGAGCCGACCTCGGCCCTGGATATCTCGGTGCAGGCGCAAATCCTCAACCTGCTGGCCGAGCTGCAACGGCGGCTGGGGCTGACCTACATCCTGATCTCCCACAACGTTTCGGTGGTGCGGCACATGGCCGACCGGGTGGCGGTGATGTACCTGGGGCAGATCGTGGAACTGGGGTGTGCCGAGCAAGTGCTGGAGCAGCCGAAGCATCCGTATACCCAGCTGTTGCTGGAAGCGGTGCCCAAGCTGGGGGTGGCGCTGGACGATGCGTATGTCAGTGCACCGACAGAGCTGCCGGGGAACCGGGTGTTGCCGGGTGGGTGTTTCTTTCTCGACCGCTGCCCGAGGCGTACACAAGGCTGTGAGCGGCCGCAGCGGTTGACGGGTGGGATGAGTCAGCAGGTGCGCTGTCACCTGGAGCATCCGTGAGGCGTCCTTAACAAAATTTTCATGATTGCGCGGCTATGATCCGCCACCTCGTTGGGGAGTAGCCTGCTTCGGATTCTCGAAGCGTTCGTATCAACATTCTCGGCAACATGCCGTGGTGCGAACACCATTTTGGTTGGTGAGACCAGCGACACATCCATGCCTGAAGTCGGGCGTGTGGTTGTGTCGTTGACTCATACAGCCCGACTGGAAGCCTTACCGTGAACCCCATTTCCCTGATTCTTCTCGCCCTTGCCATGTCCACGGACGCCTTTGCGGCGGCCATTGGCAAAGGTTCCAGCCTGCACAAACCACGTTTGACCGAAGCCCTGCGGGCCGGGCTGATCTTTGGTGTGATTGAAGCGATCACGCCGATCATCGGCTGGGCTATCGGCCAGGCCGCCACTCGCTGGGTGCAAAACTGGGACCACTGGATCGCCTTTACCTTGCTGGTAGCCCTGGGCCTGCACATGATCTACAACGGCTTGAAGGCCGATGATCCAGAGGAAGAGAAACCGAGCCAGCACTCGTTCATGATTCTTGCCGTGACCGCGTTTGCCACCAGCATCGATGCCCTGGCGGTGGGTGTGGGCCTGGCGTTTGTCGACGTGAATATCCTGGTGGCCGCTGCGGCGATCGGCTTGGCGACGATGACCATGGTAACCATCGGCATGATGCTTGGCCGGGTGTTGGGGACTGTGGTCGGCAAGCGCGCCGAGATGGTTGGCGGCGTGGTGTTGATGCTGGTGGGTGCGACGATTTTGTATGAGCACCTGTCGGCCTAGAAACCGGCGAAGATCAAAATGTGGGAGCGGCCTTGGGTGGGAGCGGGCTTGTGTGGGAGCGGGCTTGCTCGCGAAAGCGGTGGTTCATCTGGCAGATACAGCGACTGACACACCGCCTTCGCGAGCAAGCCCGCTCCCACACAAGCTCGCCCCCCACAGGGGATCTGCAGCGATCAATCAGGCCGCGTTTTTTTCTTTCTTCAGGCTCTCGATGTCGATCACGAACCGATACTTCACATCCCCCTTGAGCATGCGCTCGTAGGCGTCATTGATGCCCTGGATGTCGATCATCTCGATGTCCGAGACAATCCCGTGCCTGGCGCAGAAATCCAGCATGTCCTGGGTTTCCTGGATGCCACCGATCAACGACCCGGCCAGGCTGCGACGCTTGAAGATCAGGTTGAACACGGTCGGTGACGGGTGCGGGCTATCCGGGGCGCCCACCAGGGTCATGGTGCCGTCGCGCTTGAGCAGGTTGAGGAAGGCGTCGAGATTGTGGGACGCGGCCACGGTGTTGAGGATGAAGTCCAGGGAGTTGGCAACCTTGGCCATTTCGTCCGCGTTCTTCGACACCACCACTTCATCGGCCCCCAGGCGCAGGCCGTCTTCGCGCTTGTTCGGCGAGGTGGTGAACAGCACCACGTAGGCGCCCATGGCATGAGCGATTTTCACCGCCATATGGCCCAGGCCACCGAGGCCGACAACGCCGACGCGCTTGCCCGGCCCGACGTTCCAGTGGTGCAGCGGTGAGTAGGTGGTGATGCCTGCACACAGCAGCGGCGCGACCGCCGCCAGGTTGCTCTCGTCGTGGGAGATGCGCAGGACGAACTTCTCCTTGACCACGATATTGTCCGAGTAGCCGCCGAAGGTGTTTTCGCCGCCAAAAGCCGGGCCGTTGTAGGTGCCGGTGAAGCCGTTTTCGCAATACTGCTCCTCGCCCTCGGCGCAGGATTCGCAGTGCTGGCAGCTGTCGACCATGCAGCCGACACCGGCCAAATCGCCCACCTTGAACTTGCTGACATTGGCGCCCACGGCGGTCACTCGGCCAACGATTTCATGGCCCGGTACCGACGGGTACAGGGTGTTTTTCCATTCGTTGCGTACGGTGTGCAGGTCCGAGTGGCAGACGCCGCAATAGAGGATGTCGATCTGCACATCATCGGCCCCGGGGGCGCGACGTTCGAACGTGAAGGGTTTGAGCGAATCCTTGGAGTCACGAGCGGCGTAGCTGTAAGTCTTGGCCATTTCGTTCACCTGTTTGTTCAGACGGTAGAAAGCAGTTGACCAGCATAGACGCTGAACCGTTCAACCGAGCACAGGCATACAAGTCCCTCGTCAGATTCTGCGCCTATAGTATTGGCTGCCCTCTCACCCAAGGAGTTTTGCCATGAGCACCCTACGCACACAAGACGGTACCGAGCTCTACTACAAGGACTGGGGCACCGGCAAACCGGTGCTGTTCAGCCACGGCTGGCCGCTGGATGCCGATATGTGGGAATACCAGATGGAGTACCTGAGCAGCCGCGGCTACCGCACCATCGCGTTCGACCGCCGTGGTTTTGGCCGCTCGGACCAGCCCTGGACCGGTAACGACTACGACACCTTTGCCGACGATATCGCCCAGTTGATCAACCATCTGGATCTGCAGGACGTGACCCTGGTGGGCTTCTCCATGGGCGGCGGCGATGTCAGCCGCTATATCGCCCGCCATGGCAGCGCGCGCGTGGCCGGGCTGGTGTTGCTGGGGGCGGTGACGCCGCTGTTCGGGCAAAAGCCGGATTACCCGCAAGGGGTCGAGATGGCAGCGTTTGACGGGTTCAAGGCCGCGCTGCTGAAGGATCGCGCGCAGTTCCTGGCAGACTTCAATACGCCGTTCTATGGCATCAACAAGGGCCAACAGGTCTCCAGCGGTGTATTGACTCAAACACTGAACATCGCCCTGCTCGCCTCCCTCAAGGCAACGGTGGATTGCGTCACCGCGTTCTCGGAAACCGACTTCCGCCCGGACATGGCCAGGATCGACGTGCCGACCCTGGTTATCCACGGTGATGGCGACCAGATCGTGCCGTTCGAAACTACCGGCAAGGTCGCCGCGCAGATGATCAAAGGCGCGCAGTTGAAGGTGTACAAGGATGCCCCCCATGGTTTTGCGGTGACCCACCAGCAAGCCTTGAACGAAGATCTGCTGGCCTTCCTGCAACGCTGAGCCGATTGCGTTCTCCTGCGACGGCTTATTTCTGGCCGGGCTGACACCCGGCCTTTTCAGGCAGTCGTACTATTCCCCGGTGCCGGCAAACCCCGCGACGATCTCGTCGATCACCACCCGCACCCGGGCGGTGTGCCGCAGGTCGGCATGGGTCACCAGCCACACATCGTAGGGCAACGGCCGCGTGCGGTCCGGCCACAGCCGCACCAGGCCGTCGCGTTCGCCGGAAACTATCGGAACCTCACCGATACCGATCCCTGCGGCGATGGAGCGGCGAACCAACAGGCTTGAACTCAAGGCCGCAACAATACGTCCGCGTCCCAGCGGCTCGCTGACCAGGGTCAGGTCCTTCTGGCTTTGCAGGTGCGGCTGATACACCACCAGGTCGTGTCCTTCGAACAGGCTGCCCGGCTCGGGTGCGCCGTGCCGATCGATATACGCCTGCGAGGCAAACAGCCCCACCGGCCAGCGGGCGATGCGCCGGGCGATCAGGTCGGGGTTGTCCGGGCGGGTATTGCGCACCGCGATATCGGCTTCGCGTTTGGCCAGGTTAAGCAACTGGGTCGAAGCGTCCATCTGCACGCGCACGTCAGGGTGCGCATCGTGCAGCCGGGCAATGGCCGGGATCAGGAAGTCGATGGCCAGGGAATCGGTGGTGGTCACCCGTACGGTGCCGGTCAGGCGGTCGTCCAGGCCCAGGACCTGACGCTCCAGGTCAAGGGCCGAGCGCTCCATGTTCTCCACCGATTGCAACGCGGCCTCACCCACGGCGGTCAGCGCATAGCCCTCGGAGGTCCGCAGGAACAACGTTGCGTTCAAGGACTTTTCCAGGGCATTGACCCGTCGCCCCACGGTGGCCTGATCCACCCCCAGCACCCGCGCGGCTCCGCGTAATGTGGACTCGCGGCACACCGCGAGGAACACCCGCGCATCGTCCCAATTCATGGCTTTCCCCTTCGATGCATTTTTGCATCAGCGTGACGTGTAATCGCAGCATTATTGCATCACTCATCACGGCTATGCTGGGCACCAGAGAAAATACCCAGGATCGCCAGCAGGCTGAACCGCTCGGTAACGGGCGCGGTCCCAACCCATACGTTCATTGCTACAGGTGCGCTCAAATGACTCTGCCCCACGAAATGACCCTGATCGAAATCACCAGCCCCGGCGGCCCCGAAGTCCTGCAACCACGCCAGGAGCCGGTACCTGTCGCCGGCCCCGGCGAAGTGCTGATCCGCGTGCACGCCGCCGGCGTCAATCGCCCGGACGCCCTGCAACGCGCCGGCACGTATCCGATGAAACCCGGCATGAGCCCGATTCCCGGGCTGGAAGTGGCCGGTGTGGTGGTCGCGCTGGGCGAAGGCGTCAGCGAGTACGCGCTGGGCGACAAGGTGTGCGCCCTGACCAATGGCGGCGGTTATGCGCAGTACTGCGCAGTGCCCGCCAGCCAGACCTTGCCGGTTCCCGATGGCCTGGACTGGATTCAGGCGGCAGCGATCCCGGAAACCTTCTTCACCGTATGGGCCAACCTGTTCGGCATCGGCGGTGCGCATAAAGGCCAGCGCGTGTTGATCCATGGCGGCACCAGCGGCATCGGCACCACCGCGCTGATGCTCTGCCGCGAGTTCGGTATCGAAGCGTTCGCCACCGCCGGCAGCGTGGAAAAATGCGCCGCCATCCGCGAACTGGGAGCCGAGCCGATCAACTACCGGGAACAGAATTTCGCCGAGGTCATCGCTGACAAGACCGCGGGCAAGGGTGTCAATGTGGTGCTCGACATCATGGGTGGCTCCTACCTGAACGACAACATCAGCGCCCTGGCCATGGAAGGTCGCCTGGTGATGCTGGGCTTCCTCGGCGGCGCACGCGCCAAGGACATCGACCTGCTGGCGATCCTCGGCAAACGCGCGATCGTTACCGGCTCGTTGTTGCGCTCACGCACCCGGGAAGAAAAAGCCGCGATTGCCGCACAACTGCGCGAACACGTGTGGCCGGTGCTGTCGGCCGGGCGTTGCCTGCCGATGATCGATGAGGTGTATGCCTACACCGACGCCGCGAAGGCCCATGCGCGCATGGAAGGTGGCGACCATATCGGCAAGATTGTGTTGCGGGTGGATTGATAAACATGCGGAAAAACGGTTTATAACGTCATCAGAACAAAACACTGCGGTTAATGGAGGCTTCATGAAACTGGTCGGCATGCTGGACTCGCCCTACGTGCGCCGCGTGGCCATTTCCCTGGAACTGTACGGCGTCGCGTTCGAACACCAGGCACTGTCGGTGTTCAGCACCTTCGATGAGTTTTCCGGGATCAACCCGGTAGTCAAGGCACCGACGCTGGTGCTCGACGACGGCACGGTGCTGATGGATTCCGGCTTGATCCTCGAGTACCTGGAAGCCCTGGCGCCGGCCGGCAGCCGATTGTTGCCCCCGTCAGCCCCAGCGCTTGCCAGGGATCTGCAAGTGATCGGCCTGGCGCTGGCAGCGTGCGAAAAGACCGTGCAGATCGTCTACGAACATCACCTGCGGCCCGCCGAAAAACTGCATCAGCCGTGGATCGACCGCGTGACCGGGCAACTGCTGGCGGCCTATGCATTATTGGAGGCGCGGGTGGCCGAGCGCGACAGCGACTTGCCGCTGACCCAGGCGAGCCTGACGGTGGCGGTCGCCTGGTCCTTCACCCAGCTGAAGATAGCCGACGTCGTGAAGGCCGATGCGTTTCCCCACTTGCAACGCCACGCGGCCCTCGCCGAGCAGCACCCGGCATTCGGCAAATACCCGATCGAGTAGCCCGTGCCTACCCGGCATACACCGGGTAATCGGTGAAGCCCACCTCGGTGCCGCCATACAGGCCGTCCGCGTTCAACGGGTTCAGCGGCCAACCGTTGAGCAGGCGTTGGGGCAAGTCGGGATTGGCAATGTACGGCCGGCCAAACGCGATCAGGTCTGCCAGCCCCGCCTCTACCAACCGCACGCCGCGCTCTGCGGTGTAGCGGCCGGCGTAGATGATCCGGCCGCTGAAGGTGTCACGCACCGCCTGGCGGAACGACTCGGGCAACTCGGGGGCATTGTCCCAGTCGGCCTCGGCAATCGACACGTAGGCGATGCCGGCCGCCTCAAGCACCTTGATCGCCTCGATGTAGGTGTGATGCGGGTCTTCCTCGACGAGGCCGATGTAGACCCGGTCCTGGTCAGTGCCGCTGAACAACGGCGCAAAGCGCACACCCAGGCGCTGCGGGCCGACTACTTCGGCCACCGCCTCGACGATTTCCCGCAGGAACCGCAGGCGATTGTGCAGTGAGCCACCGTATTCATCGTCGCGCTGGTTGGAATGCGCCGAGATGAACTGGTTGACCAGGTAGCCGTTGGCCGAATGAATTTCCACGCCATCGAAGCCTGCGGCCAATGCATTTTTTGCAGCCTGGGCGTAAAGCCCCACCAACTCCTTGACCTCGACGGTAGCCAGGGCGCGCGGCTCGGGTGGCTGCACCAACTTACCGGTGCCGGGCCCGGTTGCAACGAATGCCTTGGCTTGCTGCGGCTGGATCGCCGACGGCGCAACGGGTGCTGCGCCGTCGGGCTGCAGTTCGTGATGGGACACGCGGCCCACATGCCAAAGCTGGGCGAAGATCACGCCGCCTTCGGCATGCACGGCATCGGTCACGGTACGCCAGCCGTCAATCTGCTCCGGTGTATAGATGCCCGGGGTCCAGGCGTAACCCTGGCCGCGAGGCTCGATTTGCGTGCCCTCGCTGACCATGAAGCCGGCGGTAGCACGCTGGCGGTAATAAAGCGCCATCAAGTCCGTGGCGATATCACCGGGCTGGGCACTTCGCTGGCGGGTAAGCGGCGGCAGGACGATGCGGTTTTTCAGGGTGTGGTGCCCCAGTTTGATCGGGGTACCTAAAGCGCTGTTGCTCATGGGGGACAGTTCCGGATTCAAATTTCAGACAAGCAGAAGCTGCCGGCTCCCGCTCAGGGGAGCCGCCAACAACGTACTTTTGGGGGGATTCAGCGGGTTACGCGGTCAGCTTCAACAGCGCTTTGGCAACGTCACTGGAACTGGCAGGATTCTGCCCGGTGACCAGCAGGCCATCTTCAATCACAAAGGACTGCCAATCGGCACCCTTCTCATACGTGCCGCCCAGTGCCTTGAAATCATCCTCGATCAGGAACGGCACCACGTCGGTCAGGCCAACCGCTGCTTCTTCAGAGTTGGAGAAGCCGGTGACGCGTCGGCCCTTGACCAGCGGCTCGCCGTTGACCGCCTTGACGTGACGCAAGGCACCCGGGGCGTGGCACACAAAGCCAATCGGCTTGCCCGCACGCTCGAAGGCTTCGATCAGGGCGATGGAGGTTTTCGACTCTGCCAGGTCCCACAGCGGGCCGTGGCCGCCTGGGTAGAACACGGTGTCGAAGTCGCCGGCGTTGACCGACTCCAGCTTCACGGTGGTGGCCAGGGCCTGTTGCGCCGCCGGGTCGCTGGCGAAGCGGCGGGTCTGGTCAGTTTGCGAATCCGGCAGGTCGCTGACCGGGTCCAGGGGCGGTTGCCCACCGGCCGGCGAAGCCAGGGTCACGTCGGCCCCGGCGTCCTTGAACGCGTAGTAGGGAGCAGCAAATTCTTCGAGCCAGAACCCGGTCTTGCGGCCGGTGTTGCCAAGCTGGTCGTGAGAAGTCAAAACCATCAATACTTTCATGTGCCAGTGCCTCGGGGTGATGTGGGTTGGAATGGAATCAAGCTTAGGAGCCGGGCCAAAACCGCACAATGTCATGTCCGCAAGGATTCCGGACATTGCGCCAAGGCGGTTGCCGTTTCCCTGGCACACGCCGACAATCACCGCTCCGCGCCCCCTGGAGAGATGAGATGCACAGCATTGCGCTGATGGTGTACCCGAACTTTCAATCCTTGAGCCTCAGCCTGGGCTCGGTGTTCGAGTGCGCGAATCTGCTGCGTGGCGAGCAGGCTTATGAGTTTCACCTGGTGTCGGAAAGTGGCGGCCCGATCATGACGTCCCAGGGCTTCTCGGTGAACAGCACGCCGATCCGGCCCGAGGGCTATGACACATTGATCGTCAGCGGTTACCTGGAGTTCCAACTGCCTGACGCCAGCCTGCCGAGGCTGGTCCAGGCGGCGTCCAAACAGTCGCGGCGGATTGCTTCGTTGTGCATGGGCATCTTCGTGCTGGCCGAGGCGGGATTGCTCGAAGGCAAGCGCGCCACCACCCACTGGCTGCACGCACCGGCCTTTGCCAAGCGCTACCCGCAGATTCGCCTGGAGGAAGACAAGCTGTTCGTGGTCGACGGCCAGATCTGGACCGGTGCCGGCATGAGCGCCGGGGTGGACCTGGCACTGGCGATGGTGGAGAACGACCTGGGCAGCGACCTCGCCCGCCGCATCGCGCGCAAGCTGGTGATTGCCCAGCGCCGTGGCAGCGAACAGTCGCAGCTATCGGCGTTGCTGGAACTCGACCCCAAGTCCGACCGTGTGCAGCTGGCCCTGGCCTACGCCCGGGAGAACCTGACCCACGACCTTTCGGTCGAGGCCCTGGCGGCCGTGGCGCGGCTCAGCCCACGCCAGTTCAGCCGGGTGTTTCGCGAGGAGACCGGGCAAACCCCGGCCAAGGCCATCGAATCCCTGCGGGTGGAAGCCGCCCGGGCAATGATGGAAACCAGTCGGCACCCGGTGGAAGTGGTCGCCCGCGAGACCGGGTTCGGTGATCGCGAGCGCATGCGCCAGGCGTTCCTGCGGGCGTTCGGCCAGCCGCCACAGGCGATGCAGGCGGCATTGTTCAGTGCAGGGGCTGGCGCAGCGTTTAGCTGATGCCTCAGTGCAGCGCCGCCCGCGTCACCAGGAAGCTCAGCAGGTTCGGCTCATCGTCCAGCTCGATGGCCTGCACCGGACGCGGCAGGTTATCCAACACCGTGCGCCAGAACGCCTGGCTCACTTCATCCTGATCATAGAAACGCACCAGCCAGTTCGCCTCGCCGCTGCTCAACACCTGAGTGGCGATGGCGCGGCCAATGCCCTTGCGGCGGTAGCGTTTGAGAATGAACAGGTCCGCCAGTTCCAGCGCATCGATCCCCGGCAACTCGCTGCCTTCGATCAGCAGGAAACCGGCGATAAAGCCATCGACCAATAACAGGTTGGCGCTCCATTGCGGGTCTTCCCAGTAGCGGGCCAGGTGCTCCTCATGGATGTAGAAGCGACCGTCCACCTCGACATCTTCCTGTTCCCAGTCCGAGGACTCGTAGGCGTAGAACTGGTAAAGGTTGGCGATCAACGTGGCGTGTTCCGGGCCGGTCTCGATCAGTTCGACGGTGGTATCGGGGATTGCAGGCATGGGCATCTCGGCAAAAAAACAGGCCGCCATTGTCAACAAAGCCACCTGCAATGCCAATACACCGGCCAAGCTTTCTGCTTGCTGAACCGATCGCGCTTTTCTCGTGTCAACGACAAAATCGTTACAAAGTTAGACTAAACTCCGCGTCACTTCCCCCCCTTGCTTTCAGGATAAGTACTTTGACAAACGTCTGCACCAGCGGCCTCGATGTCGGCTTTGCGTCCCTGGATTACCTGCAAATAGGCATCCTGGGCATCATTCAGGGCATCACCGAATTGTTGCCCGTGTCTTCCACCGCCCACATGCGCATCGTGCCCGCCCTGCTCGGCTGGCCGGATCCCGGCTCGGCGTTTTCCGCAGCCATGCAGTTGGCCGCCCTGGCAGCAGTGGTCAGTTACTTCTGGAAGGATGTACGCCAGGTCACGGTCGGCAGCATCACTGCGGTGCGCCAGGGTGACTACAACAACCAGTGGTTCAAGCTGGCGGTGGCCATTGTGCTGGCGACGATTCCGATCGGGATTGCCGGGATAGCCTTGTCGTCGACCCTCAACTCCTGCAACTCGCCGCTGCGCGGGCTGATGGTGATCGGGATTTCCTGCCTGGTGATGGCGGTGCTGCTGGCGGCGGCTGAACTCAGCGCGAGGCATAAGCGCACGGTGGGCGAAATGCGCCTGCGGGATGCGCTGATTGTCGGCATTGCGCAGATCGGTGCGCTGATTCCAGGGGTTTCCCGCTCGGGTTCGACCCTGACCGCCGCACTGTTCCTCAACTTCAAGCGTGAAGAAGCGGCGCGGTTTTCGTTCCTGCTGGGCTTGCCGGCGATCGCCCTGGCGGGTTTGAAGGAACTGTGGGTGTTGTTCCGTGCCGACCTGCCCGCCCACGCCTGGCCGCATTTGATCTTTGGCCTGGTGGTTGCCAGTGTGTCGGCGTTCTTCGCGATCTGGGGCCTGATGAAGTTCCTGGAGCGATTCTCCACCTGGCCGTTCGTGATCTACCGCGCGGTGCTGGGGGTGTTCCTGATTGTGGCGGTGAGCACCGGGTTGTTGGCCTAAGGCGCGCGGTCGGCCAGTTCTTCGAGCAAATCCGCTGACGGTATGAAGAACAGGCCGCCGGTGACCGCCGTGCTGAAGTCCAGCAGGCGGTCATAGTTGCCGACCGGTCGGCCGACAAACATGTTCTCCAGCATCAACTCCAAAGGCTCTGGCGAGCGCGCGTAGCCGATAAAGTACGTCCCGAATTCCCCCGCGCCCGGCCGGCCAAAGGGCATGTTGTCCCGCAGGATCTTCACTTCTTCGCCGTCCTTGGTGATGGTGGTCAATGCACTGTGGGAATTGCTCGGCTTGGTCGCATCGTCGAGCTCGATGTCCGACAACTTGGTGCGCCCGATCACCCGCTCCTGCGCCTCCACCGACAATTCATTCCAGGCCTGCATGTTGTGCAGGTACTTCTGCACCATTACATAGCTGCCGCCGCTGAACGCCGGATCCTCATCACCGACGATGGTGAAACCCACCGCCTTGCGCCCGACCGGGTTCTCGGTGCCGTCGACAAAACCGATGATGCTGCGCATGTCGAAATAGCGGAAACCCTGGACCTCGTCCACCACCGTCACCGCATCCCCCAGCGCCGCCATCAACTGGGTGGCCAATTCGAAACACAGGTCCATCTGCTCGGCACGAATGTGCAGCAGGATATCCCCCGGCGTGGCCGGCGCCAGGCGCCCGGCCACGCCCACTTCCTTGAACGGATGCAACGCTGCTGGCCGCGGCCCCCCGAACAGCGCGTCCCACGCCTTGGAGCCAAATCCTGCGACACACGTCAGGTTGCCCGCCGGTACACGCTTGCCGACCGAGCGCACCAGGCCGGCGATATCGGCGCACCAGCTGCGCACCGCCTCAGCCGAGTCACTGCCAGGCGCCAGGGTCGCGACCATGAAAATGCCGCTGCTGGTGATCGGGCTGCAGACGGATTGGGGTTCAAGGTTTTGATCGGATGGCGATGTCATTGAGAGGTCCACGGGTGGCGGTCGAGATTCAACGAGCGCAGATTAGCAGACACTGAGTTAAAGTGCGGCTGCCTGGAGTTGCGCCGCCTGATACAACGCGTCAGCAGTTTCTTGAATATCTTCACACTGCCACAACTTGCCCAACCACTCGGACGGAATGCCCTGCACGCCGTAATACGCGCCCGCCAACTGACCCACGATCGCTGCGGTAGTGTCGGCGTCATCCCCCAGGTTTGCGGCAGCCAACACAGCCTCGGCAAAGCTGTTGGTGTGATGAAAACACCATAGCGCCGCTTCAAGCGAAGCCACTGCGTAGCCAGAACCCACGATGTCACTGCGCGCCTTGTCGAGGTAGTGCCCATCAGCAATGTCCGCAACTTTGGATTCGCTCAACTCCAGGTAGCCGACCTGCAATACCTGCGGTTTCGAATCCCCCCGCAGCGCATTCGCAATACACTCAGCCAGCACGAGGCAACATTCAATCGCCTCCATCGCGCCATGGGTCGTGCGGGAACTGTCGACGGTAAACTCACGCAGGCGCTCGGCATCCGGAAAATAGAACAGCACCACCGGCGCCAGGCGCATCATCGACCCGTTACCCGCTGAGTAAGGATCGGTGGAGCCCGCGAACGGGTCACCGGAGTACTGATACTCCGCCAATGCCTCACGAACCGTCGTGCCAATATCGAAACATTCACCCGTCGAGCTAAGGTAGCCCCACTTCCACCAGTTCAGATAACGGCCCATCTGATCGGCAGCGTCAAAACCATTCTTGCGCAGCAGGCTTTCGGCCAGACAAAGCGCCATGGACGTGTCATCCGTCCACTGGCCCGGTAACAGTTGAAAGGGCCCACCACCAACCATATCGATGACAGGGGCAAACGAACCACGGCGCATGAACTCAACAGTAGTCCCTACTGCATCACCGCACGCCAGGCCAAGCAGGCTGCCGCGGTAACGCTCTGAAAGCATCATCAATCTCACTCCTTTGCACAATTAACACCCTGATAGGAGAACCATACCGTAGCTTTCCGTTCAATGGGTTGCTGTGCATTTCTATGGGAAATTTCCCACTCAGACACTCCCCTACCCCTGCCTCCCGATGGTAGTGTGTGAAATTGTTTCTGACCTTTCGATCAGACATTTCTCACTCACTCCCTGCAAAGGAATGCCCCCAGCAATGGATTTTTCCCTCAAGCAACTGGCCGTAGCCACCCTGATGGCCGCCAGCCTTTCGGTGTTCACCACCCAAGCTCAAGCCAACCTCACCCCACAACAGAACGCCGTCATCCTGAAGACTTTCAGCGATGCCTCGGTCAAGGATTTCCGGCAGTTCCTCGCCAGCCTGGCCAAGAATGACGTGGCCAAGAGCGACAACCTCGGCCCGGCCATCAGTGCCTTTCTCGACAATAAGGACCTGAGCGCCGACCAGCAGAATGAAATCCATCGCCTGCTGGGCCTGTATGCGCGGGTGAAGTACGGTGCGGCCGCCACTGAAACCCTGCGTGAGCTGGTGGAGATCCCGACCTTCCAGGTCGCCGGCGTGGCCCAGCACGACAATCCCGAGTTCATCAAGATCGCCGCCAAGATCAAGAGCCTGGCCGAGTCGTTCAACCTGAACTTCCGCAACATCGACAACCGCGTCTACGAGATTTCCCTGGAAGGCAGCGGCGATGAAGTGGTCGGCATCCACGCTCACGCGGACGTGGTACCGGTAACCCCGGAAAACTGGGTGCTCAAGGACGGCACCAAGCTCGACCCATTCAAGGTCACGCTGATCGGCGACCGGATGTATGGTCGCGGCACCGAGGATGACAAGAACGGCATCGTGGTGGCGATGTACGCGATGAAGGTGATCAAGGAAGAGAAGCTGCCGCTGGCGCGCAATTTCAAGCTGCTGGTGGACACCACCGAGGAAACCTCCGGCGACGCGATCCCGTACTACTTCGAGCACAACCCAACGCCCAACTACAACCTGGCGCTGGACGGCGGCTACCCGGTGGTGATCGCCGAGAAAGGCTACGGCACGGTCATGGCCAAGTTCCCCAAGCGCAAGGCTGAAGGCAAAGGCGCAGAAATCATCTCGATGACCGGCGGCAAGGCCACCAACCAGATTCCGTCGGCGTCGGTGGTGACATTGCTCAGCGACAAGCCTGCCGAACTGGCCGCCAGCCTGCAAAAGGCCGGCAGCGAGTACGCCAAGCGCAATGGCGGCGACTTTGAAGTGGCGGCCAAGGTCGTCGGCAAGGACGTTCAGTTGACCGTCACTGGCGTGTCCGCCCACTCCTCCGAACCGGAATCCGGGGTGAACCCGGTAGCCAGGGTCCTCGACTTCCTCAACAGCCTCGACGGCAAGGTCGCGCTCAAGCACAACCAGTTCACCGACGCCGCGCACTACGCCGCCAACAACTGGGGCCTGGATTACCTGGGCGCCAAGCTGGGCGTGGGCTTCTCCGATGCGTTCATGGGCCCGCTGACCACCTCGCTGACCTATGTGGGCGAAGATGACACTACCTTCAAGCTGGCGGTCAACCTGCGGGTGCCAAAGGGCAAGTCACCGGAAGCGCTCAAGGCCGAAATCGCTGACAAGCTCAGCGCCTGGACCAAGAAAAACCACGTGGCTGTGACCTTCGATTACTCGATCGCCGAGCCGATGTACCGCAACCCTGAAGGCGAGTGGGTCAAGGCGCTGTTGGCGGTGGCCAGCGAGAACCTGGGCATGGAGCACAAGTACGGCACGTCTGCCGGCGCTACCTCGGTGCATGAGCTGCCCAACGGCGTGCAATTCGGCCTGGCACGGCCGGAGGTCAAGTACACCGGCCATACCGACAACGAGTTCAAGACCGTCGACCAGTTCCTGCTGGACCTGCAGATCGTCACCGAAATGATGGGCCGCATCGGGCAACTGCCGAAGCTCTGACCTGCCCTTCGGACCCGCCGCCCTGGCGGGTCCACTAAGCGATACGCCAGCCTTTGGACGCCCGCCGCTGCGCGAGGAACCGGGCATAGCGCCCTTGTCTTGCGGTCAATTGCTCAGGCGTGCCCTGCTCCACGATCCGGCCTTCATCGAGCACCACGATCTGATCGGCCATCACCACCGTCGACAACTGATGCGCGATCACGATCAGCGTGCATGTGCCGCGCAAGCGTGCCAGGGTTTCGGCGATGACCGCCTGGTTCTCGGCGTCCAGTGCTGCCGTGGCTTCGTCCACCAGCAGGATCGGCGCGCCCTTGATCAACGCACGGGCGATCGCGACACGCTGACGCTCGCCACCGGACAGGCGTGCCCCGCCCTCACCCACCGTGGTCGACAGGCCCATGGGCAGGCGCTCGATAATCTTCTGCACGCCAGCCTGCCGCGCGGCCTCCAGTACTTGTGCGTCGCTGGCGTCGGGTTTGCCGAGGCGAATGTTGTCGGCGACGCTGCCCTGGAACAGGTACGTGTCCTGGAAGATCTGGCTGATCTGCGCGTTGAGCTGCTCACCGGACATCTGTCGCACATCCACGCCTGCGATGCACACCTGGCCCTGGCTGACCTCGAAAAACCGTGCGACCAACCGCAACAGCGTGGTCTTGCCCGAACCGGAAGCCCCCACCAGCGCGGTCATGCTGCCGGGCTCAATACGCAGGTTCACCCCGCGCAGCACGTCCCGCGAACCGGCCGCGTGGCGAAAGCTCACATCGAACAGTTCCACCGAGGCATCCCGTGGAGATTGCGGCGCGCTCGGCACCTTCAGGGGCGACGCGGCCAATATCTCGCGCACCGCCTCAAGCTGCACCCCGGCACCGCGCAACGTTTCGCCATAGCCGGCCACCTCCAGCAACGGGTCAATGAAGCGGCTGACCAGCAACAGCGACACCATCACCGCAATCACCGAGCCCACGTGCAAGGCATTTCCCAGGTAAGCGTCAAGCCAGAGCGCGGCGGCGATCAACAAGGCCGCGAACACCACCTGCACCAGCCACATGTTCAGCAGAATCGAGGTCGCGGACAGCAGGATCAGGCGCGCCCCGGCCGCGTGCTGCTGCTCGATCGCCCGTTGCAGGAACACCGAGCTGCCGCCGCCACTGAACGCACGCAACACCGACTGCGACTGGGCGAACTCCAGCATGCGCTGGCTGGTGTCGGCCGAGCTGCGCTGGAACGCCCGGTCGGCGCGCCGCCCAAGGCGGGCGCTGAGCCAGAACGCGCCGCCGAGAATCGGCAACGCCAGCAAGGCAATCAGGCCCATTTTCCAGTGCAGCACAAACAACGCCAGTACCAGCACCAATGGCGTCACCACGCCGCTGAGCACCGGAGTAAATACATGGGCCGGCAGCTGAGCCACGGCCATCATGCCCTGGGTCACCACCTGGTTGAGCCGCGCCGTGTTATCAGGCGTGAACCAGCCGACAGGCAGTTCGGCCACATGGTCGCCGATGCGCTGGCGCCCGCCTTGCAGCACCGCCACACCCACCGCGACGCCAGCCTTTTCAACCTCGCGTCGCGTGGCCCAACACGTCGCCACCGCCGCCAGGAACACCACCAGCCACAACGCCGCTTCGGCCAGATCACCGTTGAGCATGTCGGTGAGTACCGGCACCAGGGCGGCGAGGGTCAGCCCGCACAGCGCACCGTAGAACATCACTTTCCCGACATAGCGACGGAAGACCGGCCCGTCATCGCCCAACAGTTCGATAAAGGTTTTCAGCATGTCGGCAGCGCCTGTTCGCGGGTCTGTTTGTAACCGCCCGACGCCCACAGGCGCGCATAACGGCCCTCTTGCGCGATCAGTCGAGGATGGGTGCCCTGTTCAACAATACGGCCGTTTTCCAGCACGATGATGTGGTCGGCGTGCATCACGGTATCGAGGCGATGGGCAATCACCAACAGCGTGCGCCCTTGGGCAAAGCGCGACAGCGCCTCCTGGATTGCCACCTCGTTTGCGGCATCGGCGGCGGCCGTGGGTTCATCCAGCACCAGCACCGGCGGCGCCAGCAATACTGCGCGGGCGATGCTGATACGCTGCTGCTCGCCACCGGACAACTGCGCGTCCTCGCCGATCACCGAGGCATAGCCCCGTGGCAAGCCGATGATGCACTCATGAATATTCGCGGCCCGTGCGGCCGCCTCGATTTCCTTGCGGCTGGCGCTGGGCCGGCCGAGGGCGATGTTTTCGGCAACGCTGGCGTGGACCAGGCGCACCTCTTGCAGCACAAAGCCGATCAGGTTGTAGAGCTGCGAGGTCTCGATCTGCCGCAGGTCGACGCCGCCCAGGGTGATACGCCCCTCGGTCGGGTCAAAAAACCGCAGCAGCAGGCGCGCCAGGGTCGACTTGCCCGAACCCGAGGCGCCGACGATGGCGGTTACGGTGCCGGGCTTGAGGGTAAAGCTGATGTTCGACAGTACCGGGTGCTGCGGGTCATAGGCGTACCCGAGGTTTTCGACGCGTACTTCGGCGTCCTTGGGCAAGCGTTCGCACCCCGGCTCCACCTGCGCCAGCACCGGCGTCGCCAGCAGTGCCTGCACGCGCTGGGCCGCGCCGGTGGCGTTGTCCAGATCATGCACGATGTAACTCAGCAGCATCAGTGGCGCGCAAATGCCCGGTGCAACAATGGCGAACGGCAGCACCTCCACCGCGCTGATCCAGCCCAGGCTGACAAACACCAGGCCAAACGTCAGCACCATGGCGAGCACCGTCACCGGGGCGATCATCGCGTTGGCATTGGCCATCGTCCCCACCAGTGGCCGGGTGAACTCAACGAAGGCTTCGCTGAAATCATCTACCGCCTTGCGGTAACTGGCGTGGGCCTTGCCGGTGGCACCGAAGGCCTTGACCACCGGAATGCCGTTGACGAACTCGACCACCGCGTTATTGACCCGGGTCATGCGCTCGACAAAGGACTGCATGTGGCTGCCGCTGGCTTTCATCGCCCGGGTAAAAAACAGCAAAAACCCCGGAAACGGCAACAGCGAGACCAGCGCCATGCGCCAGTCCACCATGAACAGATAAGCCGCCGACAGCAGCACGGCCCCGGCACAACGGCCCACGGTGGTGTAGAAATGCGCAGTCAGGCTGTGCAGGGTGCCGATGTCATCCTGCATCGCCTGCTTGACCTCGCCCGACGCCCGCTCGGTGAACCAGGCCAGCGGCACCTGGCTCAGGCGCTGGGCGATGGCCAGGCGCAAGTGGCGAGTGATGTGGTTGTCGGCCAGGTGCGCGACCGTCTCCGCAACTGTCATCAACAGCAGGCCCGCGAACAGGCTCGCCAGGCTGAGGCTGATGGTCAACCAGACCTCGCCCGATGCCTGGGCCATCGACGGCGCGCCGAGGGCGACCCTGGCGATATGCACAATGCCCCCCAGCGGCACCAGCGTCAGCATACTGCCCACACCGGCCAGCAGTGCCGCAGCGATCAGTCGCCCGCGCACCGGCCGCAACACTTGCGAGACCGCGCCGCGCCTCCTGGGTTTGGCCGCAGCCACATCCTTGTTACTCATGAAGTCTCCCTGACTGAATGAGCCTTTGCTCGCCCTTACCTTATCTTCCGAACGAGCGGCCAAAACCCTCAATCGAAACCTCAAGGAATTTTCAGGCAGGGGCGCGGACCGTCACCCAATAGCGGGTGCGCCGCACCACCTGGATCGGCAACGCGGCGGCCAGGTTGTCCAGCGCCAGGTCGGTATTGTCCAGGTGCAATACACCGCTGACCCGCAGCATCGCCACCTCAGGCGCACAGCGCAGTACACCGCGGCGGTAGCGTCCCAGCTCGGCGATCAGTTCGACGAGCCGGGTGCCATCGGCCACCAATAGGCCCTTGACCCAGGCGATGCTGCGGTCAGTCACTGCTGCGGTCGGCTGCACGGTGTCCCTGGAAACCGTGGCGCCTTGACCTGCCTCCACCCGCGCACCTGCGCCATGGTCGGGCTGCACCTGCACGGCGCCCTCAAGCACGGCCAACTGGCAGTTGCCGTCGTCGCATTGGCGCAGGCTGAAACGCGTGCCCAGGGCATGAAACACGCCCTGGCGACTCTGCACCCGAAACGGCCGGGGTGACGGCGCGGTCGTGATGAAGACCTCGCCGGCCCGCAGCAGCACCAGGCGCTGGTCGTCATCGAACTGCACGTCAATTGCTGAAGCCGGGCCCAATACCAGGCGGGTACCGTCGGGCAATATCACTTCGCGAACTTCGCCGGTGCGGGTGCTATGGCCGGCACTTGCCAGTTGCCAGGCGTCGGTGCGGCGCACGCCGTAGGTGAGGCCACCGGCTGCGACCAACAGGCCCAGCAGGCGCAGGGTGCTCCGGCGATCGGGGGAGTCGGGAGCGTCGGGTTCGGCCAGGCTGTGCCTGGCCACCGGCGCGGGGATGCTGTGGAGTTTTTGTTCGAAGCCCAGCAGGCGTGTCCAGGCCAGTTCGTGATGGGGGTGTTCGGCGCGCCAGTGCAGGCAGTTGGCGTGGTCTTCGGCGCTGGCGTCATCGGCCCACAGGCGGGCCATTAAGGCGGCGGCGCGCTCGATGATATCCGGGGAGATTGGCTGCTCGGTCGACATTGCGAGGGTCAACCGTACAGGGTCTGGTAGCAGGCCAGCAGGCCGGCGGCGATGTACTTTTCCACCGAGGAGACGGAGACCTGGAGCTCGGCGGCGATCTCGCGGTAGCTCAGGCCATCGAGCTTGCACAGCAACAGGGCCTGGCGCGCCTTGGGTGGCAGGCTGTGCAGGGCGGCGTCGATTTGGATCAGGGCCTCGATGGCCAGGGCGCGGGTTTCTTCATCGGGGGCGCAGGGTTCGGGCAACAGGGCCAGGGCTTGCAGGTAGGCGGATTCGATCTGGCGGCGGCGGTAGAGGTCGATGACCAGGCCGTTGGCGATCTGGGTCAGGTGCCGCCGGGATTCGCCGGTGGGCGGGAGTTGGCCCTTGCGCATGAGTTGCAGGTAGACGTCGTGGGCCAGGTCGGCGGCGTCGAATGCGTTGCCCAGCTTGCGCCGCAACAGGGTACGTAGCCAGGCGTTGTGGTCGACGTATAGATTTTCAACCTGGCGTTGAAAGGCGAACTGTCCGATGTTCACAAACCTCTCCTTTTACCCAATGGGCCCGGGGGTGCTGGGGCGATTGGGCTGGTAATGATTTGCAAGACTATCGGCTCTGGGCTGCGGGTGCAATGCGGGGGGATGGCGGGGTTATGGGTACATATCCGTTGTTTTTGTCAGGGCTTGGATTGGTTCCGCTCTTACAGCGGGGCGCCCAAGATCAAGATC
>NZ_JACAPW010000008.1:0-17022 GCF_013385495.1 Pseudomonas sp. F8002 | reverse complement strand
CCGGCCGGCTTGAGTGTTGTAAATCAAAAGCTAAAGCGGGCACATTTCAAATGTGGGAGCGGGCTTGCTCGCGAAGGTCGTTAACGATGACGCTGGCATCCTGATTCAACGCGGCGGTCTCAGGCTTTTCGCGAGCAAGCCCGCTCCCACAGAAAAGCAGCTCTGCTTTCGCTCTGGTTTTAGATCTGGCTTTTAACACTCAGGTCGGCTCTCAGGCCGCCGTGCTTTTGATCTTGATCTGACTGCCCCAATAAGCCTGAGGCCGAACGCAGGTATTGCGCAGCGGCTAAACCGGCAGGACGCCGGTTTAGCCGCGCCACAGCGAGGCGCCGACAGGCGGGGCAGAGCGCTTTGGTTACTTTGCCGCTTTTGCAAAGTGACTCGCTGTAAGAGCGAAACCATAGGTGGCCGTTACCTAAATAACGGATATGCCCCCAATCAATGCGCAATACACACCGACTTCAGCTCGGTATAAGCCTCAATCACCGCCCGCCCAAACTCCCGCCCCATCCCCGATTGCTTCACCCCGCCAAACGGCATCGCCGGGTCCAGCAACACATGCGCATTCACCCAAACCGTCCCCGCCTCGATCCGCGGCACCAGGTTCATCGCCTTACCCAGATCATTGGTCCAAAGACTGGCCGCCAACCCATACCGATTGTCATTGGCCAACTCAATCACCGCATCCTCATCATCAAACGCCATCACCCCCAACACCGGCCCAAACACCTCCTCCCGGGCCACCGCCATCCCATGATCGATATCCGCCAAAATCGTCGGCCGCACATAAAACCCCTCACCCGCAACCTCATCCCCACCGATCACCACCCGCGCCCCTTCAGCCCGGGCCTGCTCGATATGGCGCAGTACCCCTTGCTGCTGCTTGCGCGACACCAACGGATTAATCGCCGCCTCACCATCCATCCCCGCCCCCAACGGCATCGCCGACACCGCAGCCGCCAACCCCTCGACAAACCGGTCATACACCGAACGATGCACATAAAAGCGCGAAGCCGCCGCACACACCTGCCCGTTGTTCAGCAACCCACCCAGGATCGCCCCCTGGATCGCCTTATCAATATCCGCATCCCCCAACACGATCATCGGATTCTTGCCCCCCAACTCCAGGGCAAACCGCGTCATGTTCTCCATGCACGCCACCCCCACGCTCTTGCCCACCGCAGTCGAACCGGTAAACGACACCTTGCTCACCAACGGATGAGCAGTCAGAACGCCCCCCACCGAGGCCCCGCCGCCGGTCACCACGTTGAATACCCCCGCCGGAATCCCCGCCTCCAGCGCCAGCTCCGCCAGGCGCATCGCCGTCAGCGGCGTTTCCATCGCCGGCTTGATGATCACCGTGCACCCGGTCGCCAGCGCCGGCATCAATTTCCAGGCCGCAATCAGCAGCGGGAAATTCCACGGAACGATGCCCACCACCACGCCCACCGGCTCACGCTTGGTGAACGCAGTGAACCTGGCCCCCGGCGGCAAAGGGATGGACACGTCGAAGGTCTGCCCTTCGATCTTGGTCGCCCAGCCCGACATGTAGCGCATGAACTCCACCGTGGCGTTCAGATCCAGCCCCCGCGCCAGGTTGATCGACTTGCCCTGGCTCAAGGTTTCCAGCTGCGCCAGCTCCTCGGCATGGGCCTCAACCAACGCGGTGAAGTTCAGCAAAATCCGCTCACGGTCGGCCGGGCGCAAACCCGACCACACGCGGGACTTGAACGCCGCATGGGACGACTGCACCGCCTGCTCCACCACGTGCAGCGGCGCGTCGAGGGTTTCGCACAGGGTTTGCCCGGTGGCCGGATTGACCACCTTGATGTGTTCGCCCTCGGCAAATACCCACTGGCCATCGATAAAGCAGCCATGACGACGGTCCAGGAATGCAGCCACCTGCGGCAGGATTTCAACGTTGCTCATGATTCACCTGTATTCAATGTTGTTCTTTGAGAAAGCAGGCGACCGCTTGGCGATCGTCGGCCGAAGCCAGGCCCATGTAGGGCATGTAGGTGCCGGGCACAAACGCCTGGGGTTGGGTGATGAATTGCGCGATGGTCTCGGCTTGCCACTCGACGTTTTTGTCACGCATCGCCTGGGAGTAGCTGAAGCCCGCCAGGGAGCCGGATTTACGTCCGTAAACGCCCGCCAGGTTCGGCCCCATCATTGTCGCGCCGCCCTTCGCCACCGCATGGCACACGCTGCATTCGTTGGCGAAAACCTGGGCGCCACGGCTCTGGTCAGGGCCGCATTCAGCGGCGAATGCGCTGTGGGCCAGGACCAGCGACAGCAGGCCGGCCAGGGAAAATCTGTGTGCAGTGAACATAGAAAAACGACCTTGGAAATCATCGAAGTTGCCGACGATTGTCAGGGCTCAAGGTCGCTCGGGTTTTGCCCTGCGTGCCAGTCGTATTGGCCGGGCTGCCAAACCGTGGATTCTGGCAAGCACAGTCAAGTCTTTGGCAACCAGACAAAAGGCACGTCACTTCGCCAGCATTAGTATCGCGGCAGACCCCAACCCTGTGGTCATGAACAAGAATGGATGCCACACCATGCTCAAGTCCCCCTTGCTTCGTCTCTCGACCCTCGCGCTGATGATCGGCGCCAACCCGGCCGGCGCTTATGAGCTGTACGCCGATGACAGCAGTCATCTGAACGCCACGCTGGAAGCGGTATTCGGTGCCTTCCACAGCCAGCAGAACTACAGTCAATCCGGCCGCCTGGCCAAGGGCTCCTCGTCCTGGCGCGAGGGCTACGTGAAGTACGGCCTGAGCTTCGACAAAAGCTTCAGCGGCGCCGGCACCACCTACGGTGCGGCCAACCTGCTGAGTTCCGGCACCTGGGGCGACGGCGATGCCGCAGGTTTCAGCGACGGTTCGGAGCGCACCACAAAATTCGAAGACGCCTACCTCGGCTGGCGCTCGGGCAAGTTGTTTGAGGCCCTGGGCGAAAATGGCGTGGACCTGTCCTTCGGCCGCCAGAACATCGTGGTCGGCGACGGTTTCCTGATTGACGGCGACGCGCTGAACTTCGGCAAGGGCGTGGCCGATGGCGACCTCAATCGCGGCGGCGGCTACTACATCGCCGCCCGCAAGGCCTTCGACGAAACCGCCGTGTTGCGCCTGGGCGGCAAGGACGGCTGGCGCAGCGACCTGATGTGGCTCAAGTCCGATAACCGTGCCCAGGCCAAGACCGAGATGTACGTCGCCACCCTCGAACACGTGGCCGCCGAAGGCACCGTGGGGCTGACGTACATCGATACCACCGACGTCGACAAGCAGTACGCCTCCCCCACGCAGCTGGAACGCGATGGCATGAAGACCTACAGCCTGCGGGCCACGGGCAATGCCGGGGTGACCAACCTGTTCCTGTCCGGCGAATACGCCTGGCAGGACAAGCCCCACACCGGCAACGAAGACGCCTGGTACCTGGAAGCTGGCTGGACCTTCTCCGACGTGACCTGGACGCCGTATGTGAGCTACCGCTACAGCCGCTTCTCGGAAGGCTTCGACCCGCTGTTCTACGGTTTCAGCCGTGGCTACGGCACCTGGTTCCAGGGTGAAGTGGCGGGCAATTACGCCGGGCCGTTCAACAACAACTCACGCATCCAGAACGTCACGTTCAAGGTTTCGCCCCTGCAGAACCTCAACGTCGGCGCGGTGTTGTTCGACTTCAAGACCATCGACCGCAACCTCGGCAACAACGACGGCCACGAGCTGGACCTGTACGCCGAATGGCACGTCAACGACCACCTGACGGTGATGCCGCTGATCGGCCTGTACCAGCCGGACAAGAGCGCCGAGCAAGGCGGCACGCAGCTGGGCAACCACGATAAAAACCTCTACAGCCAAGTGGTGTTCGCCACTAACTTCTAAGCCCGGCCGGGGCGGTGGCGCCGCCATCGCCCCGCCTGGCCAAGGCCTTCGCAATGCACAAGAAATTCCTCACGATCCAGAGCAAGATCGCCCTGCTCGCCGGCCTCTGCCTGTTATTGGTGGTCGGCCTGCTGATGAGCCTGTCGCTGTACCAGACCCACCAGAGCAGCCAGCACGTGGCCCAGGCCAGCAGCGACATGCTCGCTGCCGCCGCCAAGGAACACATGCAGGCCCTGGGGCAAGTTCAGGCCATGCAGGTGCAACGCACCTTCATGCAAACCCATGAATACGGCCAGGGCTTGTCGCGTTATGTGCTGTACCTGCGGCAACTGCAACAACAGGGCAAACTGACCCGCCCAGAGTTGCGCCAGGAGCTGAATACCCAGCTGCGCCAGGCCCTGGTCGACAAGCCCGACCTGCTCGGGATTTACGTCATTTTCGAAGCCAATGCCCTGGACGGTGACGATGCCCACTTCGTCGACCAGGCCGCCGTCGGCAGCAACGAGGCCGGGCGCTTCGCCCAATACTGGGTGCAGGCCACCCCGGGTGAACTGACAGCGGTAGTCGGCGACGAAGCGCTGCTGGCCAATACCTCGCCCGGCCCCAGCGGCGCGCCGTACAACGCCTTCTACACCTGCGCCCGCGACACCGCCAGGGCCTGTGTACTGGAGCCGTATTTCGACGAGGCTTCCGGCAGCCGCAAGCTGGTGACCAGCATTGCGTTCCCGCTGATGGAGCACGGCAAGGTGATCGCGGTGATTGGCCTGGACATCAACCTGGCAGCCTTGCAACAGGCCAGCCATACCAGCGCCGGGCAACTGTTCGACGGCCACGGGCAAGTCAGCATCGTCAGCCCCGAAGGCGTGATTTCCGCCTACAGCGAGGACGCCAGCCGCCTCGGGCAGCCGATCAGCGAAGTCATGCACGATGGCGCCCAGGTACTGGACGCGTTGCGCCAGGGGCAACCGCAAACCTTTGTCGATCAACAGCAAATCAAGCTACTCGAACCGCTGGCACCGATTGCCGGTGCCGCACCGTGGGGCGTTCTGGTGGGCGTGCCGCAGTCGGTGCTGCTGGCGCCGGTCACTGCGCTGCAACAGCAACTCGATGCCCAAGGGGTGAAAAGCACCGCCCTGGAACTGCTGCTGGGTGGCGGCTCAGCCCTGCTCGGCCTGCTGTTGATCTGGTACGCCGCGCTGCGCATCACCCGGCCGCTGCAAACCCTGACCCGGGTGATGGAAGACATTTCCCGGGGCGAAGGCGACCTGACGCGGCGGCTGGAGGTGCAATCCCGGGACGAGATCGGCCAGTTGGCCAGCGCCTTCAACCGTTTTGTCGAACGTATCCACCAGTCGATCCGCGAAGTGTCTTCAGCGGGGCTCGGGGTCAACCAGGTGGTCAAGCGGGTGCTGCTGGCCTCGAATTCCTCGCTGAACAACTTCGATGAACAGGCGACCCGCACCAATAGTGTCGCGGCGGCGATCAACGAACTGGGCGCCGCCGCCCAGGAAATCGCCCGTAATGCCTCCGACGCTTCGCAGCAAGCCTCCGGCGCCCGGCAACAGGCTGAGGACGGGCGCCAGGTGGTGGAGCGCACGATTGCCGTGATGAATGAACTGTCGGGCAAGATCAGCGCCTCGTGCGTGCACATCGATGCGCTGAATCACAAGACGGTGAACATCGGGCAAATCCTGGAGGTGATCAAGGGCATCTCCCAGCAGACCAATCTGCTGGCACTGAACGCCGCCATTGAAGCGGCCCGGGCCGGTGAGGCCGGGCGCGGGTTTGCGGTGGTGGCCGATGAGGTGCGCAGCCTGGCCTATCGCACCCAGGAGTCGGCGCTGGAGATTCAGCAGATGATCGAAGAGTTGCAGGTGGGCGCACGGGAATCCGTCAGCACCATGACCGAGAGCCAGCAGCACAGCGAGGAAAGCGTGAGCATCGCCAACCTGGCGGGTACGCGGCTGGCCAGCGTGACGCAGAGGATTGGCGAGATTGATAACGTCAACCAGTCGGTGGCGGCGGCGACCGAGGAGCAGACGTCAGTGGTGGAAGCGCTGAATGTGGACATTACCGAGATCAATATGCTGAACCAGGCCGGGGTGGAAAACCTGCAGTCGACGCTGCAGGCCTGTACCGAGCTTGAGCGTGAAGCGGAACGCTTGAATCAGCTGGTGGGCAGCTTTCGCATCTGACCAACAACTGCCCCGCAGGCCCCATGTGGGAGCGGGCTTGCTCGCGAAGACAGAGTGTCAGCCACTGAATAGGTTTCTGATACACCGCCTTCGCGAGCAAGCCCGCTCCCACATTTGATCCCCTGCATCTTCAGCAATGGGCGCCAGCATGCTCAATCCGGTGAAACAGCCGGTTGAAGTACACCAGGCTGTCGCCCTGCCCCCGCACCCCAACCCGCGACAACTCCACGAACATCACCGAATGCGACCCTACCTCCTTGCACTCACTGATACGCCCTTCCAGTTGCACCAGCGCATCCCGCAGCACCGGTACCCCCGCCTCGCCTCCGTCCCACAGGTCCCAGGCAAACCGCTCCGCCATGGGCACCTGGGTCATCCCGGCAAAGTGCCGCGCCAGCTCTTCCTGCTCCCCGCACAGCACGTTCACGCACAGCTGCCCATTGGTACGGAACACATCATGGGTCGCACTCCCGCGGTTCACGCACACCAACACCGTGGGGGGCGAATCCGTCACCGAGCACACCGCACTCGCCGTGATCCCGCAACGCCCGCCCGGGCCGTTGGTGGTGATGATGTTCACCGCGGCCGGCAGTTGCGCCATGGCGTTGCGAAAGTCGATTTGCTGCTGGCTCAGGTCGGCCATGTCGGTGCCCCTTTACGGTCCGTGGGTGATGCCACAAGACTAAGACGCCCCGTGCGGCGCGACCATTCAGACGATCCCCATGCCGACTAGGTGGTTTCTTTATCGTCAGGGCCGTTCACACTGGGTATTCTGCTGGCAAGGCTCCACAGATGAGCCAATGTCCGCCGCAGCGTGCCCGCGTGCGAAAACAACAATTAGAAATTCTCGTGGCAGTCCCTGATGGAAATTCGCACACCGATTGTTTACATCGTTGATGACGACAAAGACCTGCGTACCTCGCTGGCCTGGCTGCTGGAGTCGGTCAGCATAAAGGCCCAATGTTTCGCCGGGGCCGAAGAGTTCCTTGAGCACTACGACCCGCGCCAGCCCGCCTGCCTGGTGCTGGACGTGCGCATGCCGCAGACCAGCGGCTTCCAGTTGCAGGAGATCCTCAACCGGCGCGGCAGCACCTTGCCGACCATCTTCGTGTCGGCCCACGGCGACATACCGATGTCGGTCACCGCAATGAAAAACGGCGCGCTGGATTTCGTCGAGAAGCCCTACAACCCGCAACAGATGATCGACCGCATCCAGGCCGCGCTGAAGACCGCTGTACAGGCCCAGGCCGACCAGGAACAGCGCGAGCACCTGCAAGGCAAGCTGGCGCTGCTGACGAGCCGGGAGCGAGAAGTGTTGATGCTGGTGGTGGACGGCAAGGCGAGCAAGGTGATTGCCCGCGAGCTGAACATCAGCGTGAAGACCGTTGACGTGCACCGCACCAAGATCAAGGAAAAGATGGGCGTGACCAGCATCGCCATGCTGGTCCGCGAGGTGTTGTATCCCTAGGGCGCGATGATTGAATGTGGGAGCTGTCGAGCCTTGGCGAGGCTGCGATGGGATCGCTGCGGTGTACCTGTCAGACCGAGTGGCCTGCATCGCGGGCAAGCCCGGCTCCCACAGGAAAATGCATTCCAGGTTCGGGAGCGGCACGCATCAATGATGGCTATAGCGCTTGCGGTACTCGCCCGGTGACACGCCGAAGCGCGACTTGAACGCCGATGAGAAGTAGCTGGAGTCGGAGAAGCCCCAGGCATAACACAGCGCCGACAGCTTCTGCTCCGCCGGCGAATGGCGCAGGGTTTCGGCGCAGAAATCCAGGCGTCGGTGCTTGATGTATTGCGCCACCACCAGCCCGCGCTTGGAAAACATCCGGTACAGCCCGCGCACCGACACCCCGACTTCCCGGGCGATCAGCTCCGGGCAGAGTTCTTCGGCGCCGATGTGCGCATCGATGTAGGCGATGGTCTTGCGAAACTGCCGTTCCTGGGTGTCCACACCGTTGTCCCGGGCGCTGATCCCCGGCAGCAGCAGGCTGACCAATGCATCCAGCACGGCTTCGCTTTCCTGCATGCCCAGGTCGTTTTGCTGGCGGGTGTCGAGCACCATCTGGCTGGCCATCAGCGCCAACGGCGTGCGCGCCGAGATCCGCGTCGCGCAGTTGACCGCCGTGAAGTGCGAACCGCGCTCCACCACCTGGCGCGGCAGGATCAGCGACAATTGCCGGGAGTTGTCGTGGTAGGTCATGTCACTGGGGCGGCAGGCGTCGATCAGGGCGATGTCACCGCAGCCCAGCTGCGCACGGTTGTCGCCCTGTTCCAGCTGCGCGCTGCCCTGCAACTGGAACACCGCGTAGTAGTGCCCTTCATTGCCGATACTGACTTCCTTGCTGCTGCGATACAGATGCACCTGGGCCATATCGACCACGCTGAGCTTGATCGCGCCGCTGCGAAACTCGCTCAATTCCCCATAAAACCCCGCGCCCAAGGCGCGGGCATCGAAGCGTCCACAGGCCTGGTTAACCTGCTGCAACCAACGCTCGAACGATTCGTTACGTTGCACCGTTGAACTCATCATGACCGCAAGGCCTCACGTTTTTTATTTTTTTGGTCCCAGCAATCTTACGGGTAGCGCCGATCAAATATCCAATACCAGACGAGCGGATACCGCCCGGGAAACACACGCACAAATCTGCCGGTTGGCGGCCTTCTCCTTGGTCGACAGGCAATTGTCACGGTGCTCGGGCACGCCTTCCAGCACCTCGACAATGCAGGTGCCGCAGATGCCTTCGCGGCACTCGGTGTCGATGTCGCAACCGTGGGCCTGCAATACGTCCACCAGGCTGGTATTCGCCGGTACTTGCAGCACCACGCCGGAGCTGGCCAGCTCCACCTCGAAACCACTGCTGGGCCCGACATTCACCGCCGGGTCGGCCTGGAAGTGCTCCAGGTGGATCGCTTCCTCGGGACGGCTGCGGGCCGCCACTTCCACCACCTTGTGCATGAACGGCGCGGGGCCGCAGGTGTAGACGTGGGCAGCCGCGCCCGCCTGCTCCAGGCAGGTACTCAAGGCCGCATCCAGCGCGCCCGGCTCGACGCCATAGTGAAACTGCACATGCTCGCCGAATGTATCGGCCAACAGCTGGGTAAACGCCGCGTACTGCGCTGAACGTGCAAAATAGTGCAGGCGCCACGGCTGGCCGCTGTCGGCCAGTCGATAGGCCATGCTCAACAGCGGCGTCACCCCGATACCGGCGGCAAACAGGGCATGGGCCGGCGCCTCCGGGTCGAGGCGGAACAGGTTGCGCGGCGCGCCCATCTCCAGCTCCATGCCCTCCTGCACCTGCTCATGCAGGGCCAGGGAGCCGCCACGGGATTGCGCCTCTTTCTTCACCGCCACCAGGTACGCGCGGCCATCGTGGGGCGGGCTGCACAGCGAATACTGGCGGGTGACGCCGGTTGGCCCGGTAAGGTCCACATGGGCCCCGGGCTCATAACTGTCGAGGGGCTGGCCGTCACTGCGCACGAGGCGAAAGGAACGGATATCCAGCGCTTCCTCGACGATGCGTTCGATCTTCACCTTCATCATTGCAGCACCTGAATCCTGTTGTTTCGGTTGAACGCTAACCTGTGGCGAGGGAGCTTGCTCCCGCTGGACTGCGCAGCAGGCCCACTCTCTTCGGCGATGACTAGCGCATGAACAGCCCGCCGTTGATGTCCCAGCACGCGCCCGTGATCGAGGCGGCGTGGTCGGCGATCAACAGCAGCACGGTGTCGGCGATGGTGTGCGGGTCGCCGAGGGTGCCCGTCGGGATAATCTTGAGGATCTGCTCCAGGCGCTCCGGCGCCACGGTTTCGCGCACTACCGGCAAATCAAGCGGGCCTGGCGAAATGCTGTTGACCGTCACGCCCCGGGGCGCCAGTTCACGGGCGAAGACCTTGGTCAGCGTAGCCACGCCGCCCTTGGCCGCGGCGTAATGCGCGCCAGTGGCAGTGCCGCCGTTTTGCCCGGCGAGGGAGGCGATATTGACGATGCGCCCGAACCCTCGTTCGGCGAAATGCGCACCAAACACCTGGCAGGCCACGAACGTGCCCCGCAGGTTGATCGCCATCGATTCGTCGAATTCCTCGGGTGTGATGTCCATCAGCGCCGCAACTTTCGACACCCCGGCGTTGTTCACCAGGATATCGGTGCCGCCCCAGCGCTCGCTGAGCAGGTCCCGGGCGCGAATAAAATCGGCCTTGTTGCGCACGTCCAGCTCGATGGCGACGGCGGTTTCGCCGCGGTTGTCGAGTTCAGAGGCCAGGCGCTGCACGCCGTCCAGGTGCACATCCGCCAGGCCCACGCGGTAGCCTGCGGCGTGCAGGCGCCGGGCGATGCATTCGCCGAGGCCACGGGAGGCGCCGGTTACAAGCGCGATTCGGTTCATCAGGATGTCCTCATCTCAACTGTGGGAGCGGGCTTGCTCGCGAATGCGGTGTGTCAGTCAATGCATGTGGCGACTGATCCACCGCATTCGCGAGCAAGCCCGCTCCCACATTGGTTTTGTGTCGTTGTTTGAATCGTGCTTACAACAGAAAGCCGAGTGCACTCAGGCTGTCGGTGGAATTGATCAGCCGCACCACCTTGCGCTCCAGGGTCGCGACCCCGGCGCTGAACCGGATGCGGTAATTCAGGTCGGCCACGAACGGCGTGTGCACCCCGCGCTTGTAGGCATAGAGCAGCTGCGCACAGTTAACCTCCACCACCTCGCCCGCCGCTTCCACCAGGGTGAATCGCGAAACACTGCGCACGGTTTTCGCCGCATCCACCGCTGACGGTGAATACCCCGCCGTCAGCCGTTCGATGCGCAGGTCACGCATACGCGCATCGTCATAGGCGTAGTTGAGGTTGGCTTCAAAATCCTCGGTGTCCGGGTCGATCGGCACGACGTAGCGCCCGCTCTCGCTCCACAACGCGGCCCATTGCACGTAGTCCTTGTGGTCCAGCAGTTCGGCTTCACGCCAGATGAATTCGATGGCCTGGGCCAGCGGTGCGGTAAAACCAGTCAGGGTGTTCATTGGCTCATCATCCTTTTCCACATGTCATAGGCCCCGCGCATGCCGCCTTCATCAGTGGCGTGGGATACCTTGTCGCCGTTGTCGGCCAGCACTTCGCGGTTCAGGCCACGGTTGACCAGGATCGGTGCGTCCACGCCGGCATACGAGCCGCGTTGCACCCGGTCCCAGGCCTCGGCGTCGTCGGGGCTGCCAAAGCCGAACGGGCCCTGGAAGTGTTCGTGGATGCGCAGGCGCTCGCGGTTGGCAACCTGTGGGCCGCCCTCCATGCCCAGGGCGACGTGGCGGATTTCGGTCTCGGTGACCGACACCGGGCGCAGCACCCGGAAGAACGACATCGACATGGCGACATTGGGAAACAGGTTGAGGTTGAACCCGGCGCCGTGCAGCGAGCGCACGATGCGTCGCACCTGGGCCGGCTCCATGGTTTTCGACAGTTCTTCGGTGACGTGGGCGAAACGCTCCTGCAACTGCTCGGTACCGTCGTCGTGGTCCAGGTCGACATGCTCGGGCACCATCACCATCACGCTGTGGCCATTGCCCAGGGAATGGGTGACGGCCTGCTCGTCGGTCATGAACGAGAGCATTTCCGAGGTCTCGGCGTCCACCGACGACATGAACGACTTGTGCACGATCGGGAAGTGGTAGCCGTCGGTGGTGTTTTCCAGCTGGATCTTCCAGTTGCCCTTGAAGCTGAACTTGTGTTCGCCCTGGGTCTTGATCGGGTAGCCGGCGCCCTGCTTCATGAACAGGTCCATCCAGTGTTTGGCGCCGCCGAGAAAGTCGGCCAACGGTTCGATATCGTCGTTGTAGCTGGCGAATACCATCCCGGCGTAGCTGTCCACCCGCAGGCTGGTCAGGGGTAACTCGGACTTTTCCAGGATGCCTTCGTAGCCGTCCGGGTAAGGCAGCGCCCGCAGCTTGCCGTCCAAGCCATAGGACCAGCTGTGATACGGGCAGGTGAAGCCGGTGGCGTTGCCCTTGTGCTTCTCGCAAACCGTGGCGCCACGGTGGCGGCAGCGGTTTTCCAGCACGTTGATCGCGCCTTTCTTGTCGCGCACCACAATCACCGGGCGCCGGCCGATGGTCGCGGTCTTGAAGTCGCCGCTGTTGCGCACTTCGCTTTCATGGGCGACCCAGACCCAGGTGCGGTAGAAGATCTTTTCCAGTTCGGCCTCGAACAGCGCCGGGTCGTTGTACAGCGAGACGTCGACGCGATCGTGCTTGACCAACTCGTCGAGGCTTTTCGATTTGGCAATCAGCCGGTATTCATGGGTACTCATGGAGCCCTCCTCAAGGCGTTGTTCTTATTGGCGAGCCGTGATGCTCTGCTGCAGTTGTGCGCCGAGGGCACACACCCATTCGTCCTGGCCCTTACGGCCGACAATCTGCAGCCCCACCTTCAGCCCGCTGTCGGCCAGGGTCACCGGCACCGTCAACGCCGGGTGGCCGCTGAGGTTGAATGGCCGCACCAATGGCGTCATGCGGGCCACGGCCTGGCTGCCGTTGCGGGCTTCGGCCAGGGTCGGCGGCAGGTCTGGCATCGTCGGCAGCAGCAACACGGAGAATTCTTCGAGCGCGGCGTCCACCTGATGACTGAAGCGGGTGCGCACGACTTCGGCTGCGGCCAAATCAGCAGCGCTGGTGCGGCTGGCAGCCAACAAGCGTTGTTCGACATCCGCACCGATCAGGCCCTTGCCGGTGAGGTGACCGAAGGCTGCCCAGTTTTCGACGTTAATCACCGTAAGGCCGGCGCCGAACGCCGTGTCAAAGTCGTCCAGATGCAGACGCTGCTGACGCCAGCCGGCCGCGTCGACGGCAGCCATCAGGCTCGCCTTCAGCCATGGCTCACAGGCCACATCCAGAAAGCCCACCGGCACGCTGCCGGACGGCGCCGCCTGTGCCTGGAAACCCGGGCAAATCACCTGCATCGCGGCAATCAGGTCCTGCATGTTCGCGGCAAACGGCCCGACGCAATCGAGGCTGGATACCGCCGGTTGCGCGCCAATGCGGCTGACTCGGCCATAGGTCGGTTTCAACCCGGCAATCCCGCAGCACGCCGCCGGCACCCGCACCGAGCCGCCGGTGTCGGTACCAATGGCGATATCCGCCAGGCCCGCCGCAACCGCCGCGGCCGAACCGCTGGAGGAGCCGCCCGGCACGCGGTCTGGCGCCTGGGGATTGACGGGCGTACCGCTCCAGTCGTTGATGCCGGTGACGCCAAATGCCAGTTCATGCAGGCTGGTCTTGCCGACGATCTGCCAGCCGGCATCCAGGACCGCCTGCACCACGTGCGCATGCCGCGTCGCCGGCGGAGCATCGGCAAAGGCACGACTGCCCGAGCGGGTCGGATACCCGGCGATGTCGATGGAATCCTTGATGGCCACGCGTCGGCCGCCACCACCGAGTAAAAATTCGCTGACGAAGGTACTCATGGGTTCACCCCCAACATGCTATTGAACAGGCGCTGCGTACGGAAATGCGCGATCAGCCAGGTGCCGTCGACACGGCGAAAATCGATGGTCAGCCGCGTGCCGAACAACTCGCTGCGCTGGTCCGCGTAGGTGGAAATCTGTTGCATGATCCACTGCCCTGCAGCCGCGCTGCCGTCTACCTGGATCGACTCACTGGTGAGGTAATGCAGGTTCAGCGCAAAGTGTTCCGACGGTGGCAGGTAGCTGCCGACAAACGCCGCCACCGCGTCGCGCCCCCGATGCTGGCCGAAGGTCTGCGCGGTACTTGTGCCAATGCCTTCCCACACCGCATCCACGGTGAACAGCTCGGCCAACTCGCGAACGTTGGTCGCCGCCCGGGGCACGTCGCACAGGTCCATGTAGCGCGCCATCAAGCGCCTTACCTGGCTCTCCCCTTCAAGGGTTTCAACACGCTGCAACAGGTCCATGGCTCACACCCTGGCCGCTTCGGGAATGGTCAGCGGGCGGCCGATCCGCGCTTCAACCTTGGCGTAGCGCCACAGGCTGTATTCACCCACCGGCGTGGTACGGAACAGGTTGCAGGCGTCGATCACCGACTGGTGGCAGTCAACGTCGGCCATGATGTAGACGGTCCACGGCGAGGTGGTCGACGGGCCGACCATCAAGCGGTCGTCATCCATCGCCCCCAGCACGTTGATGCCCGGCATGGCGCCGAGGTCGCCCATCATCTGGCTGAAGCCTTTCCAAACGCTCAGGCCTTCGCCGGTAGGCAGGTCGAAAAAGTTCTGGGTGATGCCGATGCAGAAGACGACGCGCAGCGGTTCTTGAGTGGCTTGGGACATGGGTTGATCCTTGAAAGTCAGATGTAGCCAGGAAATGGAGGAACGCCGAGGAACACCGAGCCCGCGCCGTCGTACAGGCCTTCGCTGAGGAAGGCGTGCTGGGTCACCACCATGGCGTCGCGCAGGTAGCGCTGCAGCGGGTGGCGCAGGTAGATCGCGGTGGTGCCCGCCAGGCTGTAGGCGCTCTGCACCACGGCGGCGCCGGCCTGGGACACGTGAATGGCGGTCAGGCGCAGCAAGCTGGTTTGCTCGGCCGTGACCGGGTTGCCGGCGAGGATCGAGTTCCACACTTGTTCGGTGGCGCCGTAGAAAAAGCCCCGAGCGGCGCTCAGCCGGGCTTCGGCCTTGGCGATTTCGATGCGCACGTAGGCGCGGTCCGCCAGTTTCGGTGCGCCGGTGATGCCGCTGCCGCTGGCCATGGCGCTGATTTCATCGAGGGCCGCGCGGGCCAGGCCGAGGTTGACCACCGCCAGCACCTGGGCGGCGTAGGCAATCGAGGGATAACGAAACAGCGGCTCGTCGATGGTGGCGGCGCCGCCACGGATGAAGGTCCAGCGCTCGTCGATGTATTGGTCGGTAACTCGCAGGTCATGGCTGCCGGTGCCCTTGAGGCCGACCACGTCCCAGTTTTCGATGATTTCAACCTGGCCGGGCTTGAACACGGCAGTGCGTGGCTTGCCGCCCGCCGCACCGATGCCCACGCCCAGCAGGTCGGCGCCTTTGCAGCCGCTGGCAAACTTCCAGGTGCCGTTGACCTGCCAGCCGCCCTCGACGGTTTCCGCCGGCTGCAACGGGAACAGGCCACCGGCAAACACCAGGTCGGGGCTGTCGGCGTACAGTTCGGCGAGGGTTTCCTGGGGCAAGGCCGCAAGATACACCCCGGCGCTGCCGAAGCTGGCAACCCAGCCGGCAGAGCCATCGGCTTCGGATATGCGCTCGATCATCTGCAAGAACGTTGCGGGGGCCAGGGCATCGCCGCCGAAACAACGGGGCGTGGCCGCCCGGTAGATGCCCACCTGCTTGAAGCGTTCGATCATGTCCCGTGGCACGTGGGAGCCGGCGTCGAACTCGTCGCGGCGCTGGCGCACTTCATCGAGCACCTGCTGGAACAGCGCGGGCTGCACGTCGGGTAAAGCGTCTGGTTGCACGAGGGCCGAACGCAGCATGGGCTTTCTCCGTTGTAGTTGTTATGGACGCCGTGTCGGGCGGTGATAGGTCCAGTGTAAAAAGCCCGACCACCGTCAACTATTGGGGCGTGCAGCCCACCGGCTAAAGAAATCCCCTAGTGCGCCCCCGATTACTTCTGAGCGTGCCCCCGGATGCAAACCGGTATAACTTGCCACCGTAGTCGTCCCCTCCACCGCCAAGGGCTACGCGATGTACCTACCCAATAACAATGATTTCCACACCCTGATCGAAGCCATGCCGATCTGCACCATCCTTCACGATGCGCAGAGCAAGGACATCCTCTGGGCCAACACCGCGGCGCTGTCGGCGCTGGGGTTTACCCTGGAAGAACTGATCCCGCTCAAGGCCCCGGACATGACCCGGGACGCACCGAAGTACAAGCGCTCCATCGGCCTGCGTTGGCTCGAGCGCGCGGCCCGCAGTGGCCAGCGCACCATCGAGTGGTGTTATCGCTCCAAGGCCGGGGTGGAGATTCTTTCGGAAGCGGTCGCGACGCTGGTGCACCTGGACGGGCGCGACGTGCTGATGGTGCAGTTCCGGGATATTTCCCGGGAAGACAAGGTGAAGCGGGACCTGATCCGCGCCGAGGAAGCCCGGCGTGTCAGTGAACAGCAGCTTGAATACCTGGCCCGATACAACGCCATGGGCGAGATGGCGGTGGCGATTGCTCATGAGTTGAGCCAGCCACTGGCGGCCACGCGCAACTTTATCGAGGGGGTTTTGATTCGTCTGGGCGATACCCGCAGTGCCGACCAGGGGGTGAACTGGGGGCTGCAAAGTGCCGTGCGGCAGGTCGAGCATGCGTCAACGATCATCAAGAGTGTGCGTGATTATGTGGTCAAGCTGGAGCAGAGCGCGGAGTGGGTGGACCTCAATGAGTTGCTGCAGGAAACCCGATATTTCATCAGCCTGCGGGCCGAGCCGAGTCAGGTACGGCTGGAACTGTTCCCCAGTATTGAACCGCTGATGGTGCTTTGTGAAAAAGTGCTGATCGGGCAGGTGATTCTGAACCTGGCATTCAATGCTATTGAAGAGATGAGCGAGCTGCCCGTCGAACGTCGGGTGCTGCGGCTGCATGCCTGCCGTGATGGAAACGTGGCGCGGTTGAGTGTTGAGGATTGTGGACGCGGGATTCAGGCTGTGGCGCGGGAGAAAATCTTTGACGGGTTCTTTTCGTCGAAGGTGGGTGGTAACGGGATTGGGCTGGCGTTGTGCAAGAACATCATTGGTCGGCATCAGGGGGATATCTGGGCGCAGAATCTGGAGCCGTGTGGGGCGGTGTTCAGTTTTTCGTTGCCTTTGGTGGGGTCTTGAGATGGGGGGGTATATCCGTTTCTTCGGTAACGGCCACCTATGGTTCCGCTCTTACAGCGGGTCACTTTTTTACAAACGCCTAAAAAAGTAACCAAAAAACGCTTTGCCCCACCACTCGGTGCCTCGCCTAGGCTCGGCATGCCCGCACTCC
>NZ_JACAPW010000072.1:0-430 GCF_013385495.1 Pseudomonas sp. F8002 | reverse complement strand
GGATCACATCAAGGCACTGTATGCCTCCTATCAGTCCGAGATCAGCTCGCTGGAAGGCAACTTGCGCGGTCAGTGGACGAGCACGTTCAAGCCGATATGGGAGAGCTATGCCAAGGCGGGTTATGGCGAGCGCTACACCTCGCTGCAACTGGCTTATGCGCGGGGCTTTGAAAACGTGCTTTACGGCCTCTGGGACGGTATTGCGCAGCTGTACCAGTGGTTGGCAGACATCAAGCCCAACAGCGAAAAGCTCCTGCAGTACCTCTCCCAAGCCGAGCTTGGAGCGCTCCTGAAGCTCAGTCATGAGGCGATTGCCAAAGGATTGTTGATTCTCAGCAACAGCAGGTTGAGCAACACCTCGGTGGTGATTTCCCCGAGCAACTCAAACATGTAATGCGGCGGCAGCATGCGCATCCAACTGACCATCGCG
>NZ_JACAPW010000071.1:0-1538 GCF_013385495.1 Pseudomonas sp. F8002 | reverse complement strand
TCCTCTTCGCACCCATCAATGTTCGCGCATTGATCGTTGAGGATTTTTTTGTGACCAAGCCTACCCAATACCGTGACGTTGAAATCCGTGCCGCACGCGGCAACACGCTGACCGCCAAAAGCTGGCTGACTGAAGCGCCGCTGCGCATGTTGATGAACAACCTCGACCCGCAGGTTGCCGAAAATCCGAAAGAACTGGTGGTGTACGGCGGCATCGGCCGTGCGGCACGTAACTGGGAATGCTACGACAAGATCGTCGAAAGCCTGACCAACCTCAACGACGACGAAACCCTGCTGGTGCAATCCGGCAAACCCGTCGGCGTGTTCAAGACCCACAGCAACGCCCCGCGCGTGCTGATCGCCAACTCCAACCTGGTACCGCACTGGGCGAGCTGGGAGCATTTCAACGAACTGGATGCCAAGGGCCTGGCCATGTACGGCCAGATGACCGCCGGCAGCTGGATCTACATCGGCAGCCAGGGCATCGTGCAGGGCACCTACGAAACCTTCGTCGAAGCCGGTCGCCAGCACTACAACGATGACCTCAAGGGCCGTTGGGTCCTGACCGCCGGCCTCGGCGGCATGGGCGGCGCACAGCCACTGGCCGCGACCCTGGCCGGTGCCTGCTCGCTGAACATCGAATGCCAGCAGGTCAGCATCGACTTCCGCCTGAGCAGCCGCTACGTCGACGAACAAGCCACCGACCTCGACGACGCCCTGGCGCGCATCGACAAATACACCAAGGCCGGCCAGGCGATCTCCATCGCGTTGCTGGGCAACGCCGCTGAAATCCTTCCGGAGCTGGTCAAGCGTGGCGTGCGCCCGGACATGGTCACCGACCAGACCAGCGCCCACGACCCGCTCAACGGCTACCTGCCCGCCGGCTGGACCTGGGACGAATACCGCGCCCGCGCCAAGACCGAACCGGCCGAAGTGATCAAGGCCGCCAAGCAGTCGATGGCCGTGCACGTCAAGGCCATGCTCGAGTTCCAGAAACAAGGCATCCCGACGTTCGACTACGGCAACAACATCCGTCAGATGGCGCAAGAAGTGGGCGTGGAAAACGCCTTCGACTTCCCGGGTTTCGTCCCGGCCTACATCCGTCCGTTGTTCTGCCGTGGCATCGGCCCGTTCCGTTGGGCTGCGCTGTCGGGCGACCCGCAAGACATCTACAAGACCGACGCCAAAGTCAAAGAGCTGATCCCGGACGACGCGCACCTGCACAACTGGCTGGACATGGCCCGCGAGCGCATCAGCTTCCAGGGCCTGCCGGCGCGTATCTGCTGGGTTGGCCTGGGCCAGCGCGCCAAGCTCGGCCTGGCATTCAACGAAATGGTGCGCAGCGGCGAGCTGTCGGCACCCATCGTGATCGGCCGCGACCACCTGGACTCCGGCTCGGTGGCCAGCCCCAACCGTGAAACCGAATCGATGCAGGACGGTTCCGACGCCGTGTCCGACTGGCCACTGCTCAACGCCTTGCTCAACACCGCCAGCGGCGCGACCTGGGTTTCGTTGCACCACGGCGGCGGCGTCGGCATG
>NZ_JACAPW010000070.1:0-380 GCF_013385495.1 Pseudomonas sp. F8002 | reverse complement strand
ATCAGATCAAACGCTGCCAAGCTGTTGAGGGGATTGGTTTTCTCACTGCGGTGGCGCTCACGATGGCGTTTCAACGAGGCGAGTTTGAAAGTGCCGATGCCTATATAGCGTTCCTGGGAATGGACTTGAGAGTATCTGACTCGGGGCAAATGAGCGGACGTCGCTCACTGAGCAAAAAAGGAGACTCGGAGATCCGTCGATTGCTGCATAACGCGGCGTCAGCAGGTATCAAGTCAAACGCTTGGAAACCGCTCTATGAAGGCTATCTGGCCAGAGGCCTGAAAACGACTCAGGCCTTGGTTATCATCGCTCGCAAGCTGGCGCGTATCGCGTTCTCCCTCATGAAAAACCTAAGCGAATACCAGTCGAAAGCGGTTTTG
>NZ_JACAPW010000069.1:0-1945 GCF_013385495.1 Pseudomonas sp. F8002 | reverse complement strand
GATCAGTTGATGGGCGCAGGTGTCGCTTGGGAAGCTGCGCGGGCCGGGGTTCCACTGGGCGATGTTGTGCTGTTGCTCGGTCGCGTCCAGCAGCGGCAATTCCCCGATGCGCCGTTGCGGATCGGCGACGATACCGTGCAGCAGGTTCAGCCAGTGAGCGGCCATACGCTGTGCAGTGCTTGCGTCGAACAGGTCGGTGGCGTAAGTGAGGGTTGCACTGAGCTCGCCGTCGGCGTCCAGGGTGTCGAGGGTCAAGTCGAACTGGGCGGTACGGCTTTCCCACTCCTGGGCCTTGATCACCAGCCCCGGCAGTTGCGGGATGGCTTGGCGGCCGGCGCTCTGGTGGTTGTACAACACCTGGAACAACGGGCTATGGCTCAGGTTGCGCTCAGGGCGCAAGGCTTCGACCAATTGCTCGAACGGTAGGTCCTGATGCGCCTCGGCGCCCAGTGCCGCCGTCTTGACCTGTTGCAGCAGTTCGCTGAAACGCTGCTGCGGATCGACTTCGGCCTTGAGCACCTGGGTATTGACGAAGAACCCGATCAGGCCTTCGGTCTCGACCCGGTTGCGGTTGGCAATCGGTACGCCCACGCGGATGTCCGACTGGCCGCTGTAACGGTGCAGCAGGCCCTGGAACGAAGCCAGCAACAGCATGAACAGGCTGCAACCTTCACCCAGCGCCAGTTGCCGCAGCTGCTGGCCCAATGCCTGCGGTAACTGGACGGCCAGACGGGCGCCGGCAAAGCTCTGGCGTGCCGGTCGCGGACGGTCCGCAGGCAGCTCCAGCAATGGCTGTTCAGCGCCGAGGACGTTGGTCCAGTAAGCCAGCTGCCGCTCACGCTCACCGGCGTCCATCCATTGGCGTTGCCACACCGCGTAATCGGCATACTGGATCGGTAACTCCACCGGTTCAACCGATCCACCCTGGCTATAGGCGGCATAACGCTCAATCAGTTCCTGCACCAGCACCTGCATCGACCAGCCATCGGAGACGATGTGATGCTGGGTCAGCACCAGCACCTGTTCATCGGCGGCCACCTGCAGCAGCCCGACCCGCAGCAGCGGACCGTTCTGCAGGTCGAACGGCCGGCTGATCTGATCGCGAACAAAAGCCTGGATCTGCTCGGCCTGGTTGGCCGAGGTCAGATCGAGAAACTGCGGCGTCAGCAGCGGACCGGACTCGGCATGGATAACCTGGAACGCACGCTCGTCCTTCTGGACAAAGGTCGTGCGCAAACTCTCGTGACGCTGCACCAGTGCGCTTAAGCTGCGTTGCAACGCCTTCAAATCCAGGTGGCCATGAATCCTTAGCGCCGCAGGGATGTGGTACGCCGCACTGGAGGGTTCCATTTGCCAAAGGAACCACTGGCGTTGCTGGGCGTAGGACAGGGGCAACGGTTGATCACGCGGCACCCTTGGAATGCGCGCAGGCATCGCCGCCTGGATTGGCTCAAGCGCAGCCACGCAAGCCTCGAGGCTGGCATTTTCGAACAGCTTGCGCAGTTGCAGGTTCATGCCGAGGTGTTGGCGGATGCGCGACACCATCTGTGTAGCCAGCAATGAATGGCCACCCAGTTCGAAGAAGTTGTCGGTGAGACCAACCCGCTCCAGTTTCAGCACGTCTTGCCAGACAGTTGCGATTTGCTGTTCCAGCGCGCTTTGCGGCGCCACGTACTCGTGCTGTACCTGGCTTGCGTCCGGCTGCGGCAGGGCCTTGCGGTCGAGCTTGCCGTTGGCGGTCAGTGGCCATTCATTCAGGAACAGCAGGTGCGTCGGTACCATGTAGTCCGGCAGGTCCGCTTTCAACTGCGCCTTGAGGGCGCCTGCATCCTCGGCACCTTGCGCCGGGATCACGTAAGCCACCAATTGCTGGCCGTTCAGCCCCTCCTGGGCCAACACCACGGCCTCGCGCACCGCCGCCATGGCGTTCAGGCGCGCTTCAATT
>NZ_JACAPW010000007.1:40217-40451 GCF_013385495.1 Pseudomonas sp. F8002 | reverse complement strand
GTTTAAAAGCCAAATCAAAAGCTAAAGCGGGCACGGTTCAAATGTGGGAGCGGGCTTGCTCGCGAAGGTCGTTAACGATGACGCGGGCATTCTGAATGAACGCGGCGCTCTCAGGTTTTTCGCGAGCAAGCCCGCTCCCACAGAAAAGCAGATCTGTTTTCGCTCTGGTCTTTGCTTTTGCTTTTAACACTCAAGCCGGCCGGGAGGCCGCTGTGCTCTTGCTTTTGATTTTGA
>NZ_JACAPW010000007.1:0-40190 GCF_013385495.1 Pseudomonas sp. F8002 | reverse complement strand
CGGCAAGGATGCCGATTTAGCCAGACTGAACATATCTCATACCCCCCAACCCACCTACGCAACTATTGGTTACAAGTTGGTGATAACCTCACCGTTCCCCCACCCAGACCTGTCTCCCCGATGCCCAGTGAACCCGCGCTGCTGTTACGTCACCACCGCCCTTTCATCGCGTTCTGGCTGGCGCGGATCTTTACCGCCAGCGGCTTCCAGATGCTCACCGTGGCCATCGGCTGGAACCTCTACCAACTGACCGGCAACGTGCTGGACCTGGGTTTGGTCGGCCTGGTGGAGTTCGTACCGCGGGTACTGTTCATGCTGCACACCGGCCATGTGGCCGACCGCTATGAACGGCGCAAGGTCGCAGCCATCTGCCAGACCGTACAGGCGTTGATCGCGCTATCCCTGGCAATCGGCGGACTGACCGGCAATGTCACCCGCGAGATGATTTTTATCCTGGCATTCCTGCTGGGCGCAGCCCGCTCGTTTGAAATGCCCACCACCCAGGCCCTGCTTCCGAGCATCGTGCCCACGGCGCTGTTCCCCCGCGCGGTGGCGTCGTCGCAGTCGGCGCAGCAATTGGCCACCATCGTGGCGCCGGCGCTGGGCGGTCTGCTGTACGCCTTTGGCAGTGTCTGGGTCTACGGCCCCACGGTGGTGCTGTACCTGATCGCCTGCGTGCTGACCCTCAACCTGCCCGCGCGCCAGACGCCGCTGAACAAGGCCAAGGCGACCATGGATTCGTTGCTGGCCGGGATTCGTTTTATCCGCAGTCGGCCGGACATCCTCGGCGCGATTTCCCTGGACCTGTTCGCCGTATTGCTGGGCGGCGCCACGGCCTTGCTGCCGGTGTTCGCCAAGGACATTTTGCTGACCGGGCCGTGGGGCCTTGGGCTGCTGCGCTCGGCGCCAGCGGTCGGGGCGTTGTTGATGTCGTTGTGGCTGGCGCGGTTTGCCGTCGACCGGCATGTGGGGCGGATCATGTTTACGGCGGTCGGGGTGTTTGGCGTAGCCACCATCGCGTTCGGCCTGTCGACCTCGTTCTGGTTCTCCCTGGCGGTGCTGGTGGTATTGGGCGCAGCGGACATGATCAGCATGGTGATCCGCGCCTCGTTCGTGCAACTGGAAACCCCGGACGAAATGCGCGGCAGGGTGAGCGCGGTCAACGGGCTGTTTATCGGCGCGTCGAATCAGTTGGGCGAGTTCGAGTCCGGGATCACCGCCCACTGGTTCGGCACCGTGCCCGCCGTGGTCATGGGCGGCATTGGCACGCTGGTAGTGACCGGGGTCTGGATCAAACTGTTCCCGACCCTGGCCAACCGCGACCGCATGCATGTGCCGGTGGAAGAACCCGCCAAGGTTTAGAAGACCTTGTCGAGGGTGACGGGAAAGTCCCGCACCCGCTTGCCGGTGGCGTGATACACCGCGTTGGCCACCGCCGCCGCCACCCCGACTATCCCGATCTCGCCGACGCCCTTGGACCCAAGGGCGTTGACGATCTCGTCGCGTTCTTCGACAAACAGCACATCAATCTCGCCGATATCCGCGTTTACCGGAATGTGGTATTCGGCCAGGCTGTGGTTCATGGAGCGACCCAATGCGTGATCGACCTGGGTCTCCTCATGCAACGCCATGCCGATGCCCCAGACCACCCCGCCGAGAATCTGGCTGCGGGCCATCTTCGGATTGACCACCCGCCCGGCCGCAATCGCACTGACCACCCGACTGACCTTGATGGTGCCCAGGTCCTCATCCACCCGCACTTCGACAAACACCGCCGAATGCGTGGCAGAGGCATAGCCTTCGCGCTGTTTGCCCGGCTCGCAATCCACCTGCACTTCCAGCGCCTGCTCGCCGCTGTCTTGAACCAATTGCGCCAGGGAGATGCGCTGGTCACCGGCGTGCATCTGGCCATTCTCAAACCGCGCCGACTCAGCGTCTTTGAACGCCGGGTACGTCTTGCGCGCAATGTCCAACAGCTTGGCGTTCAACGCTTCACAGGCCTGTTGCACCGCACTGCCCACCGACGACACGGTAAACGAGCCGCCCTGCAATGGCGCCGTCGGCAGCGATGAATCCCCCAGCAGGAACGTCACATCGCCTACCGGCACGCCGCTGGCCTGGGCGGCGATCTGCGCCATGACCGTGTAGGTGCCGGTGCCGATATCGGTGGTGGCACTGCTGACCGTGAGCTTGCCCAGGTGGTCGATCCGCGCCTTGGCGCTGGCTTTCATTTGCAGGGCCTCCCACACCCCGCCGGCCATGCCCCAACCAACCAGTTGGCGACCATCGCGCATGCTTCGCGGCTCCGGGTTGCGCTGGCTCCAGCCAAAACGCTCGGCACCTTCGCTGTAGCATTCGCGCAACGCTTTGCTGGACCAGGGCTTTTCTTCATTCTGATTGCGCTCGGCATAGTTGATCAGCCGCAATTGCACCGGGTCGATGCCCAGGGCGCAGGCCAGTTCATCCATCGCGCATTCCAGGCCGATCACCCCCAGCGCTGCGCCGGGGGCGCGCATGTCCAGCGGTGTGAACACGTCCAGCGGCACCAGCTTGTAGGTCAGCAGCACGTTATCGCAGTGATAGAGCATGCCGCTCCATTCCACCACGTGTTCGCTGAAGTCCTCGAAGCGCGAGGTCTGGCCGATGGCGGTGTGGCCCAGGGCAAGCAAGCGGCCATTGGCGGCAGCACCCAGTTGCAGGCGCTGCAAGGTGCGCGGGCGATAACCGAAGGTGAACATCTGCTGGCGCGTGAGGGTGACGCGCACCGAACGCTTCAGGGCCAGCGATGCCATCACTGCCAGCGGCAACTGGTACTGCGGGCGCAGACCGGAACCAAAGGCGCCGCCGACGAACGCGGCGAAGATCCGCACCTGGCTTTTATCCAGGCCGAAGACTTTCTGCACATAGGCCTGGCAGTTCTGCGGGCCCTGGGTCTTGTCGTGGATATGCAGGGTGCCGTCCGGCTGATACAGCACGGTACTGGCGTGGGGTTCCATGGGGTTATGGTGTTCGATGGGCGTGCTGTAGTGCAGATCCAGGCTCGTGGCGGCGCCGGTCCATTCGGCCTGGAAGTTGCCGCGCGGCTTGGGCGGTGTTTGCGGCGACGGGTGCGCCTGCTCCTGCAAGGCCAGCAGATCAGTCTCGGCAGGCTCGGCGGCGTATTCGATCTGCACCAGGGAACCGGCGTGGCGCGCCAGCTCCAGATTGTCGGCAATCACCAATGCCAACGGCTGGCCGCTGTAGAGCACGCGGTCGTTGTACAGCGGGCGAAACGGCGAGCCGTCGGCGGCATCGGCATCGGCGTAGCTGTCGTCGTAGCTGGCCAGTTTCGGGCGGTTGAGGTGATCGAGCACCATCACCACACCGGGCAGCGCCAGGGCTTGGGACGCATCAATGCGGATGACCCGGCCCTTGGCGATGTTGCTCGACACCACGCTGCCGTGCAGCAAGCCATCCTCGGGAAACTCACCGGCATAGCGCGCTTGCCCGGTGACCTTGAGCAGACCGTCGACCCGGTCCAACGGTTTGCCGATTGCGCTCATGACGTGGCTCCTGCAACAGCGGCATCGCTCAGGGCGCGAATGATCGCGCGGCGTGCCAGTTTGATCTTGAAGCCGTTGTGCTCCAGCGGCTCGGCGTCCAGCAGCAGAGTTTCAGCGGCAGTGCTGAAAGTTTCGCGGCTGACGGACTGGCCGATCAGCGCGGCTTCCACCGCGCGATCACGCCATGGCTTGTGGGCGACGCCGCCCAGGGCCAGGCGGGCGTCGACGATCACATCGCCATCCAGCTCCAGCGCCGCCGCGACGGATACCAGGGCGAAGGCGTAGGAAGCCCGGTCACGGATTTTCAGATAGTGACTGTGGGCAGCCAGGTGGTCGGCAGGCAACTCGATGGCGGTGATCAGTTCGTCGTCGGCCAACTGGTTATCCCGCTGGGGTGCATCGCCTGGCAGTCGGTGGAAGTCGGCGAACTCGATGACCCGCGCACCACCCCGGCCCTGCACATGCACCCGCGCATCCAGGGCGGCCAGGGCCACGCACATGTCCGAAGGATGGGTGGCAACGCACTGGTCACTGGCGCCGAGGATCGCGTGGATGCGGTTCAAACCGACCCGCGCCGGGCAACCGCTGCCGGGCTCGCGTTTGTTGCAGGGCACGGCAGCGTCATAGAAGTAGTAGCAACGGGTGCGTTGCAGCAGGTTGCCGCCGGTACTGGCCATATTGCGCAATTGCGGCGAGGCGCCGGCGAGGATGGCCTGGGACAGCAGCGGGTAACGTTCCTCGATCAGCGGGTGCCAGGCCAGGTCGGCGTTGCTCACCAGGGCACCGATCATCAAGCCGCCCCCGGGAGTTTCTTCCACGTCGCGAAGTGGCAGCCCGGTGATATCAATCAGGTGCTCCGGGCGGCTGATGTTCTCTTTCATCAGGTCCAGCAGGTTGGTGCCACCGGCGATAAACCGCGACGCCGGGCTGACCAGGTGCACCGCCTCCTGCACGTCGGCCGGCTTGCTGTAATGGAAGGGATTCATTGCTCACCTCCCTGCACGCGACACACCGGCAAGGCTTCTTCGATGGCATCGCGGATGTTGTTGTAGGCGCCGCAGCGGCACAGGTTGCCGCTCATCAGTTCCTGGATTTGCGCGGTGTCGTGGGCGCGGCCTTCACAGACCAGGCCCACCGCCGAGCAAATCTGCCCCGGCGTGCAGTAGCCACACTGGAAGGCATCGTGCTTGATAAAGGCCTGTTGCATCGGGTGCAGGTCGTCGCCCGAGGCCAGGCCTTCGATGGTGGTCAACTCGGCACCGTCGCACATCACCGCCAGGGTCAGGCAGGCGTTCACCCGTTTACCGTTGAGCAACACGGTGCAGGCGCCGCACTGGCCGTGGTCGCAGCCCTTCTTGGTGCCCGTCAGGTCCAGTTGCTCGCGCAGCAGGTCCAGCAGGGTGGTCCAGGGCAATACATCCAGTTGGATGGGGTCCCGATTGAGGGTCAGGCGTATCGGATGACTGACGAACGGCTTGGCCGCCGCGCCATTGGGGGTTGCGCTCATAAACACCTCACGGATTGGTGTGCAATCGCGGCGTTCAGAAAAGTCGCCGTCTTAGCGGTCCGACTTCCGGAGTTTATGAGCGTTCAAGGCAATTGATGGGTGGCGATCAGCGAATGCCGAGGGTGGTGACCAACTGGTTGCGCGGTGGGTTGATCGAGGTGTTGCTGTACTGGAACGTGCCGCCGGCTTCGACATTATCCAGCTGGAACGTATAGATGTAGCCCATCAACGTTCCCGCGCCGCTGCATGGCTGGCTGATGGAACCCACCTGACAGATGGCGGTGGTGCTGATACGGGGCACCGACGCGCCGTCGAAAAATGCCTGTGGGCTGTTGCCCAGGCCGACTTCCATCACGTACACCAGTGTCTGCCCGCGGTGCGTGCACATCTGGGTGCTGTCGGCCCGCTCGGGAATGGTTTCAGTGCACTTGGCCGACTGAACCTTGAATACCCGCACCTCGCTCAACGCCGGTGCAGGCGCGCCCCACGCCGGTGCCGCACCGAGCCACAGGCCGATGCAACCGAACAGAGCTAGACTCCAGGCGCTGGCTTTTTTCATGCTGTCGATGACCCTGTAATAAACGTCGGCGCAGTATGCCTCAAGGCCATGATCAAGCCTATGCGCCACTGGCCCTCGGCTGCTGGTATGATGCGCCGCTTTTTCCGATCCTCTCTGGAACCACAGGCGCTTGGCGCAGTTTGTGCTTTGACTTAGAGGTCAACAAATAACGACGCAAGATAGCGTCACAGGGAGCAGGCATGCTGGAAAAGCTGTTTCAACTCAAGGCACACAACACGAATGTGCGCACCGAGATTCTCGCGGGCGTCACCACCTTCCTGGCCATGGCCTACATCCTGTTCGTCAACCCGAGCATTCTCGGCGAGACCGGCATGGACAAGGGCGCGGTCTTTGTTGCGACCTGCCTCGCGGCGGCCATCGGTTCCACCGTGATGGGCCTGATCGCCAACTACCCGATTGCCCTGGCACCGGGTATGGGCCTCAACGCATTCTTCACCTACACCGTGGTCCTGCACATGGGCCACACCTGGCAAGTGGCGCTGGGTGCGGTGTTCATCTCGGCGGTGCTGTTCTTCCTGCTGTCGATCTTCCGCATCCGCGAATGGATCATCAACAGCATCCCGCTGCCCCTGCGCTCGGCGATTGCGGCGGGTATCGGCCTGTTCCTGGCGCTGATCGCCCTGCACAACGCCGGCATCGTGGTCAGCAACCCGGCCACCATGGTGGGCCTGGGCGACCTGAAACAACCCGCGCCGATCCTCGCCACCCTCGGCTTCGCGCTGATCGTTGCGCTGGAAGCCCTGAAAGTGCGCGGCGCGGTATTGATCGGCATCCTGGTGGTGACCATCGCCTCCATCGTGCTGGGCTTCACCCCGTTCGGCGGCGTGATGTCGATGCCACCTTCGCTGGCCCCGACCTTCCTGCAACTGGACATCAAGGGCGCCCTGGACATCGGCCTGGTGAGCGTGATTTTCGCGTTCCTGTTCGTCGACCTGTTCGACAACTCCGGCACCCTGATCGGCGTCGCCAAGCGCGCGGGTCTCATGGGCAAGGACGGCCACATGCCGAAAATGGGCCGTGCGCTGATCGCTGACAGTACGGCGGCCATGGCCGGCTCGCTGCTGGGCACCTCGACCACCACCAGCTACATCGAATCGGCGGCGGGCGTGAGCGCCGGTGGCCGTACCGGTTTGACCGCCGTGGTGGTCGCGATCCTGTTCCTGCTGGCGCTGTTCTTCTCGCCACTGGCGGCCAGCGTTCCGGCCTTCGCCACCGCACCGGCGCTGCTGTTCGTGGCCGTACTGATGACCTCGGGCCTGGCCGAAATCGACTGGGACGACATCACCGTCGCCGCACCGGTGGTGATCACCGCCCTGGCGATGCCATTCACTTATTCCATCGCCAACGGCATTGCCTTCGGTTTCATCGCCTGGACCGCCATCAAGCTGCTTTCGGGCCGCTACCGTGAGCTGAACCCGGCGCTGGTGATCCTGTCGATTCTGTTTGTGATCAAGCTGGGCTGGTTCAACGCATGACTTTTGACGCCGCAAGCTACACCGTTCAACTGGAAGAAAAGGTCACGCGCCTGCGTGACCTGCTGGCGCCATTCGACGCGCCAGAGCCTCAGGTTTTCGACTCGCCGTTGCAGAACTTCCGCCTGCGGGCGGAGTTCCGCCTGTGGCGCGAAGAGGGTCAGCGCCACTACGCAATGTTCTCCCAGGAGGACAAGCGCACACCGATCCTCATTGAAGAGTTTCCGATTGCCAGCCTGCGCATCAACCAGTTGATGCCGCAACTCAAGGCCGCCTGGCAAGCCAGCGCCGCCCTGAGCCACAAGCTGTTCCAGGTGGAGTTCCTCACCACTCTGGCCGGCGACGCGATGATTACCCTGTGCTATCACCGCCCGCTGGACGAGCATTGGCATACGGCGGCGAACAAGCTGGCGGCGGACCTGAACGTCAGCATCATCGGCCGCTCCAAGGGCAAGCGCGATGTGATCGGCCGCGATTACGTGGTCGAGAAACTCGACGTCGGCGGTCGCACCTTCAGCTATCGCCAGCCTGAAGGCGCGTTCACCCAGCCCAACGGCACGGTGAACCAGAAGATGCTCAACTGGGCATTCGAAGCCCTGGGCGATCGCAGTGATGACTTGCTGGAGCTGTACTGCGGCAACGGCAACTTCACCCTGCCCCTGGCCACTCGCGTGCGCAAAGTGCTGGCCACCGAGATCAGCAAGACTTCAGTGAACGCGGCGCTGAGCAACCTCGATGAAAACGCGGTGGATAACGTCACCCTGGTGCGTTTGTCTGCCGAAGAGCTGACCGAGGCCTTGAATGAAGTGCGGCCGTTCCGCCGCCTGCACGGCATCGACCTCAAGAGCTACGAGTTTGGCAGCGTGTTCGTCGACCCGCCGCGTGCCGGCATGGACCCGGACACCTGCGAGCTGACCCGGCGCTTCGAGAACATCCTGTACATCTCCTGCAACCCGGAGACGTTGGCGGCGAACATTGCGCAACTGCATGACACGCACCGGATTACCCAGTGCGCCATGTTTGACCAGTTCCCGTGGACGCACCATATGGAATCGGGTGTGCTACTGGCCCGGCGGTAAGTCCCCAGCACTGCAAAGATCAAAATGTGGGAGCCGTCGAGCTTTAGCGAGGCCGCGATGGCGGTGGGTCAGACAGAAAAATGTCATCAGTCCCGCCGCCATCGCAGCCTCGCCAAGGCTCGACAGCTCCCACAGTGGATCGGTGTGTTAGCCGATATAGCCATCATGCCGATGGCTGGAAATACCCCGCCAACGCCCGCAGGTCCTGCTCGTTCAGCAACCCTGCAAAATACTTCAGTTGTATCCGCGCCAGCAGATACGCATGCCGCGCATCCGCCAGGTCGCGGCGTGCCGTGAACAGTTGCTGCTCGGCATCCAGCACATCGAGGTTGACGCGCTCGCCACCGGTCACGCTTTTCTTCGTCGCCGTCACCAGGGCGGTGGCCGAGCTGACCGCCAGTTCATACGCCCGCACTTTGGCCGCGCCGCTGGTGTTGAGGTTGAATTGCTTGCGCAGTTCGATCAGCGTCCTGGCGGTCTGCGCGTCCAGTTCATATTGGGCCTGGGACAGTTGATTGGCGGCCTGACGGGTTGACGCCGACACCGAGCCACCGGCGAACAGCGGCAGGCTGACCTGGATGCCGACGCTGTTGGTGTCGTACTTCTGGTTGTAGCTGCTTTCCGAATCCGAGCTGGTCTGGCGGCTGCTCGCATACAGGCTGACCTTGGGCATGTGCCCGGCGCGCTTGCGCTCCACTTCGTATTCGGCGACGTCCAGCGCGTGGTGCTGGGATTTGAGCTCCGGGTTGTTGGCCATCGCCATTTCCCGCCAGGTCTCGAAACGGTTGGGCGCCAGCGGCGGGATCTCGAACTGGCGAGTCAGCGGCGCCAACTCGTCTATCTGCAACGGCTGGCCCACAATCGCTTCCAGCTCGCGCAAGGCTGCGTCCTGGGTGTCCAGGGATTCGATCTCTTCGGCCTGGGCCAGGCTCAGGCGTGCCTGGGTTTCCAGCACATCGGTGCGGGTGCCCTCGCCGCCCTTGAGCAGCCGTTCATTGAGTTGCAGGCGCTCGGCATACGCGCGTTTCTGGGCGCGGCTCAGCTCGATCCGCTCCTGGGCCAGCAATGCCTGGCTGTAGGCGCTCAACACCCGCACGGCCAGTTCCTGGCTCTTGCTGCGAAAGCGTTCATCGGCAAACAGCGCCTGCGCTGCACCCTGGCGATAGCGCGCATAGGCTTCGTAATCGAGCAGCGGTTGTTGCAGGGTCAGGGTCGAGGCATAGCTGCGGTAATCGCGGTCGCTGGTGACGTTGCCCACCGCCGTCGACTGGGTGACTTCGGATTCATTGCGCGAGTTGTTGTAGCTCCAGGACAGGTTCGGCAACAGCCCGGCGCGGCCGATGATGCGGTTTTCCTCGCCGGCCTCGCGCTCCTGGATTGCCGCCTGAAACGTCGGATCGTTGCGCAGGGCCAAGTCATAGGCGTCGAGCAATCCCAGCGCCTGAACCGATCCACTGCAGGCACAACACAGACCGAATAACAGCGCCTTCATTCTTCCACCAACGCCATGTGAGTCCGATCCATCAAGGGTTTGAACAGGTAGTTGAGCATCGAGCGCTCACCGGTTTTGACGAACGCTTCCACCGGCATGCCCGGGCGAATCTGCAAGCCGTCGAGCTGGCGCATGCCAGCTGCACTGACCTGGGCGCGCAAGGTGTAATACGGCTCATCGGTGCGCTCGTCGACCTGGCGGTCGGCCGACACCAGCGTCACTTCACCGGCAATGCGTGGGGTGGTGCTCTGGTTGAACGCCGAGAACAGCAACTCCACCGGCAAGCCCGGGTGCACCTTGTCGACCATCTGCACAGGCACCCGCGCTTCCACCAGCAGTGGTTCGCCCTGGGGCACGATGTCCATCAGCGCCTGGCCGGGCTTGATCACGCCGCCTTCGGTGTACACCTCCAGCCCCACCACCACGCCAGTCGCCGGCGCGCGCACCAGGCTGTTGGCCAGTTCGAATTCGGCCGAGGCCAACCGGTTGCGCAAGTCGTCGCTGCGGGTGCGGGTTTCGGCCAGTTGGCCGCGCAGGTCTTTCTGGAAGTCTTCGCCGAGCTGGCGGATGCGCAGGCGCAGTTCAAGGACTTGCCGTTGCAACTGGCCGATGCGGCCGAAATCCTCGGCAATCGCACCGTCGAGCTGGGCATACAGCCGTTCATTTTCCAGCAGCCGATTGCGCGGAATGTAGCCGTCCCGCGCCAGCTCGCGCAGGCCTTGCAGTTGTTCATTCATCGCGGTGCGTTGCAGCACTTTGCTGGCCTGGGATTCCCGGGTGCCGCGCAATTGTGCCTCGGCCCCGGCGATGGTTTCCCGCAGGCCTTGCTGCTCCGTGGCCAGGGCCTGGGCGCGACTGCTGAACAGTTGCCGTTGCAGGCTCAAGGTGGCGGCGGCCTCAGGCTCGTTCAGCAGTTCGGGGCCGAAGACGATGGCCGACAAGCCTTCGCTCTCGGCACTCAAGCGCGCTTCGCTGGCCCGGGACGCAATGAACTGGCTGCGCAAAGACTGCATCTGCCCGCGCAACGGGGTTTCCTTCAGGCGGATCAATACCTGGCCGGCGCTTACCACCTCGCCATCGCGCACCTCGATCCGCTCGACGATCCCGCCCGCGGGGTGCTGCACCGTCTTGCGGTGCCCCGACACCATGACCTTGCCGGACACCGCCACGCCCTTGTCCAACGGTGCCAGCGCGGCCCAGCCAAGGAACCCGGCAAACCCGCCGAGCACCAGCAACCAGCCCAGGCGCGCGTATTTTTTATCGTCCAGCGCCAGCACGTTGTTCACCGGCGGCACGCTGTTGTCCGTCACAAGCACAGGTCGGCTCATGCTTTTTTTCCTTCACCGAGGCGGTAGCTCATGCTCATCGCCGACACCGGTTTGGGCGGCGCGGCCGCCGGTTTCTGCGTGGCCTCCAGCACCCGCGCCGTGGGCCCGAACGCCTGCAACTGGCCGTCCCGCAGGATCAGTAATTGGTCCGTCAACGCCAGCACAGGGGTCTTGTGGGTGATCAGCACCAGCGTGCGACGCTGCGCCTTGAGCAAGGTGATGGCATGGAGCAAGGCCTGCTCGCCGGCCTCATCGAGATTGGAATTGGGCTCATCCAGTACGATCAGCGCAGGCACGCCGTACAGCGCTCGCGCCAGCGCGACACGTTGCTTCTGCCCGCCGGACAACCCGGCACCGCCCTCCCCCAGTTGGGTGTCGTAGCCTTGGGGCAACTGCAGGATCAGTTGATGCACGCCGGCCATTTGCGCGGCAGCGAGCACCTTGTCCGAATCCACGGTGCCGAAACGCGCGATGTTGTCGGCGATGCTGCCGGCGAAAAGCTGGATGTCCTGGGGCAGATACCCAATGTGCGGGCCGAGTTGCTGCTTGTCCCATTGCGCCAGGTCCGCGCCGTCCAGCCGAACCTTGCCGGCCAAGGGCGCCCAGGCCCCCACCAGCAACCGCGCCAGGGTCGACTTGCCGCAACCGGAAGGCCCGATCACGCCCAGCACGTCACCGGCAGGCAGGCTGAACCCGAGGTTGGCCAACGCAGGCCGACGACTGCCGGGCGCACACGCGCTTACCTGTTCGACCGTCAACTGGCCGCTGGGCGCCGGCAAGCTCATGCGCTCGGTGCGCGCCGGGTTGGCCGCCAGCATCAGGGTCAAACGGTCATAGGCCAGGCGCGCCGAACTCCACTGTTTCCACACGCCGATCAGTTGGTCGATAGGGCTCAGTACCCGCCCCATCAGGATCGAGCCGGCGATCATCATGCCCGGCGTAATAGCCCCCTGCACCGCCAGCAATGCGCCCAGACCGAGGACCAATGACTGCAACGCCAGGCGTACGCCCTTGGACCAGGCACTGATGGCAGCGGTCTTTTCACTGGCCAGGTTCTGCGCCGCCAGAAACGCCTGGTGCTGGGCAAACCAGCGCGCACGCAGGGTTGCCAGCATGCCCATGGCTTCGATGGCTTCGGCATTGCGCAGGTTGGCCGTGGCCTGCTGGCTGGCGCTGATCGACAGCTGATTGGCCTGAGTCAACGGTGCCTGGCAGATGTGCTGGTTGGCCCACGCCAGCGCCATCAGCATCAGCGCACCGGCCAGCGCCAGGACGCCGAGCCAGGGGTGGAACAGGAAGATCACCAGCAAGTACACCGGAAACCACGGCGCATCAAAAAATGCGAACAGCGCCTGGCCGGTGGAGAACTGGCGCAAGGTCGTCAGGTCGCTCAACGCCTGCCCGGCCGCCTGGGTGCCGCCCTTGAGTTGCGCCTCGAACGCGGCGTCGTACACCCGCTGGTTCAGGCGCATGTCCATCTGTGTGCCAAGGCGGATCACCACCTGGCTGCGCACCCACTCCAGCGCGCCCATCAAGCCGAACAAGCCAAGGATCATCAGCGTCAGCATCAACAGGGTCATCGAGTTGCCGGAGGCCAGCACCCGGTCGTAGACCTGCAACATGTACAGCGCCGGGGCCAGCATCAACAGGTTGATCACTGCCGAAAACAGGCCAATGTTGAGGAAGCCACTTTTATAGGCTGTGAGAGCGGCCAGGGTTTCGTTGCCGGCATGGCGCATCGAGGGATTCTCATGGGGGAAATCGGGAAGCGCCGCCCGCGTTTGACACGCCGCGCGCCGCTGCGCAGAATTTGCCACCGCCGTCGCCCTGGCCTTCGAAACTCACGGCGACGACGGGGTTTACGCAGCGAATGGGAGAGCGATCTTCCATTCGCTTTTTTCATTGCGCAGCCACATCAGGCAGCGAGTGCCCAGTCCTGTGCAACGTCCTGCACGCCTACCAGGGCGACGTCGGTGGTGGTTGCCGTAGCGTGTGCTGCCAGGCCGGCCGAGATCTCGTCGAAGGTGTTGGCGGTGGACAGGCCGAAGTCGTCCAGCAGGTTGTTGAGCACGGTTTCCAGTGCCGAGGTGTTGCCTTGCATCAGGCTGTAGATCACGTTCTGAACGTCATTGCCGACGCGGCCTGCACCTTGTGCCGCGCTCAAGTCGAGGCCGTTGAAAGCCACTTTGAACGCATCGAGGGTGAAGTCGCTGCCATTGCCGCCGCCCAGGCCGGTGCCCAGTTGAACGTTATCCAGGTTGCCCCACAGGTAGTGGTTTTCGTTGTGGCTGGCTGGCAGCGCCGGGTTGAATACGTAGTGCAGGCCGTTGCTGGTGTTGCTGTCGGCAATGAACGCGTAGTCGGAATTGTTGGCGCCGTGGGTCGAATACTGGTCGCCGCTCAGGGAGCCGTTGCTGAAGCCGCCGGTGTTGCTGCTGCCGTGACCCGCAGTGTTGAACCCCAGTGCCCAGTCGGTCAGGTAGTCCGAGACGGAGTAAGCACCGAGCGCAGCTTCGTAACTAACAGAAATAGTCATCACTTAACCTCGTTATAAACAACACGATTGATCAGCACGCTCATACAGCGCACTTTTTGCCCACCCTTGGGCAAAACCGTTGGTTGATAAAGTGCCGTGGCACCTTGATCAGAACTTGTATTCGAGCATCCCGCTCAACGTTCGCCCGCGCGCCAGGCTCAGGTTATTGGCGTCCCCCATCGCAACGAAGTAGGCCTCATCGGTGGCGTTTTCCAGCGCCAGGGCGATGTTCAATTGGTCGGTCATCCAGTAGCTGGCGTACAGGTCATAGAGGGTGTACTGGGGCCATAGCGCCTGGTCGATGAAGTCATAACCTTGTGAGTCGAGGTTCTCGCCATTGCCTGAGCTGTAGCGCACGCGGACGCCCATATCGAGTCGCTTTTCCAGGAAGCGCGCGCCCAGGGTCAGCGAGCCGCGATCAGCCGGCATATAGGTGGCGTTGCCCATGATCCGGCCACAGCTTTCCTTGTTGTTGGCGACATCGTCGTCCAGCACCTCATACGTGGTCACCGGGCGCAGGCCGATCGTGCCGTTTGGCCGGGTGTAGCGTTCATAGCGTGTGGTGGACGGCCCGTTCTTCTTCGCCCCGCCCATGTAATAGTTCTTCGAGCAGAACTCATTACTGCCGATCATGTGGGTGTAACTAAGGTTGGCGTACGCCCGCCCCATGTCGTAGTTGAGCTGGTACTCCACCCCCCGAAAGCGCGTGGGGTTGGTGTTATTGACGTACGCCATCGTGCCGAGAAAACCGCCGACGGAGGTCTCCGGCAAACTGACGCTGTGATTGAGGAAAGAGAAGTTCTCGATCCGGGTATCGAAGTAAGCCACCTTCATGCCCAGGCGGTCGTCACCGAACAGCAGTCCCTCTTTGAATACGTTCACGCCCATTTCCCAGTCCCGCGACTCTTCAGGTTTCAGGAACGGGTTGGGAAACACCCGCTCTGATGAGCTGCCACCGTGAGGACGCCCGGTCATGAAGGTTTCCGTCACCGCCGGCGGGCGCCAGCCCTTGCCCCAGCGGGCGTAGAGTTGCATCCAGTCCAGCCCCGGCTTTATGCCGATACCGAACGTGGGAGAGAACTGGCCCTCTTCCCTATCAATGTCGAAAACTTCCTCGACACGCTTGGCACCTACCGTGCTGCTGTAGAACCGATCGCGCCGGTACAGCGTCATCCCGGTGACCCCTTCCAGCCGATAGCGGTCGTACCGCAAGCCCGCATCCAGCGTCAGCCAGTCGCCATATTCGTACTGCAGGTTGTTGAACAGGCTGGCGATGGTGCGTTTGCCACCGGGCGTCCCGCCTTCAACGTAAGGCAACAAGCCGGAAAGGTTAGTGGCCTCGACCTTGTTGGTACTGGGCTTGAACTTGTCTTGATACACCTCCACGCCGTAGTTCCAACTCACATGACCCAACGCATCGAAGTCGAACCGCGATGTGTTGTCGCCCTGTACACCCCAGGTATCGGTCTGAAAATGATCCGTGTAGCCCGCCACATAGTTGCCGGAGGTCAGCGACGCGGTGTTGGGCGCATTGTCCCGGTCCATCTGTGTGGTGACGTAGTAGACCTTGGCCTTGAAATCGATCAGCGGGTTATCCGGCGTGTAGCGATAATCCAGTCCGACGTTCCTGGCATTGAGGTTGTTCTTGCTGACGCGTTGGTAGTACACGCTCTGGTTATCCGGGGCGGTGTAGGCCCACGCGTCATTGCTGTCGCTGTCACTTTCCAGGTAGCTCAGTTGCACCCGTTGGTCATTGGGCAGGTTCAGGCCGAACTTGACGATTTGCGAGCGGGTCACGCTGCCGGTGTCACCGACCTCACTGTTCAGCCAATCGTCGAAGGCCGCAGGCTGGGAGTCACGGGCGCGCAAATGAGTACCCAGTTTCTGGTCGTTGTGGGTACCGGCGCGGTAGTCGCCAAAATGCCGTTCGCTGTACCCCAGCAGCACGTCGCCGCGCTCGTCGCCAAAGGCAAACACACCGCTGCCGTTGAAATAGGTGCCGTTACCCAGTTCACCAATCCCGCTACCGGCACGCAGACGCCCGCCATAGTCCTTGCCATCGGCCAGGAACTCACTGGCCTCCAGGGTCTTGAAGGATGCAATCCCGCCCAACACGGCAGCACCGCCCTGCCCGGACTGGCTGCCCTTGTCGATTTCGATGCTGGAGATGAATTCCGGGTCGATCAACATCGTGCCGTTGCGCTGCTGGTGGCCGTTGACGTTGAAGTTCTGGCGCATGCCGTCGATGTTCATGTTGACCCGGCCGTAGTCCTGCACGCCGCGGATGTTCACCGACAGGCCCGGGTCACGCTGGTTGACGGCGGTGTACACGCCGGCGGTTTCTTCGAGCATGTCGGCGGCGTGGCGTGGTGGGCGTTTGTCGATCTGCTCGCGACTGATCACGGCCACAGAGCGCGGTGTGTCGTACACCCAGTCGCTTGGCTTGCCGTTGGTGTTGCCGGTGATGGTGGTGGTGCCCACGGTCAGCGCACCGTCATGGTCGGCGCCGACGCGAGTCAGCGTCACCCGCCGGTCCCCGGTAAAGCGGTATTCCACCGGTGCACTGCCCACCAATCGGCCGAGGCCTTCCTGGGCGCTGTAACGGCCCTTGAGCGCGGTGCTGGTGAGGCCTTGCAGGCGCGCGCTGTCGAACAACACTTGCAACCCGGCCTGATCAGCGAACGTCAGTACGGCAAGGCCCAAGGGTTGCGCCGCAATATCAAACGTCAACGTGACAGGCTGTGATTCACCGACTGGCGCCTCGGCGGCCTGCACCTGGCAGGCGGAGGCTAACAGCCCCAGGTGGATGGCAAGGGCCAACCGGCTACCGGTGTTGCGCCCCTTGGTGATTGCAGACATCGACGTTATCCCTTCGCTGACCATTCTTGTTTATGCGAATACTTCTCACTTAACAGGACGTGTCAGGCGTCGGAACTCAGTAAGGTTTTTTTGAAAGTTTTTTCAAAGGGCGTAAACGGAGCCCGGCGACCCCATCAATAGATCAGGCTCAGCCCCGCCAGATCAAAGCGCTGCACCTGTAATTCTTCGGTCAGGGTGCCGAGGGCCGTGTCGAGCATATCGAGGCGGAACACGCCGCTGACTTCACGGGTGCCGAGGTCGGCATTGGTCAGCACCACCTTGCCCGGCCGGTAGCGGTTGAGCTGTTCGATGACCTTGGCCAGCGGCAAGCGGTCGAAGATCAGCACACCGCGACGCCAACTGGTGGCGCGCTCCAGGTCGAAGTCGTCGAGGGCGACCACGCCGTTCTCCGGGCTGTAGCGCGCAGCCTGGCCTTCCTTGAGCACAGTTGCTTTCTGCGGCAGCGCCTGCAGCGTGACGGCCACACTGTGCTGCAACACTCCGACCCAGGCCTGCCGGTCGTCCTCACGCTCGACCACAAACCGCGTGCCCAGGGCACGGGTTTGCCCGCTGGCGCTGTGCACCACGAACGGCCTTTTTTCCTCACCGGCCATGGGCGCCACATCAAAGATGGCCGAGCCCTTGATCAGGCTGATGCGCCGCTGCACACCGTCAAACTCCAGCTTGATCGCACTCGCAGAATCCAGTTGCACGCTGCTGCCGTCCGCCAGGTGCACGGTGCGCACTTCGCCTTTTTGGGTGAAGTAATCGGCCTGCATCTGCAGCAGCGCCTCAGGCCCGCGCACCCAGCCGACGCCCGCCACCACCAGCAACAGCGCAACACTCGCCGCCATGCGCCACGGCCTGCGCCGACGAGGGCCGCGCACCGGCGCAGCGGTAGCGGGCGGCCGCTGGCGATGCACCGTCTCATCGCGATGCACCTCGCCCAGCGCCGCCCACGTCTGCTCGGCAAAACGCAGCGCCGCTTCATGGCGGCTGTCTCTGGCGATCCATTGGCGCAGCTCGGCCTGCTCCTGATCGGTCAGGGCGCCGGCGTGCAGGCGCACCGCCCAATCGGCAGCCGCCTCGGTAATGCTGTGCTGTTGCGGACCCGGGCTATTCACGTGTGAATCTCGAATTTTTCGTTATATAACGCTGTGACGTCTGACCCCAGGTTTGTCGGTAATTCATTCGTCGGACGGCCCCGCCTCACCTTCCTGCAAACGCTGCATGACATACGCCAGCGCCTTGGCCAGGTGCTTTTGCACTGAGCTGTCGGAAATGCCCAGGTGGCGCGCGACCTGGGCATGGGTCATGCCCTCGATCCGGTTGAGACGGAAAATCTGCCGGGTACGCTCCGGCAATTCCGCCAGTGCCTGCTTCAATGCCTGCCGCTGTTGCTGCGCCATCGCCTGAGCCTCCAACCCGGCCATTTCATCTTCAATCTCGGCCAGCGCCTCATGGGGCACGGAGTCGGTCTTGCGCCGCGCCTCCTGGCGGATATGGTCGATCAGCAGATTGCCGGCCGTGCGATAGAGATAGCCCTGGGAGTTGTCGATGCGCTCGCCGGCCGGCTTTTGCGCCAGGCGCAGGAAACTCTCCTGCACCAGGTCTGCGGCCAACTGCGGGTCCCGTACCTTGCGTGCGAGATACCCGCGCAGGGTATCGGCGTGCTTGAGAAACAGGCCTTTGAGATCCACGTCCGACAAACCGACTCCCTGGAATGTTAAGGAAACAGGCGGGCATCTTAAGCGTTGTCGAGAATGATTTTCAATTGATATCAACTCTGATCCACACAACGGTGGTTTTCATTCTGCGTTCGGTAATCGAACGGTTCCCACCCACGCGATTGACCAAATTAACCATTCAGTACATTTTATCGACCTACATAAAAACAACAGTGGAGAACCCTCTATGCCGCCCATCGTGCTGGTGCTCAACGGCCCCAACCTCAACCTGCTCGGCACTCGCGAGCCCGCCACTTATGGCCATGAAACCCTGGCCGACCTTGCTGCCCTGTGTGGCCGCAGCGCCGAGCAACTGGGCCTGAAAGTCGAATTCCGCCAGACCAACCACGAAGGCGAATTGCTGGACTGGATCCACGGCGCCCGCGCCCGTTGCGCCGGCATCGTGATCAACCCGGCAGCCTGGACCCACACTTCGGTGGCGATCCGCGACGCGCTGGTGGCCAGTGAAGTACCGGTGATCGAGGTGCACTTGTCCAACGTGCATGCCCGGGAAGCGTTCCGTCATCACTCGTTCGTGTCGCCGATTGCCAAGGCGGTGCTGGCCGGGTTTGGCAGCCACGGTTATCACCTCGCCCTCGAACATTTCAGCAAGAACTTGAAGGGATGAGCGCGGTGTCCAAACGTCGAATTCTGGCCGGCCTGATCGGCGCCGGCATCCAGGCTTCCCGCACCCCGGCCCTGCATGAGCATGAAGGCGATGCCCAGGGCCTGCGTTACCTCTATCGCCTGATCGACCTCGACCAGCTACAGGTGGATACCCGCGCCCTGCCCGACCTGTTGATGGCGGCCGAACAGATGAACTTCACCGGTTTGAACATCACCTACCCGTGCAAGCAGGCGATCCTGCCGCTGCTGGACGAACTGTCGCCCGAGGCACGGGGCATCGGCGCGGTGAACACCGTGGTGCTTTGCGACGGTAAACGCATCGGCCACAACACCGACTGCCTGGGCTTTGCCGAAGGCTTTCGCCGGGGCTTGAGTGATGTGGCTCGCAAGTTCGTGGTGCAGATGGGCGCGGGCGGCGCCGGGGCGGCAGTGGCCCATGCGCTGCTGGGTGAAGGCGTGGAACGCTTGAGTATTTTCGACATGGACGCCGAACGTGCCCGCAGCCTGGCGGACAACCTCAACCAGCATTTCGGTACCGGCCGGGCCCAGGCCGGCAATGACCTGGAAAGCGCCATGGCCGAAGCCGATGGCTTGGTGAATACCACGCCGATGGGCATGGCCAAGCTGCCGGGCATGCCGGTGCCGTTGGGCACCTTGCGCGCCGACTTGTGGGTAGCAGAGATCGTGTACTTCCCACTGGAAACCGAACTGCTGCGCAACGCCCGCGCCCTGGGTTGCCGCACCCTGGATGGCGGCAACATGGCGGTGTTTCAGGCGGTGAAGGCGTTTGAGTTGTTCACTGGCGAAGTGGCGGATGCAGAGCGCATGCTCGCGCACTTCCAGAGCATGACCACCCAACTGTAGAAACCGGATCAAAATGTGGGAGCTGGCTTGCCTGCGATGCAAGCACCTCGGTACTTCAGACAAACCGAGTTGATCCTATCGCGGGCAAGCCCGGCTCCCACACAAGCCCGCTCCCACATTTTGCTCAGTGTTGAACTCAGGCTTGCAAATAGCGCAACACCGACTCGCAGATCATCGCCCGATGCCGCTGCTTGACCGCCTCATCCGACAACTCGATCTGAAAGATCTCGCTGAAGGTGTGGCGGTTGGACACCCGGTAAAAGCTGAACGAGTTGATCAGCAGGTGCACGTCCAGCGGCTCCAGCCCTTCCCGGAACAACCCCAACTCGGCGCCCCGGCGCAACGTGGTGCCAAGGGCTTCGAGGATGTTGCTGTTCATCGCCTTGATCGACGTCGACTGCTTTACATACTCGGCGTTGTGGATGTTCTCGATGCTCACGATGCGCACAAAATCCACGTTCTGATCGTGGTGATCAAAGGTGAATTCCACCAGCCGGCGGATCGCTTCCCGGGGCTCCAGGGCCGTCAGGTTCATCCGTGTCTCGGTGTTGCGAATGTCGCCGTAGAGTTTCTCCAGCACCTCGACGTAGAGCTGCTCCTTGCTGCCGAAGTAGTAATAGATCATGCGCTTGGAGGTCTGGATACGCTCCGCGATCGCGTCCACCCGGGCGCCGGAAAGGCCCTGGGTGACAAACTCGACGATGGCTTCCTGGAGAATGTTCTCGCGGGTCTTTTCCGGGTTGTTCTTGCGGCTCTTGCGCGGTGCGGTGGCCGCGGCGGGAAGCTCGGAGGTCAGGGTCATGGTGCGCTCACGGCCTTAGGTGCAGGCGCTGATTATGGGCCGCGCCGCACGCCGAAGGAAGCGCCGGCACCTTACAACCTGGCCTGGCGCACCGCACCGCTGCGGGACTTGGCCATGGCCGCCAGGCGCACCGCCACGTTGGCAGCACCGTAGCCGGCGTAACCGTTCTTGCGCTGGATGATCTCGAAGAAAAACCGGCCCTCGAACGGTTCGGTATAAACGTGAAACAATTCACCGCCCTGGGCATCGCGGTCGTAGAGGACATTGTAATACGCGAGCTGGCTGAGGAACTCGTCATCGAAATCAAACCGCGCCGCCAGGTCATCGTAATAGTTCAGCGGGATATCCAGCAGCGGCACGCCCGCATCCTTGGCCCGGCTGACCTCGGCGAAAATGTCCGCGCAGTCGAAGGCAATGTGGTGCACGCCCGAGCCGCGATAGCTCGACAGCGCGTGGGAAATCGCGGTGTTGCGGTTCTCGGAAATATTCAGCGGCAGGCGAATCGAGCTGCAACGGCTGCGCAGTGCCCGGCTTTTCACCAGGCCGTAGGGGTCGGGCAGCACCACTTCGTCGTCGGCTTCGAAATCCAGCAAGCTTTTGTAGAACAACACCCAACTGTCGAGGCTGTCGGCGGGCAAGGCCATGGCCATGTGGTCGATGCGCAGCAGGCCGCCGCTGGCGGCGTTCGCCGGTTGCAGGTTGAAGTCGGTGTCGTAGAGGCCGCCTTCGTGCTGGTCCACCAGGTAGATCAGGCTGCCATCCGGTGCGCGCACCGCTGCCAGCTCCAGCTCGTTGGGGCCGACCAGCCCACGATACGGCTGGCCCTTGTAGGCCACCGCCCGCTCCAGGGCCTTGGCGCTGTCCTTGACGCGGATCGCCGTGGCGCACAACGACGGGCCGTGGGCCTCGAAGAAGTTATGGGCGAAGGAATAGGGTTCGCAATTGAGGATCAGGTTGATATCGCCCTGGCGCAACAGGCTGACGCTCTTGGATCGATGCTGCCCGGCCTTGACGAAGCCCAGGCGCTCCAGCCATGAAGTGAGCTTGGCGCCGAGGTTTTCATCCACGGCAAATTCCAGGAATTCGATGCCGTCGTATTCGCTGGCGGCCGGGGTTTCAAACAGGATCTCGGGAACCGGCGTCGCTTCTTGCTCCAATCGCTGGCGGGTTTTCTCTTCGAGGTACAGCAGCGAGCGCAGGCCGTCGGCGGCATTCGCCCGGGTCGGCGCGGCGCGGAAGCCGTCGTTGAAGATTTCCAGGGACAACGGCCCGGTGTAGCCGCTCTTGATGATCGGGGCGAGAAAGCCCGCCAGGTCGAACTCGCCCTGGCCTGGGAAGCAGCGGAAATGCCGGCTCCATTCCAGTACATCCATGGCGAGGATCGGTGCATCGGCCATCTGCACAAAGAAAATCTTGTCGCCGGGAATTTCGGCAATCGCACTCGGGTCGCCCTTGAGAGACAGGGTGTGGAAGCTGTCGAGCAACACGCCCAGGCTCGGATGATCGATCTTGCGCACCAGGTTCCACACCTGCTGCCAGGTGTTGACGTGCCGGCCCCAGGCCAGCGCTTCATAGCCGATGCGCAAGCCCCGGCGGCCAGCGTGTTCGGCCAGCAGGCTCAGGTCATCCAGCAGAATGCTTTCATCGCCCACGGAATCGGCTGACGCGTTACTGCACACCAACACCAGGTCGGTGCCCAGCTCCTGCATCAAGTCGAACTTGCGCTCGGCCCGCTCCAGGTTGCGTGTCAGGCGGTCGCGGCGGCAGCCCTCAAAGTCCCGGAACGGCTGGAACAAGGTGATGGCAATGCCAAGGTCGGCGCACATTTGCCTGACTTCACGCGGGCTGCCGTCGTAATACAGCAGATCGTTTTCGAAGATTTCCACGCCATCAAACCCGGCAGCCGCGATGGCTTCGAGTTTTTCCGGCAAGGTTCCGCTCAAGGAAACGGTGGCGATGGAGCGTTGCATGGGGCTACTCCCGGCATTGAGGCATGTCTTGTTTACGGCAAATTATTGGCCGCCAGGTTCATCACAGCAATTAAAATGTACGAACCGGTTAGTTTTATGGGCGATTATCGAACAGAATGGCAATCGGCGAATTGACGATTTTTTAGCCGCTGCGCACCATCGACAGCACATTGAGCCCCGCTTCCATTGAGCGGCCTCGGTTAACCAAGACCCTGAACACACCATAAAAATTTCAAAAAAACGGGTACTTCCTCATGCCTTCGCAAAATCCCGCCGTGGCCGTGGGCCACAGCAATCCCCATAGCGGCATCGGTGACAAAATCCGTGGCGCCATGGCTGTCGGTAAAACCCGCTGGGGCATGCTGGCCCTGGTGTTTTTCGCCACTACCCTGAACTACATCGACCGCGCCGCCCTCGGCGTGATGCAACCGATCCTGGCCAAGGAAATGAGCTGGACGGCGATGGACTACGCCAACATCAACTTCTGGTTCCAGGTGGGTTACGCCATCGGCTTTGTGCTGCAAGGCCGGTTGATCGACCGGGTCGGCGTCAAGCGCGTGTTCTTCTGCGCGGTGCTGCTGTGGAGCCTGGCCACCGGCGCCCACGGCCTGGCCACCTCGGCGGTGGGCTTTATGGTCTGCCGGTTCATTCTCGGGCTGACCGAAGCCGCCAACTACCCGGCCTGCGTCAAGACCACCCGCCTGTGGTTCCCCGCTGGCGAGCGTGCCGTGGCCACCGGAATCTTCAACGCCGGCACCAACGTCGGCGCGATGATGACGCCGATGCTGCTGCCGCTGATCCTCCACGTGTGGGGCTGGCAGGCGGCGTTCCTGTGCATGTCGGCACTGGGCGGGATCTGGCTGGTGCTCTGGGGCTTGAAGTACTACAACCCGGAAGACCATCCAAGCGTGAAGCAATCGGAACTGGACTACGTGCAACAGGAAGTCGAACCGGAACAACCCCGCGTACCGTTCAGCCGTATCCTGCGGATGCGCGGCACCTGGGCCTTCGCCCTCGCCTACTCGATGACCGCGCCGGTGTTCTGGTTCTACCTGTACTGGCTGCCGCCGTTCCTGAATCAGCAATACAACCTGGGCATCAACGTGACTCAGATGGGCATCCCGCTGATCATCATTTACCTGACGGCGGACTTCGGCAGCATCGGCGGCGGGATCCTGTCTTCGTTCCTGATCGGACGCGGGATGAACCCGATCAAGGCGCGGCTGCTGTCGATGTTGCTGTTTGCCTGCTGCATCGTCGGAGTGATCATGGCCGCCGGCTCCAGCCACCTGTGGGTCGCGGTGTTTGCGATTTCCCTGGCCATCGGCGCGCACCAGGCCTGGACCGCCAACATCTGGAGCCTGGTGATGGACTACACGCCCAAGCACATGATGAGTACGGTGTTTGGTTTTGGCGGCATGTGCGCGGCCATCGGCGGGATGTTCATGACCCAGATCGTCGGCCATATCCTGACCGTGACCAACAACAACTACACCGTGCTGTTCACCCTGATTCCGGCGATGTACTTCATCGCGCTGATCTGGATGTACTTCATGGCGCCGCGCAAGATTCCGACCGTCGAGGTCTGAGTTTCCTACCTGCGCCGCTGCTGCCAGGCAGCGGCCAACCCGCTCAGGCAAATCACCCCGATCCCGACCACGGTGGTCAGGTCCGGGGTGTGGTTGAACACCAGCCAGCCCAACAACCCCGCAAACACGATCTGGCAATAGCCGAACGGCGCCAGCAGGGCCGGCGCTGCAAAGCGGAAGGCCTGGGTCAGCATCAAGTGTGCGGTCATCCCGCAAGTGCCCAGCGCCAGCATCAGCACCCCGTGCCACAGGCTCGGCACCTGCCAGAAGAACGGCACCAGCGCGCTCATCACCAAGGTATTGCACAGCCCGGCGAAGAAGTTGCTGGTGGTAGGTGTGTCGTACTTGCTGAGGATGCGGGTGAGCAGTTGGTAGAAGCAGAAGAACAACGCCGACGTCAGCGGCAACAACACCGCCGGGGTGAACAGCTCACCGCCCGGGTGCACAATGATCAGCACCCCGATAAACCCGCAAATCACCGCCAGCCATTGGCCGCGGGTCACGTGTTCGCCCAACAGCGGCACCGACAACGCGGTGACCAGGATCGGCGCAAGAAAGTTGACTGCCGTGGCCTCGGCCAACGGGATAAAGTGCAGCGCCGCTGTAAAGAACAGGCTGGTGCCCAGCAGGCACAACGCCCTCGCCACTTGCAGTAAAGGGCGTTTGCTGCGCAGTACCCGCAGGCCCGATTGCGGCAGGAAGATCCCGGCCATCAACAGCGTGTGCACCAGGTAGCGGGCCCACACCACCATCACGATCGGGTAGAACCCGGCCAGGTATTTGGACAGCGCGTCGTGGCTGGAAAACAGAAAGGTTGCCACCACAATCAGCAAAATGCCTTTGAGCGGGTGGTTGACGCCGGAAAGTGGGGTGCTGAGGGTCATTGCATTCTCTTGAGTGGCAGGCTGAAATGACCGCCGCATACCGCGGCATAATCTAGAACGGGTAAAGCGCCTCGCTCAAGAGCATAACCAAACACTGTTCGAACAGCGCACTAAATTGCGGTTTTCCAGTCCAACGCTTCACGCCGCCCCGCCCACTGCGCGTTTTTTAACCAAGGCCTTCTCACCATGAAAAAAACCCTGTTGATTCTTTCGACCCTGACGCTGCTCAGCGCCTGCGACAAGCAAGCCGAGACCGCCAAGGCGCCCGCCCCGCCGTCTGTCCAGGCAACGTTGGTACCGCAAGTGCTGCCCACCGACAAATGGGTCGGCAAGTGGATTGGCGTCGAAGGCCTGAACCTGACCATCGCCAAGGACGACAGCATCGGCCGCGGCCACTATGTACTGACCATGAAATACGGCCTGGATGACGACGATTCCGGCACCTTCAAGGGCCAGGCATCCGAAGACGGCATCACCTTTGAACGCCCGGACGGCCCGCAGATCCTGAGCGCTGGCGACGGCGAAGCCACTGGCCTGAAATGGCTGGCCGACAAGAAGGACTGCCTGATCGTCGACACCGGCGAAGGGTATTGCCGCGACTGACACAAGCTTCATACAGGTCGGACGACACAGCGTTTAGCATCGTCAGACAGCCGGACTGGCGCCAACCCTACACACCAACAACACTGAGCTGCAGGTTCACAAAGAGGATTGCCACATGCTATGGAAAAAAGGCCGACGCAGCGACAACGTGGTAGACGCCCGCGATGACAGCGGCGGCGGTGGCGGTGGCATGCGTTTTGGGGGCGGCAAGGGCCTGAGCCTGACGGCCATCGTGCTGATCGTCGGCATCGGCTGGCTGACCGGCCAGGACCCGATGCAGATCCTCGGGCAACTCAGCGGCCAGCTCACCGAGCAAGCGCCCTCCGTCAGCCCGCAAACCCGCCAGGCGCCGCCGGCCAATGATGAACAAGCCGACTTCGTGCGCGCCGTCCTCGGCGACACCGAAGACACCTGGGCCCAGGTGTTCCAGGAAAACGGCCTGACCTACAAGAACCCCAAACTGATCCTGTTCCGTGGCCGGGTGAACTCCGCCTGCGGTGGCGCCACGTCCGCCAGCGGGCCGTTCTATTGCCCGGCAGACCAACAGGTATACCTGGACCTGGATTTCTTCCGGGAAATGTCCCAGCGCTTCAAGGCCGCCGGCGACTTCGCCCAGGCCTACGTGATCGCTCATGAAGTCGGACATCACGTGCAGACGCTGCTGGGCATCTCGGCGAAGATTCAGGCAGCCCGCCAGCAAGGCCGGCAGATGCAAGGCGACGGCGGCCTGCTGGTGCGCCAGGAGCTGCAAGCCGACTGCTTCGCCGGGGTGTGGGCCAACCGCGCGCAAAAGCGCCTGAACTGGCTGGAGCCCGGCGACATTGAAGAAGCACTGAATGCGGCCAACGCGATTGGCGATGACCGCTTGCAGCAACAGGGCCAGGGCCGCGTGGTGCCTGACTCGTTTACCCACGGCACCTCGGCACAGCGGGTTCGCTGGTTCAAGACCGGCTTCGCCCAGGGCCAGATCACTCAATGCGACACCTTTACCGCCAAGAGCCTTTAAATGAATAAACGACTGGGTCTGCTGTTAGGTTTGTTGATCACCTGTTCCTCCTCCACCTGGGCTGCCGAACATGGCGTCAAGGTGGTCAGTCCCGATCGTTTTCACCTGGATGCCGGCGACCTGAGCGTCGGCTTGAGCCAGGACTGGCGCCAGCCGCTGCCTCAAGTTACCCGCGCGCTGATCATCGTGCATGGCCGTTTGCGCAACGCGATGACCTACCTGGACAGCGGCGAAAAAGCGGCCGAAGCCGCAGGACAAAACGCCAATACCCTGGTGATTGCGCCACAGTTCCTCAACCAGACCGACCTCAAGCGCAACCAGATCGACAGCCAGACCCTGCGCTGGAACAGTAACGACTGGATGGCCGGCGAGCCGTCCACAGGCCCGGGCCAGATCAGCTCCTACGGCGCGCTGGACCAGATCATCAAGCACCTGGGCAACCGCAAGCTGTTCCCGAACCTGAAGGAAATCGTGGTGGCCGGCCATTCCGGTGGCGGCCAAGTGGTGCAGCGTTTTGCGCTGACCGGGCATGATCACCCGCTGCTGCAAACCGAGGGCATCAGCCTGCGTTATGTGGTGGCCAACCCGTCGTCCTACGCGTACTTCAGCCCACAGCGTCCGGTGAAATTCGATGTTGCCAGTTGCCCGGGCTTCAACGACTGGAAGTACGGCATGCAAAACCTGCCGGCCTACGCCAAGGGGCAAAGTGCCGAGCAGCTGGAGCAGGCTTACGTTTCGCGTAATGTCACTTACTTGCTGGGCCAGCAGGACACCGACCCGAATCACCCGGCGCTGGACAAGAGCTGCGGCGCTGAAACCCAGGGCGCGTATCGCTTGATTCGCGGGCACAATTATTTTGACTACCTCAAGCAGCGGCACCCGCAGTTGGGCCACAAGCTGGTGGAAGTGCCGGGGGTAGGGCATAACGGGGACAAGATGTTTACGTCGCCTGAAGGGCAGAAAGTACTGTTCCAATAACCACTGAAGAAACCGGATCAAAAATGTGGGAGCGGGCTTGCTCGCGAATGCGGTGGATCAGTCAGCCTATGTATTGACTGACACACCGCATTCGCGAGCAAGCCCGCTCCCACATTGGATTTTCATCGACCGGACTAAATCATCCGGCGCAATACCGCGCAATCTTCGGCATGCCAATCCGCCAGCTCCGGCCACGGGTTATCCGGCAAGTTAACCAACACCGTCCTGGTCCCCGCCGCCCGCCCGCAATCCAGATCAAACCGGTAATCACCGACCATCACCATCTCTTGCGGCGCCACTTCCCACGCTTGCGCCAGCTTCAACAAACCACCCGGGTCAGGCTTGGGCGGCGCATCATCACGCCCCAACACATCCTCGGCCGCAAAGCAGTCCGCCAGGCCGATCGCCTGCAATGTCACATGGGCCAGCTCCCGCGCATTGCGCGTCAGGATGCCCAGGCGATAACCCCGCCCGGCCAATTCGCGCACCAACTCCACCGCACCGGTAGCGGCTACCGAACCCAGCGCCAACTCGCGCTCATGCGCAAGCAACCACGCATGCTTGGCCGCTGCTTCATCGGCGGGCAACGCCGCCAGGTGCGTAAGAATGTCGTCAGTCGCCGGAATATCCAGGGCCACGCGGATCGCCGCAAAATCATGCACGGCCACCGTCAGGGTGCCATCCATGTCGAACACCCAATGCTTCACATCACTGAGGCTCATGCCCAGTCCTTGCGATGACGAATCAAGCCTTCCTGGGTAACGGATGCCACCAGTTGTCCGGCGCGGTTGTACACGCTGCCCCGGGAGAACCCACGGGAGTTGCCGGCCCATGGGCTGTCCATGGCGTAGAGCAACCAGTCATCGGCACGCAGGTCGGCGTGGAACCACAGCGCGTGGTCGAGGCTGGCGACTTGCATGTCTTTCTGCCACACGGTCTTGCCGTGGGGCAGCAGCGAGGTGGTCAGCAGGCCGAAGTCCGAAGCGTAGGCCAGCAGGTATTTGTGCAGCGCCGGCGAGTCAGCCAGGGCGCCGTCCGCACGAAACCACACGTATTTGACCGGGTCGGACGGCTGCGGGTTGTAAGGGTCCTTTTCGGTTACCGGGCGTACTTCGATCGGCTTCGGGCACAGCAGCTTTTCGCGCATGTGCTCGGGAATCAGGTGCGCGCGCTGCTGGGTCAGCTCCAGCTCCGACGGCAGGTTCTCCGGGCCGACCACCACGGGCATGGTGGTCTGGTGCTCGAAGCCTTCCTCGTCATACTGGAACGAAGCGCTGCAGGTGAAGATCGGGTTGCCCTTCTGGATCGCCGTCACCCGGCGCGTGCTGAAACTGCCGCCATCGCGCACCCGGTCAACCGAATACACCACCGGCAACGCCGCATCGCCGGGGCGCAGGAAGTAACCGTGCAACGAATGCACATGCCGCGCCTCTTCAACGGTCTGGCTGGCCGCCGACAGCGACTGGCCGAGCACCTGGCCGCCGAACAGCTGGCGAAAGCCCAGGTCCTGGCTGCGGCCGCGAAAGAGGTTTTCCTCGATCGGTTCCAGGGTCAGCAGGTCCACCAGATCTTCCAACACTTGGCTCATAGAGCATCTCCTACAACAATCTATTGGGCATTCCGGGCTGCTTATCCGTGCAGCGTGTCCAACCATTGGGCGCGGGTGATGCGATACAACACATGATGCCGCAAGGGGTCATCGGCTGCGACCTTGGGGTGTTCAAAATCTGCCTGGGGATCGTAATGCATACCGATGGCCTGCATGACCTTTTGTGATGGCAGATTGGCTTCAGTGGTAAACGAAACGATTTCGTCCAGCTTCAGCCGGTCGAAACCACAGCGCAGGGCAGTCCAGGCGGCTTCGCTGGCGTAACCCAGGCCCCAGTGTTCCCTGGCCAGGCGCCAGCCGATCTCCACCGCCGGAGTGAACGGTGCCTCGAAGCTCACATTCAGCAAGCCGGTGAGGCCGATGAATTCGCCGCTGTCCTTGCGCTGCAACGCCCACAGGCCAAAACCGTACTCGGCAAAATGGCCGCGAATACGCCCGATCAGCGCGGCACTTTCCAGGCGGCTCAAGGTGGCCGGGAAATACCGCATCACCTGCGGGTCGGCGCACATGCGCGCAAACTCCGGCAAGTCGGCATCGCTCCATTGGCGCAGCACCAGGCGTGCGCTTTCCAATTGCAGTATCGGCTCCATTGGTCCCCCTCCCTTGCCATGTGCGTGAGTGTAACGCGCTGTTAAGATCCGTCGCTGGTTCCCGTCAGAAATCGCCATGCCCTTGCCATTGATCTACCACGACGACTACAGCCCCGAGTTCCCGGCAGACCACCGCTTCCCCATGGATAAATTCCGCCTGCTGCGTGACCACCTGGTGGAGAGCGGCCTGACACGGGACAGCCAACTGCTGCGCCCGGAACTCTGCCCCGCCGAGATTCTGGCCCTGGCCCATGAACCTGGGTATATCGAACGCTACATGAGCGGCGAGTTGTCGCGCGAAGACCAACGGCGCCTTGGCCTGCCTTGGAGCGAAGCCCTGGCCCGGCGCACCGTGCGCGCGGTGGGCGGTTCGTTGCTGGCCGCCGAGCAGGCCCTGGAACACGGCCTGGCCTGCCACCTGGCCGGCGGCACCCACCACGCCCACTACGATTACCCGGCGGGTTTCTGCATCTTCAATGACCTGGCCGTGATCAGCCATTACCTGCTGGCCAGCGGGCGGGTCAACCGGGTGCTGATCTTCGACTGCGACGTGCACCAGGGCGACGGCACCGCACGCATCCTCCACGACACCCCGGATGCAATCACCGTGTCCCTGCACTGCGAAAAGAACTTCCCCGCGCGCAAGGCGCAAAGCGACTGGGACATCCCGCTGCCGATGGGCATGGGCGACGCGGACTACCTCAAGGTGGTCGACGATGCCCTCAACTACCTGCTGCCGCTGTATCAGCCCGACCTGGTGCTGTATGACGCCGGCGTGGATGTACACAAGGACGACGCCCTCGGCTACCTCAAGCTGACAGACCAAGGCGTCGCCGCCCGCGATGAAAGCGTGATGCGCCACTGCCTGGGCCGCGATATTCCGGTGGTCGGGGTGATCGGCGGCGGCTACAGCAAAGACCGCCCTGCCCTGGCCCGTCGCCACGGGATCCTGCACCACAGCGCGCAGCGCGTCTGGACGTCATCAGGCTGTCATTGAGTTATGCGCGTTACCCACAATCGCTGTGGAACTGCCTGTGGATAACCTGAGTGAAAGCCCCTGCAGGCCATAGGCCGCCTGGCCTGCAGAAGGCTGTATGTTTTTTGATCAGGCAGCATGGGCATCCTCGGGTAGAATGCTCGGCCTACTTTGCCGAACCGCAGTTATCCCCATGCCCCAGACTCAAACCCCATCTCAACACGTCATCATCATCGGCGGCGGCCCGGCCGGGTTGATGGCCGCCGAAGTGTTGAGCCAGGCCGGGGTCCGGGTCGACCTGTACGACGGTATGCCGTCGGTTGGCCGCAAGTTTCTGCTGGCGGGCGTGGGCGGCATGAACATCACCCATTCCGAACCTTACCCGGCGTTTCTGGCGCGCTATGCCGAACGGGCGCCGTGCATGGCGCCGTTGCTGCGTCAGTTCGGTGCCGAAGCGTTGTGCGAATGGATACACGGGTTGGGGATTGAAACCTTTATCGGCAGCTCCGGCCGGGTGTTTCCTACTGACATGAAAGCCGCCCCGCTGCTGCGGGCCTGGCTCAAGCGCCTGCGCGACCAGGGCGTAGTTATCCACACCCGCCATCGCTGGCTGGGCTGGAATGCCGATGGCAGCCTGCTTATCCACAGCCCCGAGGGCGACAAATGTCTGCGCGGGGATGCGCTGTTGCTGGCCTTGGGCGGTGGCAGTTGGTCGCGCTTGGGCTCGGATGGGGCATGGCTGAAATTGCTGGAAGACAAAGGCGTGCCTTACGCGGCGTTGCAACCGAGCAACTGTGGCTTCGAGGTGTCGGCCTGGAGCGAGTTGATGGTCAGCAAATTCGCCGGGGCACCGCTGAAAAACGTCGCCATTGGCCTGGCAGACGACAAGCCACGGCTGGGGGAATGTGTGGTCACCGCCACGGGCATCGAAGGCAGCCTGATCTATGCGTTGTCCGCACCGATTCGTGAGGCGATCAACCGGGATGGATCGGCCACAGTGCACATTGACCTGCTACCGAGTAAGCCACTGGACAAGGTGATTGCAGCGCTGAGCAAGCCGCGCGGCTCGCGCTCGATGAGCAAGCATTTGCACAGTCAATTGGGATTGGATGGGGTGAAGGCGGCGCTTTTGCGCGAACTGTCACCCGCGGAGCACTTCAATGATCCGGCGCAGCTGGCGGTGGATATCAAGGCGCTGCCGCTGACGCTGGTGAAAACCCGGCCAATGGATGAAGCCATCAGTACGGCGGGCGGTGTGCCGTTTGAGGCGCTGGATGAACGCCTGATGATCAAGCAATTGCCGGGCGTTTTTTGCGCAGGCGAGATGCTGGACTGGGAAGCGCCGACGGGCGGGTATTTGCTGACGGGGTGTTTTTCCAGCGGGCAGGCGGCAGGGCGCGGTGTTCTTGAGTGGTTGAGGCCAGCCACCCCGGCATGACCCACTCACCGCATCACCGCCCGGCAGCAAAGTTACCTCTGACTCAACTGGCTGTTAGATCGGGATAGGCACGTTTAAAAGCTGTTACTTGCTTCTGCAGGAAAGCATCCTCTTCAGGCAGTACAATTTTCAGATTTTCTATATAACCTGAATACGCACTGAAGAGTCTGGAAGGATCACCGTGTTTCAAATCGTTCCATTCCTGCTTGAAGGCGTAGCTGAGTTTCTGGCCCTCTTCCTGACTGGTATAAAGCATATCCTGTAGATACTTATCCAATGACGCCCTTATCTCAGGACTGATCGAATAATTAGCCTCATACAACGAGATCAACTCTCTGAACGAATGGATTGCCTGCCCATACTCGCCGCGCGCCGCATGATCTTCAACCCGGGACCTTAATTCGGCCACACGCAACTCTACCTGCTTGAAAGCTTTCTCGTCAGCGGCCTTGCCTTTCTTGATTTCGCCGTCTACAACAACGCCGCCGATAATGCCCGCCGCCGCCAGGACCGGCAAAACAAAAGGTACTAAAAACGCAGCCATATCTACATCTCCATCTAAGTTCGTCATTCAGAAATCAGTTTCTGACTCAACCTCAGTGGAAATGAAGCATTTTAAGTTCCAGCACTTAAATACGGCGACAATTACAAAAAATATCCAAATCACAAGCAATAACTCATCAAGGATGACGAGGCACAACTTGACGCGAGCGGAATTGCTCCGCTCACGGTAGTCACTATGCGTTTACTTGACAACCAACAAACCCTACTTCTTTTTCCGCGGCCCGGTGTTAAACACGGGCACCTTACGCACTGGCTTGATCGAAGGCTCGACCGGCGTCGCCTCCCCGCTGTCCACCCACTTGCCCAGGTTGCGCTTGCCACCACCGCCGCCCGACGCCTTGGGTTTCTTCGGCTTTTTCGGCTTCTTCACCACCTGACCAGTGGCATCGGTATCCGGCACACGGTGCTCCGGTTCGAAGTCCTGCTCCATCTTCCGGGTCAACGTCTGACGGGTCAGCATCTCGATGGCCGACAGCATGTTCACTTCATCGGCGCACACCAGGGAAATCGCCTCACCGGTGTTGCCCGCACGACCGGTACGGCCGATGCGGTGGATGTAGTCCTCGGCCACGATCGGCAGGTCAAAGTTGACCACCAGCGGCAAGTCTTCGATATCCAGGCCACGGGCCGCCACGTCGGTGGCCACCAGGATCTGCACGTCGCTGCTCTTGAAGCGATCCAGCGCACGCTGGCGCGTGGCTTGTGGCTTGTCGCCGTGAATCCCGTCGGCATTGATGCCCAGGCCCTGGAGTTTTTCCACCAGCGCGTCTACACCGTTACGGGTCTTGGCGAACACCAGCACCTGCTTCCAGCGGCCCTTGCGCATCAGGTGCACAAACAGCTCGGCCTTGCGCTTCTTGTCCACCGGCACCACCCATTGCTTGACGGTGTTGGCGGCGACGTTGCGCGGGCTGACTTCGACGGTCAGCGGGTCGTTGAGCATCTGCCCGGCCAACTGGCGGATCTCGTCGGAAAAGGTTGCGGAGAACAGCAAGGTCTGGCGCTTTTTCGGCAGCATGCGGTAGATGTTCGCCAGTTCTTCGGAGAAGCCCAGGTCGAGCATGCGGTCGGCTTCATCCAGCACCAGGGTTTGCAGCTGGTTGAGCTTCAGCGCGTTCTGGCGGAACAGGTCGATCAGGCGGCCAGGGGTGGCAACCAGCACATCCACACCTTTGCGCAGCTTCATCATCTGCGGGTTGATGCTCACGCCGCCGTACACGGCGTAAGTGGTCAGCGCCACGTTTTGGGCGTACTCGGCGACGCTCGCATGAACCTGCTCGGCCAGTTCGCGGGTCGGGCACAGGATCAGCGCGCGCACCGAGTTGGCGCTGACTTTCGGCCCTTCCATGGTCAGCAGTTGCAGCAGCGGCACGGCGAAACCGGCGGTCTTGCCGGTGCCGGTCTGGGCCGCAGCCATCAGGTCACGGCCTGCCAGCACCGCTGGAATGGCTTGCGCCTGCACCGGCGTCGGGGTCTGGTAGCCAAGCGTCTCAAGGGCACGCAGCAAGGGTTCGATCAGGCCAAGTGTGGCGAAAGTCATGGAAATACCGTAGGAAAAAGTCAGCGCAAGGTCGCAATGCGCGGCAGTTTACCTTATTTCCGGTTTTGGCTTTCGCCACTGTGGCAGGCTGATCAGCAGCACCGCGCTGATAATCACCAACATCGCCAGGGCTTCTTCCGTGCCGATGGTCTCGCCGACAAACACTATCCCGAGCAACACCGCCACCGCCGGGTTGACGTAGGCATAGCTGGTGGCCGCCGCGGGGCGTACGTGCTTGAGCAGGTACATATAGGCATTGAAGGCGATGATCGAGCCGAACACGGTCAAGTACGCCAGGGCCAGCCAGCCTTCCAGCGGCGGCATGGCTTGCAGGTGTTCGCCGCTGACGGCACTGAGCAATAGCAGCACGAAACCGGCGATCAGCATCTCCGCCGCACTGGCCATCGCGCCTTGAGGCAGCGGCAAATGCTTGCTCCACACCGAACCAAAGGCCCAGGCCGCCGCCGCAAAGATCAGCAAGGCCGCACCGGTGGGGCTCGATTGCAGGTTGGAGCCCATATTGAGCATGGCGATGCCGATAATCCCCAGCACCACCCCGGCCCATTCCAGACGGGTATTACGCGCGCCCCAGAAATAACCACAGAGCAAGGTGAACAACGGCACCGTCGCCACCGCCAACGCGGCAACCCCGGACGCCACGCCCGTATGTTCGGCCACACTGACCGCACCGTTGCCGAAGGTCAGCAGCAAAATGCCGATCTTCGCGGCAGCCTTCCACTGCACCCACGTCGGCGCCGGGGCCCCACGCCAGCGCAGGAAGGCATACATCAGCGCGCCCGCCGTCATAAAGCGAATCCCCGCCAGCAACAGCGGCGGCCAGTACTCCACACCAATGCGAATCACCAGGTAGGTAGACCCCCAGATCACATACAACGCAAAAAAGGCGGCGATCAACGGTAAGGGAAAGCGACGTGGGCCAGGCATTGGGCAGCTCTGTGGCAGGACAAGGGAGCGTTATTTTAGAAATCCCCGGCCGTAAACATAAGTTACAAAACCTGTTTAAAGCGCCAGTACACTTTTCAAAACATGGTTATCAAGGCTATAAACCGTGCTTTCGAAAGCTATGCATTCCCGGAGCCTTATCATGGACAAATACGACCGTATGCTTCTCAGCGCCCTGCTGGAAGACGGCCGCGCGTCCTACGCGCAACTGGCGCGCACCGTGAACCTGTCTGCGCCCGCCGTGGCTGAGCGGGTGGCGAAACTGGAAGCCAGTGGTGTGATTACCGGGTATCAGGCCAAGGTCGACCTGTCGAAGGTGGGGTTGCCGATCCAGTGCGTGATTGAGTTGCGGTTGACCAATCATGGGAGCCAGAAGGTTTACGACGCGCTGTCGGAAATTCCCGAGTTGACTGAATGCCATCGGGTGACGGGCGATCCGTGCGTGATCATGCAGGCGGCGGTGGGCTCGATGCCGGAGCTGGAGAACCTGATCAATCGGGTGGCGAAATTCGGGTTCAGCAAGACCTCGATCATCTTGTCGAGCGCGATAGAGCGGCGGGTGCCGTTGGGGCAGTTGGAGGGGAATGGGAAGAGTGGCAACTGAACACGCCGCTCTGCAGCTCGTTCCCACGCTCTGCGTGGGAACGCATCCGGTGACGCTCTGCGTCACGACTTCAAGAGCGGACGCAGAGCGTCCAGGGCGGCATTCCCACGCGGAGCGTGGGAACGATCGCCATAGTTGACCGAGTTGCCTGAAACACCCTCGCTCAACTGTGGGAGCTGGCTTGCCTGCGATGACGTCAGTAGCTTCACTGATTCGAAGGTGGTGGTGGATCGGTCGCTGGACTGCTTACAGCCTCGATAACACCGCAAAACTAATGTGGGAGCGGGCTTGCTCGCGAATGCGGTGTGTCAGTCAGCGCATGTGTTTGCTGATACTCCGTATTCGCGAGCAAGCCCGCTCCCACATTTGGATCTTCGTCATGTTGAAGATGGAGTTCTGCTCAAGCGACTTAGAACCCGCGATGCTTCTTCAGGTGATCATTGATCTTCGCCGCCGGAACCTTCTGCAAGCTGCACAGCAATTCGTGTGACAACTCCCGCAACCCGTGGGTGCGCCGCAGTTCCTCGGCCAGGTGAGCGGTAAGGTTCGCCGCCATCTCCGCGTCCGCCATCGCCCGGTGGGCCTTGCCGGTGTGGGGCAGTTGGGCAAATGAGGTCAGGGTACCCAGCTTGTGATTCGGCGCCGCCGGCATCAAGCGTCGCGCCAGCAATAGCGAACAGGCAAACTTCTGCAAACGCGTACGCCGGATCAAGCCCAGCTCGAAATCCCAGAACTTCTGGTCAAACGCGGCGTTGTGGGCCAGCAGCGGCGTGGTGCCGACAAACTCGTTCACCTCGTTCATCACCCGCTCCGCCGACGGTGCGGTGCGCAACATGGCGTTGCTGATGCCGGTCAGTTGCTCAATAAACCCCGGCACACGCACACCAGCGTTCATCAGGCTCTGGTAGCGGTCCACGATCTGGCCCTGCTCCAGGATGACCACGGCGATTTCCGTGGCCCGGCAGCTGCTGCTCGGCTGGATGCCGGTGGTTTCAAAGTCGATGACCGCTATACGTTCCAAACCTGTTCCAACTCCGTCAAAAATCTATTTAAGCAGCAACGCGCCTTCAATCGGCACGTAGCGGCTGGCGGCGCGTATCAATGAGTTGGCCGTCAGCCCCGGCACGCCGTAGGCCACGGCTTCGACGCCGTGCTTGCTGATGATGCGGTCCAGCAGCATGTCGAAATCACCGTCGCCGGAGGCCAGCACCACTTCGTCGACATGGGCGGCGGCGTCCATGATGTCGATGGTGATGCCCACGTCCCAGTCGCCCTTGGCCGAGCCGTCGCTGCGCTGGATGTAGGGCTTGAGCTTCACGGTAAAACCCAGGTTGCGCAGGATCTGCTGGAACTGCTGTTGCTTGCTGTCGCCACGGTCGATGGCATAGGCATACGCCTCGACAATCTGCCCGCGCTGGCTGATATCAGCCCACAGGGCGGCGTAGTTGAAGTGACAGCCGTACGCCTGGCGCACGGTGTAGTAGAGGTTTTGTACATCGGCGAACACGGCTATCTTTTTCACCGCAAATCCTCATGACACGCGCATGGACCCCGGACTCAAAGGCCCGGAAAGGTTGCCAGTATGCCAGCCACACGGGAGTTTCCGAGAAAAATCAGCCCGGGGCGACGAAGCGCCCCGGTTGAGTGTGGGTCAGACGAAGGAATCGTCGTCGCCAAAGGAGGAGGAGTCGTCGGAATAGTCGTTGTCGGCGAAGCTGTCGGAGGCGTTGTCGCTGCCCCAGCTGTCGTTGCCGGCATATTTCTGGTCGTCGTTGCCCCAGTTGCCGTTGTCGCTGGCCGGGGCCGGCTCTTCGCGGATGATCTCTTCAACCACTTGCGGTTGTTGCGAGTTGTGGCTGAACAGGCTGCTGATGCCTTCTGCCAGCATCACACCACCGGCCACGCCAGCTGCGGTTTTCAGGGCGCCGCCGAGGAAACCGCTGCCAATCGGCGCTGCGGGTGCCTGTTGTGGCTGCTGATAGTTCTGCTGGGGAGCACCGTAGTTCTGCTGCGGCGCAGGTTGCCCGCCAAACGACGGACGCGCCGGTTCACGCCAGCCACCGCCCGACGACGCCGGTGCGCTCTGGGTCGGCTGCGGGTCACGGGAACCGCCGCCGAAAATGCTCGACAGGAAACCGCCACTGCTCGGTGCAGGCTGCGCCGCCTGGGACCTGGCCTGTTGCAGTTGGTCCTGCAACTCCTGGATCTGCTGGGCCTGCTGCTTGTTCTGCGCATCGAGGCTCTTGATCGCGTGCTCTTGCACCAGAATCGACTGGGTCATGTAGTACGCAGCGGCCGGTTGGCGAGTGACGTGTTCCTTGATCCGCGCTTCAGCCTGGGCGTCGCGGGGGGCTGAGTCCGTTTCGGCTTGCTGCAACCGTGAAAACAGTCCGTCGATCAGGGTTTGTTCTTCGCTGTTCATGGCGACCTCGTTAGATTGCCGGTAGAAATCTTCGCCTTGCGCACGATGTGCAAGGTACAACCCAGTTATGGGGCTGTTGCTGATTGTTTCAATGGTCTTTACGCAAGGTTTACGTTTGCTTGCATCTGCTCATGATCGGTTAAAGTAACGCCCTTGCTTTTCGGCCTGTGAAGACCCTGATGAATCCGTTAGACGTATTGCGCGACTCCTTCTTCTTTTTCAAGCGCAACCTGGGCGCCATCGTGCAGTTGTGCCTGCCACTGGTGATCCTCGAAGCCCTGCTGCAACAGGTGCTCGACCACACTCTCGGCCCAGACGCGTTTCCCGGTTACAGCGTGGTGATCGGGCTGCTGGTGTACCCGCTGTACACCGGCGCACTGATCCTGTTCCTCGACGCCCGCACCCGGGGTGAATCGCCGCGCACCCTGGATGTGCTGGCCATGGCCCTGACCCTGTGGCCGCGCTTTGCCCTGCTGACGGCAATCAGCACGCTGCTGATCCTGCTGGGCCTGTCGCTGTATTTCCTGCCCGGCCTGTGGCTGATGGTGGTGCTGGCTTTCGCCGAATACCTGCTGGTGCTGCGGGGCATGTCGGCGCTGTCGGCCATGAAGGAAAGCCTGCGCCTGACCCGTGGGCATTTCTGGCGGATCCTGGTGTGCCTGCTGTGCGTGATGACCCCGCTGTGGTTGCTCAAGGGCGCCAGCGTGGCGGTCTATCCGGACCCGAACCCGCTGCTGGGCCTGCTGATCGACAGCGCACAAAGCTTCCTGCAACTGTTCACCAGCGTGGTGTTGTTCCGCCTGTTCATGTTGATTGGTGGCGACGCCGACGCGCGGTGATATGCTCCGGGCCTGTCCTGCAACGCCATAAGCCGAGCCGATGACCCGACTACTGCGCATTACCTTGGTGGGCCTGCTGATCCTCGCGGCCCTGCTGACCGGCTTGATCTACAGCCTGACCTGGCGCCCTGCCGACAAGGAAACCCTGCCCATCCGCTGCGTCGCGCCCCGTGCGCCGACCCTGCTGCCTGGGCAGGCGCTAAAGGTCATGACCTGGAACGTGCAGTACCTGGCGGGCAAGAACTACGTGTTCTGGTACGACACCCCGGACGGCAGCGGCCCGGACGACCGCCCGACCGTTGAAGACATGGCTTCAAGCCTCGACGAAGTGGCTCGGGTGATCCGCGACGAGCAGCCCGACATCCTGCTGTTGCAGGAAGTCGACGAAGGCGCCAAGCCTTCCAGCTACCAGGACCAACTGGCCTTGCTCCAGGAGCGCCTGGCCGACCTCTACCCGTGCAGCGCCCAGGCCTTCGACTGGAAAGCCGACTTCGTGCCCGACCTGCATATCTTCGGCAGCGTCGGTCGCAAGCTGGTGACCATGAGCCGCTACCAGATCGAACACGCCGAGCGCCTGCAATTGCCGGTAGCACGCGCCAACCTGATCAGCCGTCAGTTCCAGCCCAAGCCCGCGTTATTGCTGACCTACCTGCCGTTGAGCGATGGCGGCCAGTTGGCCGTGCTCAATACTCGCCTGGACGGCGCGGCCCCCGGGCACAACGCCGTGCTGGAACAGGTGCAGGCGACCGTCAAGCTGGTGGATAAATTCGAGAGCCGCGGCACGCCATGGCTGATGGGTGGGGATTTCAACCTGCTGCCGCTGGGACAGTTCCTGCGCCTGGACCCCGGCAAGCGCGGACAATACTCGCCGGACAGTGAGCTGCACCTGCTGTGGGAAAAGTACCCGATGATCCCGAGCAACAGCCAATCCAGCGGCATTGATCGGGATAAATGGCTGACGTACTTCCCGAATGACCCAACCGTGGACGGGCCGGATCGTACGCTGGACTACCTGTTCTACAGTTCGCGTATCAAAAAGGTTGAGAGCACGGTGCGGCAGAGCGATACGGTGCTTATCTCCAATCACTTGCCGGTGATTGCGCGATTCCTGTTGCCTGCCGCGCAGTAACTAACACTGCAAAATGGTGTGGGAGATTCTATGGTTGGGGGGAAGCCCCCAAAACCGCTTTCGACTGGTAT
>NZ_JACAPW010000068.1:0-1324 GCF_013385495.1 Pseudomonas sp. F8002 | reverse complement strand
ACAGCACAACATCGCCCAATGGAACCCCGGCCCGCGCAGCTTCCCAAGCGACACCTGCGCCCATCAACTGATCGCCGAGCAGGCCCGTCAACGGCCTGACGCCGTGGCCCTGCGTTGCAACGGCCAGACCCTGACCTACGCCGAACTGAATGCCCAGGCCAACCGCCGTGCGCATCAGTTGATCGCTCACGGCGTGGGGCCGGACGTGCTGGTGGGCCTGGCCGCGGAGCGGGGTATCGAGATGATCGTCGGCCTGCTGGCGATCCTCAAGGCCGGCGGCGCCTATGTGCCGCTCGACCCAACCTACCCGCAGGACCGCCTGGCCTACATGATGCAAGACAGCGGCATCCAACTGCTGCTGGCCCAGGCGTCGCTGGCCGGTCAATTGCCGGTGCCTGACGGCGTGAAAACCCTGCTGCTGGATACCGACGTCAGCGCCTTTGCCGACAGCGACCCGCAAGTCGTCGTGGATCCTTCGAACCTCGCCTACGTGATCTACACCTCCGGTTCCACCGGCAACCCCAAAGGCACCTTGCTTGCGCACCACAATATCCTGCGTCTGTTCGCGGCCACTGAACCGTGGTTCGGCTTCGGCCCGCAGGACGTCTGGAGCCTGTTTCATTCCTATGCTTTCGACTTCTCGGTCTGGGAAATTTTCGGCGCACTGCTGCACGGTGGCGAGCTGCTGATCGTGCCGTACGACGTCAGCCGCTCGCCCCAGGAATTCCTCGACCTGTTGTGCGACGCGGGCGTCACGGTGCTCAACCAGACGCCGTCGGCGTTCAAGCAGTTGATGCACGTGGCTTGTACCGACTCCCGGGCCAATGCCCTGCGCTACGTGGTATTCGGCGGCGAGGCGCTGGACGTCAAGAGCCTGCGCCCATGGTTCGAACGGTTTGGCGACAGCGCGCCACAGCTGATCAACATGTACGGCATCACCGAAACCACGGTGCACGTCACCTACCGTCCGTTGTCGGTGGCTGATCTGGAGCTGGACGCCAGCAGCCCGATTGGCGAACCGATAGCCGACCTGTCGTGGTACCTGCTCGACGGTGAACTGAACCCGGTGGCCAAAGGCTGCATCGGTGAGCTGTATGTTGGCCGCGCCGGCCTGGCCCGGGGCTACCTGAAGCGTGGCGACCTGACGGCACTGCGTTTTATTCCCGACCCGTTCGGCGAAAGCGGTGCGCGGTTGTACCGCACCGGTGACCTGGCGCAATACCGCAGCGACGGGGTGATCGAGTACATCGGCCGGATTGACCATCAGGTGAAAATCCGTGGCTTCCGTATCGAACTGGGTGAAATTGAAGCGCGCCTGAACGCC
>NZ_JACAPW010000067.1:0-13455 GCF_013385495.1 Pseudomonas sp. F8002 | reverse complement strand
GCCGAGTGGTGGGGCAAGAGCGTTTTGCTTACTTTTGCGCTTTTCAAAAGTGAGCCGCTGTAAGAGCGGAACCATAGGTGGCCGTTACCTAAATAACGGATATACACCCCACCTCAGCAACAAAGCCTACGCCGTCTTCCCGGTATGGTTATTCAGCGAAATAACCTTGGTCTTCCCAATCCGGTGACGATAAATCTCACGCAGGTACTTGATCGCCTTCTTCACACAATCCCGCGACAGACGAATATCGTTGATCGACACAAACTTGTCCTTGTCGTTGATCAACTCACGATACTTCTTCTCGTACATCGGCTTGATCGCATACCAGTTGGTATCCAGGATCTTCGCCGGGTTCTCGAACTCGTTGAGCAGCTCATCAATCCGGTCTTCATCAAAATCCTCATGGATGATGAAATCCAGGATCGAATTATCCAAGGTGTCATCAAACCGATACGGATTACGCGCAAAACAGCGCTTGATAAATGCCACGATCAACGTCAAAAAATCATCCGACAGGCACGGGCTTTTAGCGATCAAGGTCGTGAGCGACAAGTTGGCCGACGCCCCGATCACCAGCGCATACCGTTTGAGCGTCGTATTGGGAAACAGGCTGTTGAGGTGCGTCTTGAGCCGATTCAGGTCCATATAGGACAGCTTGTAATCCTTGGGCAACGACACAATCGACACCACCGACGAGCAGTTCTTGAAGAAATGCAGGTCATGCAACGCCGCCGCGTCATAGCCGGAATTCTTGTACTGCTCCAGGGAGGCCTTGTACCGCTTGGACTCAATCGGCAACAGGCTGATGCCTTCGATCGCCTGGGTCACCTTGTTGAAGTGCGGCAGATCAATGGAACGGAAAAACAAGTCGTCGATGTTCAGCCGCTGCGGCTCTTTTTCGAACACCTTGAACTTGTCGCTCGAGGGCGCCGGCGTTTCCGGCACCACCGATTCGGCGTAGGCAATCGCCACCGGGCCAGCCAGGCTCATGAACAGGTCGTTGGCATCCAGGCGGATGGTCTCGCCAATGTCGATCCCGGCGCGACGGAAATAGTTCTGGTCGTAGTCGGTCGTAACCGCCTGGGCCGTCAGAATGTTGAAGATCTGCTGCGAGATGTACTGGTTGGCGTGCTTTTCCATGGCATTGACATCAATGTTCTGGATGTTGCCGTCATCGCTTTCCTCGGCGTAACGCATGATGTCGTTGGAGATCAGCATCATCGCGTTCCATGGCCGGATACGGCCTTTCACGCTGGCTTCGCTGCTGTCTTCATTGTCGAAGTTGTACGAGAAGTCCCATTCTTCCGACAGGTATTTGCACAACAGCCGCCCGGCGTTGATGTGCAGCGCCTCGGACATTTCGCTGCGGTGATCGGAGATGTTCGGCAGCACACAAATCCCGCTGGTGAAGATCGGCTCGAACACGAAGGCGTGACCGCTTTTGCTGTCATGTTCATCGGCGGGCTTGGTGTCGAACGTCTTGTTCATGTACGAGTGCTGCTGGGCCAGGCCGAACTCCGAGGCCATGCCTGAACCGGTACCGCCGCCGGCACTGAAGATCGAGAAGTACAGGCGCGACTGGTTGGCCTTGATGCCGCAGGAGTCGATCAGGTACGAGTGGATCATCTTCCAGTCGGGGCTGGAGAAGCGCTGGGTGTCTTTGTTGAGGATAATCTTGGCCAGGTACTGGCCGAGGATCGGCGCGTTACCGGCGCCGCCGGCATGGACTTCCGAGAGGTCCATGATTTTCATCTTGCTGTAGTCCCGCAGGAAACCGCTTTTCTCACCCTTGCGCGAGAAACGGATGCGCCCGGCAATGTCCTTGTCCAGGTCGCCCAGCATCACCAGCGGCTCGACCAGGAACACCGGTTTGGTGCCCTTGTTCGAACCCAGGCGCAGGTTGTTGCGAATCCACTGGGCGGGGCGGTAGCCCTTGTCGGTGGATTTGTCTTCGTTGCTGAATTCGTTGAGGTAGAACTTGCGGGCGTTGTACACCAGCTCTGCCACATCCAGGGCAATGTTGGAGCCACAGCGGCCCAGGCCGATCAGGCACACCGAGGGGAATTCCTGCTCATTGCGCAGTTCACCGTCGACTTCCAGGTGCGGTGCGCGCGGGAACACCATGTCGCGCAGGCCGTCGAGGTTGTCGAGGATGCGGTCGGTGTTGGTCTCGGTGAAGTACAGGTACTGCTGGGTGGCCAGCGGGCGGGCGGTGCTCAATGACTTTGAACCTGAGGGTTTTTTCGCAGGGGCTGTCAGCAACACGTCGGATACCGCAGTGGCAGAGTTATTTTTAGAAGTCATTGTGCGCCATGTGCCTGGACGGATGGCTGAGTAAGTATCAAATAGCCATCACAGAATGAGAGATCGCGACTTTACAGTGCGTCCTGGTCCTGGGCGATAGGGTTTAACCCTAGGGTTTTAAGGGGAAAGCCTGGCCGGACTCTGATGAATCGGCCGTTCGTCGGGGTTCTTTAGTGAAATGATGGCAAATTGCCAAATTTTCGGCGTCAGCGAATTGGCCGAACGATGGACGCCGGGCCCGCACGACCCGAAGGCGGGTCTTTCGGCGCGGGGTCACCCCCCGTCAGGCCCAGCAGGCTGAACATGTTGTTCTGGTCCAGGCTGTTGATCACCGCGCTGATATCACTCAACGGCACCGCAGCGCTGAGCAGGTAACCCTGAACAAAATCACAGCCGTGTTTTTGCACCACTTCAAATTGTTGCAGGGTTTCCACGCCCTCGGTCACCACCTGCAGGTGCAGGGTGTGGGCCATGCCGATAATGGCCTGGACGATCTCGATGTCGGCGTTCGACTTGGGGATATCCTGGATAAATGAACGGTCGATCTTCAAGGTGTTCAACGGCAGGCGTTTAAGGTAGGCGAGGGACGAGTAGCCGGTGCCGAAGTCGTCGATGGACAGCGACACGCCCAGGGCGCGGATTTGCCGCAGCAATGCCAGGGTGCTGCTGATATTGCCCATCAGCGCGTTCTCGGTCACTTCCAGTTCCAGGCGATTGGCCGCGATCCCGCCGAAGCGCAGGGCGTTTTCGATCTCATCGGCCAACTCGTCACGGGTCAGGTTGAGGGCCGAGCAGTTCACGGCCATGACCAATTCGGTGTGGCCTTGCTCCGACAGCAGGCTCAGGTCGTGGCAGGCCTGGCGCAGTACCCAGTGATCCAGTTCGGCAATCAGCCCGTTGCTTTCGGCAATGCCGATGAACCGGTCCGGGGTCAGCAGGCCATGTTGGGGGTGTTGCCAGCGCACCAGGGCTTCGAGGCGCGTGACCCTGCCTTTTTTCAGGTCAAGTATCGGTTGGTAAAACAGCACCAACTCGTTCTTGCCCCGCAGTGCGGCGCGCAGTTCCTCTTCCAGCTGCAGTTCCAGGAAGGCCCGGGTTTTCAGGTTGGAGCTGAAGAAGTTCAGGCTGTTACGCCCGGCATCCTTGGACTGATACAGCGCCAGGTCAGCGGTCTTCAGCAGCTCTTCGCTGGTTTTGCCGTCTTCGGGAAACAGGCTGATGCCGATGCTGGTGGTCATCACCATGCGCCGGCCGGCCAGTTCGATGGGGTCTTTCATTTTCTGCATGATGCGCTGGGCCATGTGCCGCGCTTCATCGCGGTGATGGATGCTGATCAGGATGCAGAATTCGTCACCGCCAAACCGCGCGACCACGTCGTCATGGCTGCGCACCGAGCTTTTGATATGGCCGGCCAGCACCGTCAGCAGTTCGTCGCCGGCGTCATGGCCGAGGCTGTCGTTGATGCGCTTGAAGTGGTCGATATCCAGGAAGATCACCGCCAGCATGCCGTCGGTGGCGGTTTTTTCCGCGAGTTTCTCGGCGAAGATCTGGTTGAAACCACGGCGGTTGAGCAGGGTGGTCAGGGCATCGTAATGCGCCACCTGTTGCAGCGAGGCGCGGGCCTGGTCCAGTTCGGTGAGCAGGGCGTTGACCCGGCGCAGGTCGGTTTCCTTGTGTTGCAGCTTCTTGTCCGCGAGGGCAGCACTGATGCTGCTGCCAATCACCAGCAGGGCGATGACCGCCACCAGCAGCCCCAGTTGGACCGGGTTGTTGTCCACCGGCAGTGCCGACTGTACGAGGTCTTCGGGTACCAGCAGCTGCATGGCCGCCATGCCGGTGAAGTGCATGCTGATAATGCCCGCGCCAAGCACCAGGCTGGCCGCGTACTTGAGCAATTGATGGAACATGCCGGTGCCGTTGCGCAGGTACAGCGACAGCAGCAACGCCGCCAGGCTGGCGCCGATCGCGATCAACACAGAGGCGAGGAACAAGCCAGTCTCGAAATACACGCCCGCCTCGGAGCGCATGGCCGACATGCCCACGTAGTGCATCAGCGCAATACCCAGCCCCATCCACACCGACGCCAGCACATATTGGTGGGCGCGCAGCCTTGGATGACTGAGGGTTTGCATGGCGAACAGCGCCGCGATCAGGGCGATCAGCAGCGAGGCGAACGTCATGATCAATTCGTAGTGAATCGCGATAGGCGCCTGGAAGGCCAGCATGCTGATGAAGTGGGTCGACCAGATGCCGCCTGCCAGGCAGCCCGCGCCTACCCAGCGCCAGTGCCGTTGAGCCTTGGGGTTGTCGACATGGCCGACCCGCTCGGCCATGTCCAGGGTGCCGAAGCCCGCTGCACACGCCACTACATACGCCAGTAGCACCAGAAAGGGGTTATGACTGCAATTGAGTAATAAGTGCCCACTGTCCGGAAGGTCGGTAAAAAAATGCAAACCAAGCCATTCCATAGCATGTCCCGTCACAGAGTTTTAGTCTGACTGCGTCTTTCAGTATAGAGAGCGTGAGCGAGTTACAAGGATTGATGGCAGATTGCTTCTAATTATTTGGCGATGATTTTATAAACAACTAGAACCAAATGATTAGGGATGACCGCCCGGGTCGCCCGATGGAGTGACATCAGACTTACGAATCATTACAGACAATCCCCACGAGGCTGACTAGATTGCAGGTTCCGGGCTCAGGATGCGTCTGGCATCGCGGCTCACATAACAATAAAAGAGACGGACCCATGCAGAACTCGACCCAAGCGGCGAATGCCTGGCGCATTCTGTTCCTGCTGTTCCTGGCCAACCTGTTCAACTTTTTCGACCGCACCATTCCCGCGATCATCATCGAGCCGATCCGCATGGAGTGGCACCTCAGCGACTTCCAGCTCGGAATCATCGGTACCGCGTTCACCATTGTTTATGCAATTGCCGGCCTGCCGCTGGGGCGCCTGGCCGATACCGGCTCGCGCAGCAAACTCATGGGCTGGGGCCTGGCGGCGTGGAGTGGCCTGACAGCGGTCAATGGTCTGGTGGGCAGCTTCTGGACCTTTTTGCTGGTGCGCATGGGCATCGGTATCGGCGAGGCCAGTTATGCGCCGGCGGCCAACTCGCTGATCGGTGACCTGTTTCCGGCCCACCGCCGTGCCCGGGCCATGGGGATCTTCATGCTGGGCCTGCCCTTGGGCCTGTTGCTGGCCTTCTTCACCATTGGTGCGATGGTCAAGGCGTTCGACAGCTGGCGTGCGCCGTTCTTTATTGCCGCGGTGCCGGGGCTGATCCTTGCGGTGTTCATGTTCTACATCAAGGAACCCAAGCGCGGCGCGGCGGAAGCCGTGCAAGTCTCCCAGGAGAAAGTCGACCGGCCGATTCGCCGGGTGCTGGCGGTGCCGACATTCCTCTGGCTGGTGCTGGCCGGGTTGTGCTTCAACTTCGCCACCTATGCCTGCAACTCGTTCCTGGTGCCGATGCTGCAACGCTATTTCCTGCTGCCGTTGCAGGATGCGGCAGTCGCCACCGGTGTCATCGTCGGTATTACCGGCCTGGTGGGCCTGACCCTGGGCGGCTGGATTGCCGACAAGATCCATCAACGTATCGCTAACGGCCGGCTGCTGTTCGCGGCGTGCAGTTTGATTATCTCTACAGTGACCACTGCCTGGGCGTTGCACGCGGGGCGGATCGAGATTGGTGTGTTTGTGGCGCTGTTCAGTGTCGGCTGGCTGTTTGCCTATAACTTCTACACCTGCGTGTACACGGCGATCCAGGACGTGGTCGAGCCGCGCCTGCGGGCGACGGCGATGGCATTGTTCTTCGCCGGCTTGTATTTGCTAGGCGGGGGCATGGGGCCGATTGTGGTGGGCGGGTTGTCGGATCATTTTGCCCATTCGGCGATGTATGCCGACGGTGCCCAGCAGATGACCGAGGCTTACAAGGCGGTGGGACTGCATGACGCCATGTACCTGATTCCGGTGGCGCTGTTCCTGACCATGCTGTTTCTGTTCCAGGCGTCCCGCAGTTTTGTGCGCGATGCCCAGCGGATGAAGGATGGGTTGGGGGTGGCGGAGGTGCCGGCCAGGGCGGTTACTGCCTGAGGCCGAGGTGACGCCTTCGCGAGCAAGCCCGCTCCCACATTTGACCGCATTCTCAAGATGGAACTCGGTCTAATGTGGGAGCGGGCTTGCTCGCGAAGAGGCCATCAATAACAACGATGTCTCAAGTGAATAAAGGCCCGCATTGCGCGGGCCTTTTTGTTTGGCAGGGTAGGGCGGCGAAGTTAGCCCGCGACCAACACCCGAATCGCTTCCAGTCGCAGCGCCGCCTTGTCGAGCATCGCCAGGCCTTGCTCGCGCTGTTGGCGCAGGGCAACCAGTTCGCTGTCGCGCACGGTCGGGTTGACCGCTTGCAACGCGGTCAGGCGCGCCAGTTCTTCGTCGGTATCCGCCGCCAGGCGCCGTTGAGCCTCGGCCACACGCTCGGCGTGACGCGGGGCGATCTTCTCTTCACCGGCGTTGATCCGCGGCGTCAGCTGGTCGCGCTGGGCCTGCACGAACTTGTTGGCGCTGGCCCGCGGCACGCTTTCCAACTGGTCATTCAAGGTCAGGAACGACACGCGGCCCGACAGGTCATTGCCATTGGCATCCAGCAGGCAACGCAGTGCCGCCGGTGGCAGGTAACGGCCCAACTGCAGCGAACGCGGAGCAACCACTTCGCTGACGTAGAGCAGTTCCAGCAACACGGTGCCCGGCTTGAGCGCCTTGTTCTTGATCAGCGCCACGGCGGTGTTGCCCATGGAACCGGACAGCACCAGGTCCATGCCGCCCTGCACCATCGGGTGTTCCCAGGTGATGAACTGCATGTCTTCGCGGGACAGCGCCTGGTTACGGTCGTAGGTGATGGTCACACCTTCGTCGTCGCCCAGGGGGAAGCTGGCGTCGAGCATTTTTTCGCTGGGCTTGAGGATCAGCGCGTTTTCCGAATGGTCTTCGCTGTCGATGCCGAAGGCGTCGAACAGGGTTTCCATGTAGATCGGCAGGGTGAACTGGTCGTCTTGCTCAAGGATCGCTTCCACCAGCGCATCACCTTCGCCAGCGCCGCCGGAGTTGAGCTCCAGCAAACGGTCGCGGCCGGTGTGCAGTTCGGCTTCGAGGCGCTCGCGCTCGGCACGGGCTTCGTCGATCAGCCCTTGCCACTCGCCGTCGTCGGCGTTTTCCAGCAGCGGCAGCAGGCGCGGGCCGAACTGGTGCTGCAAGGCGTTGCCGGTCGGGCAGGTGTTGAGGAACGCGTTCAGCGCCTCGTGGTACCACTGGAACAGGCGCTCTTGCGGGCTGGTTTCCAGGTACGGCACGTGCAGTTCGATTACATGTTTCTGGCCGATCCGGTCCAGACGGCCGATCCGTTGTTCCAGCAAGTCCGGGTGGGACGGCAGGTCGAACAGCACCAGGTGATGGGAGAACTGGAAGTTGCGGCCTTCACTGCCGATTTCCGAGCAGATCAGCACCTGGGCGCCGAATTCTTCGTCCGCAAAGTAGGCGGCAGCGCGGTCACGCTCGAGGATGTTCATGCCCTCGTGGAACACCGTGGCCGGGATGCCGGAGCGCACGCGCAGGGCGTCTTCCAGGTCCATGGCGGTTTCGGCGTGGGCGCAGATCACCAGGACTTTGGTGCGCTTGAGCATCTTCAGCTGGTCGATCAGCCACTCCACGCGCGGGTCGAAACGCCACCAGCGTTGTTCTTCATCGACGTCCGGCTGCGACTGGAAGCTGACTTCCGGGTACAGCTCGGCGTGCTCGCCCAGGGGCAGTTCGAGGTATTCGTCCGGGCACGGCAGCGGGTAGGCGTGCAGCTTGCGCTCCGGGAAGCCTTGCACCGCGGCGCGGGTGTTGCGGAACAGCACGCGGCCGGTGCCATGGCGGTCCAGCAGTTCGCGGACCAGGCGGGCACTGGCTTCGGCGTCGCCATCGTTGACGGCGGTCAGCAGCGCTTCGCCTTCGTCGCCGAGGAAGCCCTGGATGGTCTTGTGGGCGGCGGGCGAGAGACGGCCCTTGTCCAGCAGCTCCTGGACGGCTTCGGCCACCGGGCGATAGTTTTCGCTCTCGGCGCGAAAGGCGTGCAGGTCGTGGAAACGGTTCGGGTCCAGCAGGCGCAGGCGCGCGAAGTGGCTGTCCTGGCCCAGTTGCTCAGGGGTTGCGGTGAGCAGCAGCACGCCCGGAATCACTTCGGCCAGTTGTTCCACCAGCGAGTACTCGGGGCTGGCTTTTTCTTCGTGCCAGACCAGGTGGTGCGCTTCGTCGACCACCAGCAGGTCCCAGCCGGCCGCGAACAGCGCGTCCTGGGCCTTCTCGTCGTCTACCAGCCATTCCAGGGCCACCAGCGCGAGCTGGGTGTCTTCGAACGGGTTGGTGGCATCGCTTTCGATAAAGCGCTCTTCGTCGAACAGTGCGACCTGCAGGTTAAAGCGGCGGCGCATTTCCACCAGCCACTGGTGCTGGAGGTTTTCCGGCACCAGGATCAACACGCGGTTGGCGCGACCCGACAGCAACTGGCGATGGATCACCAGGCCGGCTTCGATGGTCTTGCCCAGGCCCACTTCGTCCGCCAGCAGAACCCGCGGCGCGATACGGTCGGCGACTTCACGGGCGATGTGCAGTTGGTGCGCGATCGGTTGCGCACGCACGCCGCCCAGGCCCCAGAGCGAGGACTGCAACTGGCGGCTGGTGTGTTCCAGGGTGTGGTAGCGCAGGGAGAACCAGGGCAGCGGGTCGATCTGGCCGGCGAACAGACGGTCGCTGGCCAGGCGGAACTGGATGAAGTTCGAGAGCTGGGTTTCCGGCAGGGTGACCTGCTCGTTTTGCCCATTGAGGCCGTGGTAGACCAGCAGGCCGTCGACGTCGTCGACTTCTTGCACGGTCATTTTCCAGCCTTCGAAATGGGTGATGGTGTCACCCGGCGAAAACCTCACGCGAGTGAGGGGCGCATTCCGTAGCGCATACTGGCGAGTGTCGCCAGTGGCCGGATAGAGCACGGTTAACAAGCGGCCGTCCTGTGCCAGAACGGTGCCTAACCCCAGCTCTGCTTCGCTGTCACTAATCCAGCGTTGCCCCGGTTGATACTGCTGCGCCATGCTGCCTGACTCCCGCCGTGAAAAAGCCGACTATTCTAACGGAACACGGCTTCCAGACCAAAAGGAATAGGTGCAGCTTCGAGCTTTAAGCTACAAGCGGCAAGAAAAAGGGCGGTATCTTCGTCGGATAGATGACGATTGGTTCACAAGTTGGCGGCTTGACGCTCAAGTCGTCACCCACGCAGCCGACAGTCTGCTGAACAGGAGACTAATAATATGCTGCCACCCATGCTGCCCTTGAGTGTTGTGCCGGTCACGTCGCAGCTTGACCCGGTGCGCCAGAAGCCGGATATCCCGCCCGTGGCGCCGGTTCAGCCAGGCTCCAACGAAAGTACCATCGACTTGCAAAAGCGCGATCCCGAGGAAGCGGCTTTGCTGCTGCGCGAGGAGCAGCGTCGCCAGCAGGAACAGCAAAAGCGTCGCCGCGAAGCCGATGAAGACTCGCAGGAGCACCTGGCTGTTCCCGGTGACGAACTCAACGCCGACAACACCGTGCCGGTGGTGCCGTTGATTGAAGACGCACCACGGCAAGGCTTGTGGGTGGACGTCGAGGTTTAATCCCGCAGTTCGCGCAGGGCGGCGATCAGTTGCTCGATGTCTTGCGCCGTATTGAGGTAGCTCACGGAGATTCGCGCCACGCTGTCCAGCTCGCGGGCCTGCATGTCCAGTGGAGTGTAGGGCACGCCATTGGCACCGATATTGATCCGCTTGAGGCCCAGGCGGCGCTTGAGCTCGAAGGCGTCCCAGCCGGCCAGGTTGAACGCGATCAGGCCGGACTGGTTTGCGCTGGTTCCCAGGTCATGCAAGGTAATCCCGTCGATTCGGCGCAATTGTTCACGGATTGTGTCGCTTAACAGCCGGACCGTCTCGCGGACCCGCTCGACCCCCAATCGATTGACCTCCAGCAACGCATTGCCCAGGCCTGCCAGCAAGGCGAACGACACCTCGCTGGTTTCAAAGCGCCGGGCGTCGTTGCGCAAGTCAAATCCCGCAGGGCTCCAGGGCGCCGAAAACACATCGCGTTGGGCCGGGTTCAAGCGCTCGAGAAAATCCGGCCGTACATAGAGCAGGGCGGTCCCGCGTGGGCCGCGCAGATGCTTGCGCCCGGCGCCCTTGAGCACATCGCAGTGCAGCGCTTGCACATCCACCGGCACCTGGCCGATGGCTTGCCCGGCGTCGATGAAATAGGCAATGCCATGACGCCTGGCCAACGCGCCGATGGCCTCGGCCGGGTTGATCAAGCCGCTGTTGGCGGGGAGCCAGGTCAGGTCGATCAACCGCACCCGGGCGTCGAGCATGGCTTCCAGGCCGGCGACGGATACCGCGCCGGTTTCATCGCAGGGGATCACTTCTACTTGTGCACCCGATTGCACGGCCGTCTGCATGCTCGCCAGGTTGCCGCCCCATTCGTGGCGGCCCACCAGAATGCGGTCGCCTGGCTGCCACGGGCCCAACGCCTGGAACGCCATGCTCCAGGCGGTCGAGCCACTGCTGGCGAAGGCAATCGATGACACGGGCGCATTGAGCAGTTGCGCGGCGGCGCGACGGGCTTTTTCTGTCAGCAGTGCGCCGTGTTCGCCGGCCTCCATCGGGCCGTCGCGGGCTTCGCGCTGCAACTGGTCAATGATTGCATCGAGCGTCCCTTGGCTGGGCAGGGAGGCCCCGGCGTGGTTGAAGTGAACGATGCCGGATTGGCAGCCCGGCGTTTCGTCCCGCAGCTCCCGGACCTCGGTCAGGGACAGCGCAGTCACGGCTGCAACTCGAAAATCGCGTCGATCTCCACGGCTACGCCGCCCGGCAAGCTGGCGACGCCCACGGCCGTACGGGCATGCCGGCCTTTGTCGCCGAGGGCGTTGACCAGCAAGTTCGAAGCGCCATTGGCGACTGCACCCTGGCGCTGGAAATCACCGCTGCTGGCGATAAATACGCCCAACCGAATGATGCGCACCAGTCGCGACAGGTCATCGCCCAGGGCATCGCTTAATTGGGCCAGCAGGCCCAGCGCCGCGAGTTCGGCGGCCTTGGCGCCTTCGTCTTCGCTGATGGATTCGCCGAGTCTTCCGATGTAAGTCGGTTTGCCGTCCAGCAGCGGGATTTGGCCGGAGATGAACAGCTGGTTCTGGCTGATCACGTAATTCACGTAGTTGGCAATCGGCTGGCTGGGTGTCGGCAGGCTCAGGCCGAGGGCTTGTACGCGTTGTGAGATGGAGTGGCTCATGATGAATCCTCTTGGAAAGAGTCTTCAGCATGGGCGGGGCGATTTTCGCCGACAAACGGATAGATTTAACTCGACGTATCGAAATAACTCATGCGTCGGCACAGATTTCCCGCAGCCATTCACTGAAACAAGCGGCCGCCGTGCTGGTTTCGCCATGCGGGGCAATCAGCCAGTAACCGATCTCGCTTTGATAGGGCGGCCAGTCGAAGGCCTCCACCAATGTGCCCTCCTTGAGCCTGCGTTCGATCAGGCGGTGGCGGCCCATGGCGATGCCCTGGCCGGCGACGGCGGCTTCGACCACGATGTTGTAGTCGTGCAGCAGCGCCTTGGGGTAGTGCTCCACATCCACCTGATAATGCCGGGACCAGTCGGTCCACTCGAAAGGGCGGTGCGAGGTGGCCATCAGCAGCGGGCCATTGGCCAGTTGGCTGGCCTTGAACGCCGGGCTGCAGACGGGTGACAGTGTTTCGCTCATCAGGCGCGTGGCCTGCACGTCGGTCCAGTCGCCCTTGCCGTAGCGAATCGCCAGGTCGACCTCGGCGGCGGCGACATCTGCCAGCTGAATCGCCGGCACCAACTCCACCTGGATGTGTGGGTAGCGGCTGAGAAACCCCGCCAGGCGCGGTGCCAGCCACAAGGTGGCGAACGAGGCGAGCAGGCCGACGCGCAGTACGCTGGTGGCGGGCGGTGTTTGCTGCTGGCGGGTGGCGGCGGCGATGGTGTCGAGGGCGGGGCGGATCTGGTCGTAGTAGTGTTGGCCGTCTTCGGTCAGATCGATGGCGCGGGTGCGTCGGATAAACAGCGGTTTGCCCAGGTGCTGTTCGAGTTTCTGCACTTGATGGCTGAGGGCGCTTTGGGTCACTGACAGCTCGGCGGCGGCCTTGATAAAACTCAAATGCCGGGCCACGGCCTCAAAGGCGCGCAGGGCCAGGAGTGGGGGAAGGTCCTTGTGCAGTGCCACGTCGAACGCTCTGTGTGAGGGGGGGGGGGATGGGGGGATTTTGCGGGCAAATGCGCGCGATGACATCGATTTTGTTTACGCGGGATTGGCGCAGGACGCATTATTGGGGCATCCAAGCCATTACGTAAGCCAAGCCATGAGTGACGATGACAAGCTGATTGACCTGAATGCCGAACGAGCCAAACGTGTTCATGATCTGAATGACAAGCGACTGAATGAAGTGCGCCAGGCGTTTGAACAGGCGATGCCGTTGGGGAAGCCCAAGAAAAAGCCGAAAAGCAAACCGAAAAAGCGTTGATATAGCCTGCATCGTTTGATGCAGGTCAGTTATTTCCCTTCTTTACGCTCCGTCGCGGGCGACATTGATCCTCGTCAATTTCTTCTTTCGTCTTCTTGGTTAACTTAGCCCTATCGCAACAGGGCAAGTGCAGGAGGCCGGTCATGTTTTTCGATAATGTGGTGTTTGCCGGAGTGCTGACGGTTGGCCTCATGGTGATGTTCTTTGTAGGGTTTGGAATTTTTATCTGGAAAGACGCTAATAAGCGTAAGAGGCCTTAGGTCTTTTCGGATACATGAGCACGCAAGGCATTTTGGGCGACTTCGGTCGCCTTTTTTTTGTTTTGGATTTTTTGATTTGTGTACATATCCGTTGCTGCGGTAACGGCTACTTATGGTTTCGCTCTTACAGCGAGTCACTTTTTTACAAACGCCTAAAAAAGTAACCAAAAAACGCTTTGCCCCACCACTCGGTGCCTCGCTTAGGCTCGGCATGCCCGCACTCCGGCACGGCTCCGCGGGCCGCCGCGACGGGCCATCCATGGCCCGGCGCGGCTAAATCGGCATCCCT
>NZ_JACAPW010000066.1:0-427 GCF_013385495.1 Pseudomonas sp. F8002 | reverse complement strand
TCGCCGAAAATTCGCAATTACTCACAAATTTTACCTTAGCCTGATCCGTTACCAGTGAAAGTAACGTTCAGTCTATCTTTCTATCACATACCCAAATTTTTAAAGAACGATCTAATCAAAGACTAGAAATCAATATTCATTCGCGAATATTCATTTCTAAACTCTAACAGTAGAAACAGTTAATGGTGGAGCCAAACGGGATCGAACCGTTGACCTCCTGCGTGCAAGGCAGGCGCTCTCCCAGCTGAGCTATGGCCCCATAACAAAATTGGTGGGTCTGGGCAGATTCGAACTGCCGACCTCACCCTTATCAGGGGTGCGCTCTAACCAACTGAGCTACAGACCCAATTTCGAGCGCGTAACTGATTAGCTAAGAGCTATCAGCTTGGAGCTTAAAGCTGCTTCTATCGTCTTCTTCAATGAATCA
>NZ_JACAPW010000065.1:0-404 GCF_013385495.1 Pseudomonas sp. F8002 | reverse complement strand
TCGCAATTACTCACAAATTTTACCTTAGCCTGATCCGTTACCAGTGAAAGTAACGTTCAGTCTATCTTTCTATCACATACCCAAATTTTTAAAGAACGATCTAATCAAAGACTAGAAATCAACATTCACCATCACATCGATGGAATGCTCATTTCTAAGCTTTCAAGACAGAAGCAGTTAGTGGTGGAGCCAAACGGGATCGAACCGTTGACCTCCTGCGTGCAAGGCAGGCGCTCTCCCAGCTGAGCTATGGCCCCGTATTTCTACAGGCGTTTCCCACACAAAATTGGTGGGTCTGGGCAGATTCGAACTGCCGACCTCACCCTTATCAGGGGTGCGCTCTAACCAACTGAGCTACAGACCCAATTTCGGGCTGCTTCTTTATCGTCTTCTTCAATGAATCA
>NZ_JACAPW010000064.1:0-12008 GCF_013385495.1 Pseudomonas sp. F8002 | reverse complement strand
GCCGAGTGGTGGGGCAAGAGCGTTTTGCTTACTTTTGCGCTTTTCAAAAGTGAGCCGCTGTAAGAGCGGAACCAATAGCAGCCGTTACCCAAATAACGGATATACACCCAAAACTTCCCTAATCGTGCAAAGCCTTAGCCGCCCCCAACAACCCCCGAAACTTCAAATATCGCGCCTGCAAAACAGCCTGTTGAGCGCCGTCCGGGAAAAACCGTTGCTTCACCGGCATCCCCGCCTGCAACAGCGCCGTGCCCTGGCCGCTCGACAGGAACCCCAACTTCGCTGCACCAATACACGCCCCCAACTCACTCCCGTGCAACGTGTAGATCTCCCGCCCAAGAATATTGGCCAGCAACTGCGCCCAATACTCACTGCGCGCCCCGCCCCCCACCAACGCACAAGCCCCCACCGAGGCCCCGGCCGACTGCACCGCACTCAGCGCATCCAACAACCCGAACCCAACCCCCTCCATCACCGCATAACCCAGCATGGCCGGCGTGCAGTCATGCCCCAGGCTCATGAAACCACCCCGCAACAACGGGTCGTTATGGGGCGTGCGCTCCCCCGCCAAATACGGCAAAAACAACGGATTGGAAACCGGCACGCCCTGCCCGATCGGCCACTCGGCCTGCACCCGATCCAGCAACGCCTGCTCATCAACCGACCCCGTCAACCGCGTCACCCACCGCAAGCAACTGGCCCCGGCCAGCATGGCGCCCATGGTGTACCAGCGATTAGGCAACGCATGACAAAAACTATGCACCGCACTCGCCGGATTCCCCGCCGAGTGATCAGTAATCGCCACGATGGCCGCACTCGTCCCCAACGTGATAAACGCATCACCCGCATTCACCGCCCCTATGCCCACCGCCGCCACCGGGTTGTCCCCGCCACCGCCGGCAATCACCAGGCCCTCGGCCAAGCCCAGTCGCCCCGCCGCAGCCGCATTCAAACAAGCACTGGCCGCGCCACCTTCTACCAGCCGTGGCATCTGCGCCAACCGCAAACCCGTGGCCTGCAGCATCGGTTCAAACCATTCACGGTTGGCCACATCCAGCCACAGCGTCCCCGCACCATCGGACACATCACTCACGCGCTCACCACTCAAGCGCAGGCGCAGGTAATCCTTGGGCGACAGCACGCAATCAATGGCGCTGAATACCGCCGGTTCATGCTCCTGCAACCACAGCAGCTTGGGCGCCGTGAGACCGGCCATCGGCAAGCTGCCGGTGACGTCGGCAAACTCACTGCCCAAGGCTTCAGCCTGGGCCATGGCACGGGAGTCATCCCAGAGAATCGCCGGGTACAACACCCGGTCGTCTTGCCCCAGCAATACCGCCCCGTGCATCTGCCCGGACAACCCGATGCAGCCGACACGGCCGTAGGCATCCGGCTGATCAGTGCGCAGTTGGTCCAAGGCCTTCAGGCATGCTTGCCACCAATCCTCAGGTACCTGCTCGGACCAGCCTGCGTGCGGGCGCGAGACCGTCAGCCGCGCGCCCGCATGGGCGAGGACGTTGCCTTGCTGGTCCATCAGGATCGCCTTGAGTTCCGAAGTGCCGAGATCAATGCCAAGGGAAACCGCGTTGTTCATATCAGGGGCAGCCGCATGAGTTACGAATCTTCAGGGTGGGCGCGAGCCGCACGCTGTGTGTTTTACGCTTGGGCGACGCCATGCGCTCAAGCAGCAGGTTGACCGCCCGGGCGCCGAGTTCCTGGACCGGCTGTGCGATCAGGGTCAGGCGTGGCACGAAGAAATCCGCCCAGTCAAAATCATCGAAGCCCACCAGGGCCATCTGCCCGGGCACGTCGATATTCGCATCACGCAAGGCGTGCATCGCACCCAGGGTCATCAGGTTGTTGCCCGCCATGATTGCCGTGGGCGGTGTTGCCAGGGCCAATAACTGCGCGGTCGCTTGCCGTGCCGGCTCGCTGCTGGAGCCGCCGTTGACCAGCAACTGCGGGTCAAACACCAACCCTGCCGCCTGCAACGCGGCTTGATAGCCGGCCACTCGTTCATCGGAAGTGCCGAGCCCCGCGCGCCCGGAAATAAAGCCGATGCGCCGGTGGCCATGCTCGATCAAGTGCGCCACCAGGGCCTGGGTCGACTGGGTGTTTTCCACCCCGACCTGATCGAAACGATCACACATCATCCGATCCACCAGCACCGCCGGCACTTGATTGGCCTGCAGGTATTCCAGGGCCAGCGAACCGGTAGACGGCGCCAGCAGAATGCCGTCCACCCGCCGATGGTGCAGCGCCGTGACCACACGCAGTTCCTGTTCGGGATCGTCGTGGGTATCGACAAACAACATCATGTAGCCGTGCTTGGCGCACTCGGTTTCAATCGCGTGCACCGTTTCGCTGAAGTAGTGGTTGGACAGCGCCGAGATCGCCACGCCAATGGTATTGGTGGTGGATCGAGCCAGCGAGCGCGCCAGCGTATTGGGGATGTAGCCCACCTGCCGGATCGCGCTCTGCACCGCTTGCACCGTGTCCGGGCTGACCTTGCGGGTGCCGTTCAAGACGTGGGAAACCGTCGACGTCGACACCCCTGCAATTCTTGCCACATCCTCCATGGTTGCCACGGTGCTCACTCCTGGTTTCTTTTAATGTTTGCTGGACCAACCGCTGTAGGAACCGACGTTATCGCGGGTGATCAATTTTGGCGCCAGCAGGGTAACCGCTTCGGCGGGTTGTTTGTCATTGAGAATGTCATTGCCGACATTGACGGCGGTCTGGGCCATGGCCCATGGGTCCTGGCTGGCGGAGGCCTGGATCAGGGTGTCGGTCTTCAGGGCATTCTCGATGTCCGGCGCGCCGTCCACGGAGGTGATGATGATGCCGCTGCGTTTCAGTTGCTTGGCCGCCAGGTCGCTGCCGATGGCTTGCGGGTCGTTGATCGCGAACAGGCCGTCGATTTTCTGGAAGCGCGTCAGGTAACCCTGCATCACGTTCAAGCCACCTTCGCGGGAGCCCTTGCCGTCCTGGTCGTCCGACAGCACCTTGATCTCCGGGGCGCTGGCCAGCGCGGCTTTGCAGCCTTTGACCCGATCGGTCACGGCGGTGACTTGCGGGCCGTTCTGAATGATCACATTGCCCTTGCCCGACAGTTTGTCGACGATGAACTGGCAGGCGAGCTTGCCGGCCTCGACGTTGTCGGTCTGCACCGTGGCATTCACGCCCTTGGCGTCGACGTCCACGGCCACCACCACGATCCCGGCGTCGCGGGCTTTCTTGATCGCCGAGGCCATGGCCGACGGGTCGACGGCGTTGAGCAGGATCAGGTCGACCTTGGACGAGATGAAGTTGTCGATCTGCGAGAACTGCTTGCTCAGGTCATAGTCGGCCGACACCGAGGTGACTTTCACCGCCGGGTTCAGCTCCTTGGCCCGCGCCGTGGCACCGTCGGCCAAGGTCACGAAATACGGGTTGCCCAGGGAACCCATGCTGATGCCGATGGCTTTCAGTTCACGGGCTTCTACGGTTTGGGACATCAACACGGCAACGCCCAGGGAGGCGACAACAGGAAACATGCGTTTGAAGTTCATGATGACTCTCTTGTGATTGTTGTTTGAGTGAAATCAGGTCCGCGCACCGGACTGGCGATAGCGATCCAGCGCTACCGCGCCAATGATCACGATGCCCTTGATGATGTACTGCCAGATATCCGAGACGCCCAGCAGCACCAGGCCGTTGGTCAACACCGCGATGATCAGCGCACCAATCAGCGTGCCGCCGATGGTGCCGACGCCGCCGGTAAAACTGGTACCGCCGAGGATCACTGCGGCAATCGCATCCAGCTCATAGGATTGCCCCAGTTGCAGGCCATTGGCGGCGAACAGGCGTGACGCGCTCATCACCGCGCCCAACCCGGCCAACGCACCGGACATGGCATAGACGAACAGCAGGACCTTCCACACCTTGATCCCCGACAGCCGCGCCGCTTCCGGGTTGCCGCCCACGGAGTAGATCTGCACCCCCATCACCGTGCGCCGCAGGATGAACCACGATAGCGCGATCACGGCCACGGCGATGATCACCAGCCAAGGCACGCCCAGCACCGAATCGTTGCCAATAAAGGCAAACGGCAAATCAGGGTTGAACACGGTCTTGTCGTCGGCCAGCAACCGCGCCAACCCGCGCATGGCGGTCAGCGCACCCAGGGTGACGATAAACGGCGGCAGGCGCATGAAGGCGATCAGGCCGCCGTTGACCAGGCCCAGCAACAGGCCGAAGCCAACTCCGGCGGCAATCCCGAACATGCCGAACTGCGGTGACATCGACGCTTGCAACGCAACCACAGCCGAAGCCGCAAGAATCGCTCCCACCGACAAGTCGATGCCCGCGGTGAGAATCACGAAGGTCATGCCCGCCGCCAGCACCACGTTGACCGACGCCTGCTGGGTGATGATCGACAGGTTCTGCACCGTCATGAAGTTTTCGCTGGCCAGGGCAAAGCCCACCAGCAGCAGCACCAGCACCGGCAACATGCCCACCGTGCGCATCAGTTCGCGAATACGCTCAGCCTTGCCGATCGTTGCCACAGTCATGGTGTTGCTCCCGCTTGTCGTTGAATTAGCCATGGGCGGCCACCTGTTCGCTGCCGGTGGCGAGGTCGATGATCGCCTCCTGGGAAATATCCAGCCCCGATGCCCCGCCCACTTCGGCCACCAGTTGCCCTTCGCGCATGATCAGCACGCGGTCGCAGGTGCCGATGATTTCCGGCAGTTCGCTGGAGATCACCACGATGCCTACGCCGGCCTTGGCCAACTGGTTGATGATGCGGTAGATCTCGGATTTGGAGCCGATGTCCACGCCACGGGTGGGCTCGTCGAGGATCAGCACATGCGGCTTGACCTCCAGCAGCCGTGCCAGCAGCACCTTCTGCTGGTTGCCACCGGACAACGCGCCGACGTTGACCTTGCCCGACGCCACGCGGATCGACAGGGACTTGATCGCATCGCGTGAGCGTTGTGCGGCGTGGCCACGGTCGAGCACGCCACCGGCATGGGCATCCGGCACACACGCACAGACGTTGATGTTGTCGGCCACGCTCATGTCGAGAAACAGACCCTGGGCCTTGCGGTCCTCGGTGAGGTAGACGACACCGGCACGAATCGCATCCGCCGGGTTGCGCAGTTGGGTCACGGTTTTGCCGACCACCTCCAGGGTGCCGGAGGTGCGTGGGTCGGCGGCAAAGATCAGCCGTGCCAGTTCGGTACGGCCAGCGCCCACCAGCCCGGCAATGCCCAGCACTTCACCGGCGTGCAGGTCGAAGCTGCAGTTGCGCACGCGCTTGCCGTCGGCCATGTCGCGCACGCGCATCACCACCTGGCCGGGGTCGTAGGCCGCATGTTCCTTCTTGTAGAAACCTGACAGGTCGCGGCCCACCATCATCTTCACCAGCACTTCGGCCGACAGCACGTCCCGCGCCAGTTCGCCGACGTACTCGCCGTCCCGCAGCACCGAGACCCGGTCCGACAGCTCGTAGATTTCCGCCATTCGGTGGCTGATGTAGATGATCGCCAGGCCCTGGCTGCGCAGCTGTTTGATCAGCGCGAACAGGCGGTCGGTCTCCCGGGAGGACAACGGCGTGGTGGGCTCGTCCATCACCAGGATTTTTGCGTGGGCATGCAAGGCCCGGGCGATTTCCACCAGTTGGCGCTCGGCGATGGATAGGCTGGCGACGCGGGTGGTGGGCAGGAACTCCGCACCGAGCCTTGCCAGCACCTCGGCCACCCCGGCTTCCATGCCCTTGCGGTCGATGGTCCAGCCACGGCGCAGTTCACGGCCCAGGTAAATGTTCTCGGCCACCGTGAGGTTCGGGCACAGGCTGAGTTCCTGATAGATCACGGCAATGCCGAGGGCTTTGGCGGAGGCTGGGTTGTAGCTGGCGACGGGCTGGCCATCGATGCGGATGGTGCCGCCGTCGTCGGCCTGGTAGGCACCGGAGAGGATCTTCATCAAGGTCGATTTGCCGGCGCCGTTCTCACCCATCAAGGCGTGGATTTCACCGGGGTAGACCTTCAGGCTGACGTTCTTGAGCACCCGCAGACCGTTGAAGGTCTTGCTGATGCCCTGCATTTCAAGCAAGGGTTCAAGGCTCATGACTGAGCTCCTGGTTTTATTATTGTTGTGTTCGGGCGTTTGCCAATGGCAGTCATCGGCAGACCTGATTGCTGCCGACTCTAATCAGATACATTTGCTTACGCAAGCGCTTGCGTCAGCCGTTTATCGTTTGATTAAACGTTTCACCTGATGAATAAATGTTCATCCAGCGACCTGGAGTGACTAATTGCAGATAAAACCGCCGTTTTTCCACCTTCACCTATCCGATTGAGTGTTTTTCTAAAAATAACACCGCGTTTGGCCACTACGATCCCTGTCGGTTGCGGTTTATCTGCTATCGTCCAAAGACCTCATCTCCTCCTCATCGCGCCTGCGCGATCTTCTGTGAGCATGCTCTGCGGCGCCGCCTTTGGCAGCGTCGGGCCTGAAGTTCACGGAACACTGCACGATGGACAACTCTTCAGTCGACAGCCCGGCGGAGCCGCAATCCCGGGCTGAAAAAATCGTCGAATTCAAACGCCAGAAAACCCTGCTCAAGGCCGGCGCCTTGCAAGATGCGATCTTCAACAGCGCCTACTTCTCCAGCATCGCCACCGACGAAAAAGGCGTAATCCAGATTTTCAACGTCGGCGCCGAACGCATGCTTGGCTACGCCGCCGCCGATGTGCTGAACCGCGTCACACCGGCCGACATTTCCGACCCCGCCGAGCTGATCACCCGCGCCGCTGCCCTCAGCCTGGAACTGGACACACCGATCACGCCGGGCTTTGAGGCCCTGGTGTTCAAGGCCTCCCGGGGCATCGAAGACATTTACGAACTGACCTATATCCGCAAGGACAACAGTCGCCTGTCGGCCATGGTGTCGGTGACCGCCCTGCGCAACCGCAACGACGCGATCATCGGCTACCTGCTGATCGGCACCGACAACACCGCGCGCAAGCAGGAAGAGGCGCAACGCAAAGGTTTCGAGCGTGCCCTGGAAGAGAAAAACCTGGAGCTGGAACACGCCAGCCACATGAAGTCCGAGTTCCTTGCCACCATGTCCCACGAGCTGCGCACGCCGCTGAATGCGGTGATCGGTTTTTCCGAGGCGCTCAAGGACGGCCTGGTGGGCGACATGAGCGATATCCAGCGCGAGTACATCGGCGATATCTTCACCAGCGGCCAGCACTTGCTGTCGCTGATCAACGACATCCTCGACCTGTCCAAGGTCGAGGCCGGCATGATGGACCTGGAACTGGAAGCCGTGGAGTTGGCCGGCCTGTTGGCCAACAGCCTGCTGATCGTGCGGGAAAAGGCCGCATTGCAGCGCATCCAGTTGAAACTCGAAAGCCCGGACGACTTCGGCGCGCTGGAACTTGACCTGCGCAAGACCAAACAGATCATCTACAACCTGCTGGCCAACGCGGTGAAGTTCAGCGAGCACGGCGGCTCCGTGACCCTGTCGGTGCGCGAGGTGAGTCGTGCACAAGTCGGGCAGGTTCCCGGCGACTGGCCCACCTACGGTTTTGCCCTGCAACCCAGCGAGCACCAACAGTTCCTGGAATTCAGCGTCAGCGACACCGGCATCGGGATCGCCCGGCACGACATGAGCAAGCTGTTCAAGGCTTTCAGCCAGATCGACAGCAGCCTGGCGCGCAAATTCGAAGGCACGGGCCTGGGCCTGGCGATGGTCAAGCAACTCACCGACCTGCACGGCGGCAGTGTCGCCGTGGCCAGCCGCGAAGGCGAAGGCGCGCGGTTTGTGGTGTGGCTGCCGCTGCACCGTGCCGCAGATGCGGAGGCCCCATGGCCGAAATCCTGATCGTCGAAGACAACGAGGCCAATATGCGCCTCGCCCGCCTGTTGCTGGTGAACGCCGGCCACAGCGTGTTGTGGGCCGCCGATGCCGAGACCGGGCTGACCCTGGCCCGGGAAAAACAACCGGCATTGATCCTGATGGACATCCAGTTGCCGGGCATGGACGGCCTGGCAGCCACGTCACTGCTCAAGCAGGACCCTCATACCGCGCACATCCCGGTGATCGCCCTGACGGCCATGGCCATGAAGGAAGACCGTGACAAGACCCTGCGGGCCGGCTGCGACGCCTACATCATCAAGCCCCTGCGCTACAAAGAGCTGTACCAGGTGATCGATACGCTGCTGCAGAAGCACATTACTCCTCCGACTTGAGTCCTCTCCATGGCCAGCCAACCCGCAACGCTGTTGATCGTCGATGATGAAATCCAGGTGCGCAAGCTGCTGGAAACCCTGCTGCGCCACGAGGGTTACCAGACCGTGAGCGCCGCCAGTGGTGAAGAAGCCTTGCAGGTGGTGGCGCAACGGCCGCCGGACTTGATCCTGCTGGACATCATGATGCCGGGCATGGACGGTTACGAAGTGGCCAACCAGCTCAAGGGCAACCCGGCCACGGCGAACATTCCGATCATCATGCTTTCGGCATTGAGTGAGTCCAGCGCGCGGCTCAGTGGCCTGGAAACCGGTGCTGAAGAATTCATCAGCAAGCCGGTGGAACGGGTCGAGTTATGGCTACGGGTGCGCAACCTGCTGCGGCTCAAGGCCCACGGCGATCAGTTGAAAAACCATAGCCTGTTGTTGGAGCAGCAACTTAAACACCACCAACATGAATCCTCGCGGCTGAATGTGCATGACCTGGCGCGCCTGGACCTGGAAAAAGCCCTGCGCGTGGCGGTCGAGCGCGAAGAATTCGTGCTGCATTACCAACCCAAGGTCGAACTGGCCAACGGTCAGGTGTGCGCCCTTGAGGCCCTGCTGCGCTGGGACCGGCCTGGTTACGGTGCAGTGTCTCCGGCGGTCTTCATACCGATCCTGGAAAGCCAGGGCTTGATCGTCACGCTCGGGCGTTGGGTGATCGACAACGTGTGCCGCCAGATCGCAGCCTGGCAATCCGGCACGGTGGGCGCGGTGGAGGTATCGGTCAACGTTTCGGGGCATCAATTGATCGAGGGCGACCTGATTGCCGATATCGCCCAGTCCCTCGCCCAGGCCGGCGTAGAAGCGCATTGGCTGGAAGTTGAATTGACCGAAGGCTCGCTGATGGAGAACACCCAGCACACCATCGCCAGCTTGCAGCGCCTGCGGGCGATGGGGGTGAAGATCTCCATCGACGACTTCGGCACCGGCTATTCCAGCCTGGCCTACCTGCGGCGGTTCCCGATCGATACGCTGAAAATCGATATCGCGTTTATCCGCGAAGTCACCAGCAACCCGCAGGACGCGGCTATCACCCGCACCATCATCGAACTGGCCCACAGCCTGAAGCTGCGAGTGGTGGCCGAAGGCGTGGAAACCCAGGCGCAGCTGGAGTTTCTGCGGGAAGCCGGCTGCGATCAGATCCAGGGGTATCTGTTCAGCCGGCCTTTGCCGATGAAGGAGTTGGAGCGCCTGCTGCTGGATAAGCGCAGCCTGGTCAGGCCGCAGCCTCACTGACTTCGAACAACCCCACCAGCTTCTGCAACTTGTTGGCATTGACCCGCACGGTTTCCGCGCTGGTCTGCAACACCCCTACGGTCAGGCGCATTTGCTCCGAAGAGTGGCTGACCTGCTTGATGGTCTTGCCATAGTCGAGGCTGCGGGCGTTGAGCTGCTGGATGATGCTGAACATGCTCTCCACCGCCTGGTGCAGGTGCACGTTCTCCGAGGAGGCGTCCTCGGCCAGGCGCAGGCTGCTGTCGACGTTGGTCACGCCGTTTTCCATGAAGCCTACGGCCTTGCGGGTTTCGCCTTGCAGGCCCTCGACCATCTGGCGAATGTCTTCCGCTGCCTTGGAAGTGCGTGACGCCAGGGTGCGGACTTCGTCGGCCACCACCGCAAAACCGCGGCCATGCTCGCCCGCCCGCGCCGCTTCGATGGCCGCATTCAGGGCCAGCAGGTTGGTCTGGTTGGTGATGTCGCTGATCAACCCGGTGATGTTGCTGATCTGTGCCATGCGGCTGTCCAGCAGTTGCACGCTTTCCGAGGAGCGCTGCACCACATCGCGAATCGACTGGGTGCCGACCTGTACCGCGAGGAATTGCTCGCGGGCTCGGCTGACCACCTCGTCCATGGCCTGCTTCATTTGCTCGGCGCTCACCGAGGCTTGCTGGATTTCTCCCAGTTGCTCTTCAACGATGATCATCATGCGGTGGGTCGCGTCGGCCACTTCATGGGACATCAACCCGGCCGCCTCGCTGCGGCCGAGCATCAATTGGTTGGTGTTGCCAACGCTGTGGCTGGCCTTGACCACCTGGCCGACCACCGAATCCAGGCGGTCGATGAAGCTGTTGATCCAGCGGCTCATGTCGCCGGTTTCGTCGTTGACCATGCGCCCGCTGTCCAGGCGTTGGCGCAGGTTGCCCTCGCCTTCGGCAATGGTGCGGATGACCTCGGTCATTTCATTCAGGCGTGCGGCCAGGCGCCTGGGGCCCAGGCGGCTGAACAGCAAGGCCGCGACGACCATGCTCAGCACCTCGCACGCATCGGTCCAGGCGGCGGGCAAACCACTGTAGTGACGGACCAGGAAGTTGCAGGCAAACAGGCCGGCCATGGTCGCCAGATAGGGCTTCATCAAGCCGTGGCTCAGGGAGCGCCGGCGGTAGACCTCTTCCAGGTCGGCCTCGCACATCATGCCCCAGCGATCCGGCGAGCCCGGCAGTTCGAAGGTCACGCCCTTGCCCACCACCGGGATGTGACGGTAGTCGGAATAGCCGGGATAAGTGACAAACAGGTTCGAGCCCTTGCGGATGGTTTCCCGCACGCCGGGGTGCAGTTGTTGGGTGGCGGGGTCGATAAACCGCAATTCCAGCTCGGTGTGGCGCTGGATCTGTACGGTTTTCCAGGGTGTGTGCACGCCGCTCTTGAGATTTTCGCCGTGGGTGAAGGTGCCGTCCTCGAAGCGTGACCGGGACAGCGCAATGCCCGGCTGCAGCGCCGGGTCGAAGCGCGATTGCACCATGAACAGGTAGTTATCGCCGGACTCGGGGAAGATATGCCCGGCCTCGCGCTGGATCAAATCCCCGAGTATGTCGTTGGGCACCCGACCGCAGAGGCAGCCGACCAACCTGCCCTCGCGGGTCAATGGTTGGTAGAACATCAGGGTCACTTCGTCATGGAAGCGCGAAGACGAAGGGCCGATCTGCAAGGTCAGCGGGTCGCTGTAGGGACCGTGGAGGAATGGCGCCTTGAGCCCGGCGGCCAGGGCTTGTTGATTGAGCGCGCGTTGACTGGCCTGGCTCCAGGTACTCGCCAGTAATTCGCCCTTTGGGTCGACGATAAACAGCTCGGAGAAATCCCCGGCCTGGTGCAGTTTTTCCAGCAGCAGGCTGTTGTCGGTGAGCACGGAATCGCGGGCCAGTGTCGTGGCCAGTTCGTTGAGATGTTCCCACTGTTCGCGGGTCCAGGTTTGCAGGAGTTTGACCCGGGTTTCGGCAATGGCCTCGAAGGTTTGCTCCATCACCGGGTACACCGCGCGGTTGAGGTGGCAGGACCAGCCCATGGCGAACTTGCCGGTCTTGCCCCACCAGGGCAGCCAGCTTTTCTCGGCGGAAGATAACTGCATCGTGCTGCTCGACAGGCTGCTCATGGCGGACTCCGGGAGTGATGTCTAATTGCCATATTTCAAGGCAATTAATGCGCCAATTAGCTAGCTTGCTATTGATTAGGCTGCCTGGCCTGTCATGCGGGTCAACGGGAGCGAGCTTCCTCGCTACAAAAAGCTGCATGCAATCAAGAGCATGCACCAGCGGGTGGCAGTGAGATCGCTTGTCGGGTGGGATGTCCCAGGGGGGGCCGTGGTTTTCGAGATCGAATATCGGCGGACTTTTGAGGGCATATCCGTTATTTGGGTAACGGCGGCTTATGGTTTCGCTCTTACAGCGAGTCACTTTGCAAAAGCGGCAAAGTAACCAAAGCGCTCTGCCCCGCCTGTCGGCGCCTCG
>NZ_JACAPW010000063.1:0-10541 GCF_013385495.1 Pseudomonas sp. F8002 | reverse complement strand
GCCCCAATAAGCCCGAGGCCGAACGCAGGTATTGCGCAGCGGGTAAACCGGCAGGACGCCGGTTTAGCCGCGCCGGGCCATGGATGGCCCGTCGCGGCGGCCCGCGGAGTAACGGATATACACCCCACCCTAACCCCGCGCAGCAAACACCCCCCGAGCAATCGACCGAGCCACACAATCAGCCGCCGCCGACCCAATCCGCCCAATCTCCACCTGCCGCCGAGGCCCATCCGCCACCTCCACCGCCCCCGAAGCCAACGCAAAAACCGTATCCCCATCAAACGGCAAATGCGCCGGCCGCACCGCCCGGGCAATCCCGTCCTGCGCCATGATCGCCACCCGCTTGCACTCCGCCACCGTCAACCGCGCCGTACTCGCCACCACCACCAGCGTGGTATTGGCCCCCGCTTGCAGACGCCCCATGGAATCCAGCCGCGACAACTCCGGCATCGGATCACTGCAATCCATCTCCGTCACCGGCCGCGCCCCACCAAACTCCCCCGCCACCTCCCAGGGCCAGGCCCAGAACGTCTCGCCATCCGGCATGTAGACTGAACCAATCGGGTTAGCCACCACCAACGCGGCAACCACCAACCCATCGCCCAAATCCAAGGACGCCGTCCCCAGCCCGCCTTTCAGCACCCCGGCCATGGCCCCACGCCCGGCCCCGACAGAGCCCAGCTCAAACTCCGGACCGGCATTGGCCAGCGCCTCAAACCCCAGCCGCCGGTAAGGTGGCTCCAGGCCCCAATCCTTGTCCCCGCCATTCGCCAAATCATGCAACACCGCCGCCGGCACGATAGGAATCGCCGGCGCACCCGGCTTCAAATGCAACCCCACCTGGTCCTGGGACAACTTCGCCGCCACCGCATCCGCCGCCGCCAGGCCAAACACCGAGCCACCGGCAAACACCAGCGCGTGCAGCTGGCCCACCATGTTCTCCGGCTCCAGCGCCGCGGTTTCGCGACCACCTGGGCCTCCACCGCGAATGTCGATACTGGCAGTCCAGAAACCATCCGGGCGGATCACCGTGACGCCGGTGTCGGCGTACAGGTCTGTGGCGTGGCCAACCTCCAGGCCGGGAATATCAGTGAGAGCGTTGCGCGGGCCAGGTCTAGGCATACAGAAAAGCTTCCTTGGGTTTAGGTATGGCGTGGGGAGAGCAAGGGGTGTGCCAAGGAGGCGCTCCCCCGGCCCAGCGTACGCTAGCAGCTTCGCGAAAAAATCCCCTGCACAAAAACCAACACCCTGCCCTCCCGCCTGTTAGAAAAACACCACCCGCCCCGTAAACCCTCCAACAACTCCTTGTTATCCAAGACTTTTCAGCGATGGCACAGCCTTTGCTCTCCTGCCTCCACCAGAGCTTGAACTTAACAAGCCGTCCTCGAACAAGGCCCGTTGCCTAACCACACTGGAGTGTTGCACATCATGAATCCATCACGCGCCGCAGGCCGCCGCCAACCCGGCAAGGCTTTCGCCCATACCCTGTTGTTCCTCGCCGTGTGCGAGGCCGTCAGCTACAGCAGCCTGACCCTCGCCGCCGACGCCCCGGTCAGCGATAACCCCCTGGACACCGTCGTGGTCATCGGCAACCGTGGCCAGGCCCGCACCCTGGCCGACAGCCCGGCGCCGGTGGACGTGATTTCTTCCAAGCAGTTGCTCGCCACCGGCCAGGGCGACCTGACCCGTGCCTTGAGCAAGGTGCTGCCGTCCCTCAACCAGCCGGCCTCGTCGGGCTTCGGTTCGACCTCGATCGTGCGCCCCATCAGCCTGCGCGGCTTGAACGGCGACCAGGTGCTGGTGCTGGTCAACGGCAAGCGCCGCCACAACAGCGCGCTGCTGAACAACGCCACCTCCCTCAACTCCGGCTCGCAACCGGTGGACCTGGACATGATCCCCACCGCCCTGGTGGATCACATCGAAGTCCTGCGTGACGGCGCCTCGGCGCAATACGGGTCGGACGCCATCGGCGGCGTGATCAACATCGTGCTCAAGCAAACCGACCACGGCGGCAGCTTGTCCACCACCTACGGCCAGAACTATGAAAACGGCGATGGCGAAACCGTGCGTCAAACCGGCAATGTCGGCCTGGCCCTGCCCAACGACGGTTTCATCAACCTCGCCCTGGACGTGAAGAAACAGGACGTCTCGGACCGTTCCGATGCGGCGCCGTACACCGACAGTGCCGGCAACACCAGCCAACGCCACACCTACTACGGCACCGGCTTGCCCGAGGCGAAGAACTTCAGCCTCGGCTACAACGCCGAGCTGCCGGTCGCCGACGCGCTGACCCTGTACTCGTTCTCGACCTACACCCACCGCAACTCGGAAAAGCCCCTGGCATTCCACCAGCCGCCGTCGTTCAACGGCATCCAGACCCCGTACCCGGAAGGTATCGAAGACAACCTGCGCTTCATCGAAGACGACTTCCAGGTGGCGTTTGGCGGCAAGGGCCAGGCCGCCGGCTGGGACTATGACCTGTCGAGCACCTACGGCCAGGACCATGCCCGGGCCACCCTCACCGACACCTACAACCTGAGCTACGGCCCGAACTCACCGACCTCGGTCGACACCGGCGTAAAAACCTTCAGCCAGTGGACCAACAACCTCGACCTGACCCGCGCCTTCGACCTCGGCCTGTACAAGCCGACGCAGATTTCCTGGGGCCTGGAACAGCGCTACGAAGACTACAAGATCGGCAAGGGTGACCTCGCCTCCTACGCCAGCGGGCCGTTCGACACCGGTGCCAACGGCGCGATCATTCCACCCGGGACCATTTCCGGTGCCGGTACCACCCCGGCCGACGCCGCCGAAAAAAGCCGCATCAGCCTCGCGGGCTACGGCGAGATCGGCCAGGACCTCACCGACAAATGGCACGTGGACCTGGCCGGGCGCTACGAGCACTACAACGACGGCTCGGGCACCACCACCAACGGCAAGTTCTCCACCCGCTACCAGCTGACCCCGATCCTGGCCTTGCGCGGCACCGTCAGCACCGGGTTCCGCGCACCGTCCCTGGCCCAGCAGATCTACAGCTCCACCTCGCAAACCAGCGTCAACGGGCAACTGTTCGACTACCGCAACGTGGCGGTGAACTCCGATGTGGCCAAGGCCCTGGGCGCGACCACCCTCAAGCCTGAAAAGTCGACCAACTACAGCATCGGGCTGACCCTGCAACCCACTGACAACACCAACATCACCCTGGATGCCTACCAGATCGTGATCAAGGACCGCATCGCCCAGACCGGTTACCTGGGCGGCACGCCGCAAATCAGCGCGATCCTCGCCGCCGCCGGGCTCAACCCGAACCAGGCGGTGACCTACTTCACCAACGCCCTCGACACCACCACCCGCGGCGTCGACCTGGTGGGCGACTACCGCCAGGACATCGGTGCCTATGGCAGCCTGAAATACAGCGCCGGCTTCAACTGGAACACCACCCAGATCGACTCGATCCACGCCTCGACCGTGGCTGCCCAGGCCCTCGGCCCGGACGGTGGCTATGACCGCCAGCGCCAGGGCAACCTCAAGTACGGCTTGCCGCAATCCAAGCTGCTGCTGGGCACCACCTGGACCTACGACAAGGTTGAAACCAGCCTCAACCTGACCCGCTACGGCTCCTACACCGAGTACGGCACCGCCGAGATCTACGACCGCAACTTCGCGCCGACCTGGATCACCGACCTGAACATCGACTACCACCTGACCAAGGCCGTGACCCTGAATGCGGGGGCCAACAACCTGTTCAACAAGTACCCGAAACGCACCGACCTGGTAAGCAGTTCCGGCGGCTTCCCGTACGGTACCTTTTCGCCTTACGGCACCACCGGTGGCTATTGGTACACCGGCGTGACGTACGCCTTCTGACCCAGCCCGCGGGGCCGGTTTGCCGGCCCTGCGCCTGACCTTTTGCGGGAGCCTGTCCATGACCCGACGTACCGATCAACTCAAGCTGGGGGCCTTCCTGGCCAACAGCGGCCACCATGTATCGGCCTGGCGCCATCCCCTGGCCCAGGCGGATGCCAGCCTGGATTTCGAGCACTTCAAACACATCGCGCAAACCGCCGAACGCGGCAAATTCGACGCCTTGTTCGTCGCCGACGTGGTCGCCCTGTGGGGCCATCATCATGACGCCCTCAGCCGCACTGCCCGCGCCGAACACTTCGAACCCTTGACCCTGATGGCCGCTTTGGCAGCCGTCACCAGCAACATCGGCCTGATCGCCACCGCCACCACCAGCTACAACGAGCCGTACCATATCGCCCGCAAGTTTGCCTCCCTCGATCACCTGTCCAAGGGGCGCGCCGCCTGGAACCTGGTGACCTCGGTGGTCTCGGATGAGGCCTGGAACTTCGGCCGCGAAACCCATATCGACCATGGCGACCGCTACCAGCGCGCCGAAGAATTCCACGATGTGGTCAAGGGCCTGTGGGACAGCTGGGACGACGACGCCTTCACCCGCGACAAGGCCAGCGGGGAGTATTTCGACCCGGCCAAACTGCACACCCTGAATCATCGCGGCGAACATTTTTCCGTGCGTGGCCCACTCAACGTCGCCCGCCCTCCACAGGGCCATCCGGTGCTGGTGCAGGCCGGTGCGTCGGAACCCGGCAAGGCCCTCGCCGCCCGCGTTGCCGAGCTGATTTTTGCGGTCAACCATGACCTGGCCGGCGCCCAGGCTTTCTATCAAGACATCAAGCAACGCGCCGCCGCCTTTGGCCGTGACCCCGACCACATCAAGATCCTGCCCGGTGTCACCCCGTTTATTGGCGAAACCCGCGAACAGGCCCAGGCGCTGTTCGAAGAGTTCCAGGCCCTGGTGGACCCGGTGCTGGGCCTGCGTTTCCTGGCCGACACCCTGGGCGATGACATCGACCTGTCGGGCTACGACCTCGACGGCCCGCTGCCGGAAACCCCGGTAGGCCAGCGCGGCAGCCGTCGCGACAAACTGCTGGAACTGGCCCGCAGCCAGAACCTGAGCATCCGCCAGCTGTACCTGCACCTGACCGCCGGCAACCCGGTAATCGGCACCGCCGAAGACATTGCCGACTTCTTCGAGCAGTGGTTCGAAGCCCGTGCCTGTGACGGGTTTAATGTGTTCTTCCCGTACTTCCCAGGCGGCATCGACCTGTTCGTCGAGCAGGTGATTCCACTGCTGCAGCAACGCGGGCTGTTCCGCACCGAATACGAAGGCACCACCCTGCGGGAAAACCTCGGCCTGCCGCGCCCGGCCAATCGCTTTACCCAGGGAGCCACACCATGAAGCGCAGCGCATGGATGCTGGCAGTCGGCAGCCTGTTCGTCTCGAAGGCCTTTGCCCTGAACATTTTGCTGAGCAACGACGACGGTTATCAGCACCCCAATATTCGCGCCCTGTACACCGAGCTCAAGGCCCAGGGGCATACGGTGCGGATTGCCGCACCGCAGGCCGACCAGAGCGCACGGGGCGGTGCGTTTTTCTTTGGTCGCGAAGTCACCGTTGGCCATGACGACGACCCGGCCTACCCCGACAGTTACTACATCAGCACCACTGAAAACGGCGTGTGCCAAAGCCCCGAATGCGCCGGTAAAGACGTGCAGATCGAAATCAGCGGCACGCCGGTGATGGCCTTGCTGATGGGCCTGAAAAAAGTCATGCCCCACCCCGACCTGGTGATCGTCGGCCCCAACCCCGGGAATAACCTGGGGGCGATCAACAGCGCTTCCGGCACGTTCAACGTCGCCAGTGTCGCGGTGCAGGCGGGCATTCCGGCGCTGGCGGTCAGCACCGATTTGAAGGAGGCAGACCCACAACGCGCGGCGCAACTGGTGGCGAAACTGGTCAATGCCCTGGGCCAGCATCGCCAGCCCGACGGCGCGCTCTTGCCCAAGGGCCTGGGCCTGAATATCAACCTGCCAAAAGACCCACGGATCAAGGGCGTGAAACTCACCCGCATCGGCAGCTACGTGGGTTTTGAAGCGGTGTACACCGACGACCTCAAGCAATTCAAACTGCCGGGCAAACCCGGCATCGGCTTCCAGTACAGCCCCGCCGCCACCGCCGAGCAGCAGAAGCAGGATGAGGCGGTATGGCTCAACAAGGGTTACCTGACCATCAGCCCGTTCAGCGGCCTGCCGGAGTCGATCAACGCCGGCCCCGCCCTGCAAAAACAACTGGCCCGCGAGGTGCAGCCATGAGTTCGCGTTTTTCCCTGGGGTTTCTCAGCCGCGTCTACAGCCCCGGCTTCGAGCCCAAGGTCTACCGCGACACCGTGGAGTTGTTCAAGGTCGCCGAAGAGCTGGGCTTTGACAGTGGCTGGGTGGCGCAGCATCACTTCGCCAGCGAAAACGGCCGCCTGCCCTCGCCCCTGGTATTGCTTGCCGCCATCGCCCAGCGCACCCGGCGGATCAGCCTGGGCACCGGGATTATCGTGTTGCCCCAGGAAGCGCCGCTGCGCCTGGCGGAAGACGCCTCGGTGCTGGACCTGTTGAGCAATGGCCGGCTGGAGCTGGGCCTGGGTGCGGGTTTTGATCCCGACACGTTCACCGCATTCGGTCGTGAGCCTGAGGCGCGCCACCGCGATTATGAGCAGCACCTGCAACAGTTGATCCATGCCCTGGGCAACGCCCCCCTGACCGACAGCGGCTCGCGCCTGTTGCCACGGGCAGCCGGCCTTGGGCAGCGAATCTGGGAAGCCACCTCACGGGTGGAACGGGTGGCCGAGCGCGGCCACGGCCTGATCATGGCGCCCAACCCGCACCTGCCGCCCGAAGCCGGGGTAGAACTGGTCAAGCGCTATCGCAACGCCTGGACCGGTGACAACGGCACCCCGCCCCGTGTCACCCGGGTACAGGCGCTGATCCCGAACCCGGACGCCGCCACGCGCAACGATATCCAGGCCTACGTGCAACGCCAACAGAGCATCGGCGTGTACAAGGCGCCGGTGGATGATGATTTCGACGCCACCCTCAGGCGCCTCGGCATCCTGCACGGCCCGGTCGAGCAGATCATCGAGCAGTTGCAGCAAGGGCCGAGCCTGACGGCCAACGACCACCTGGTGCTGCAAGTACAGACCGCCAGCACCCCGCTGCGGGAGGCGATCCGTGCCCTGGAAATCATCCGCGAACAGATCGCCCCGGCCCTCGGCTGGCAACCGACACTGCCCCAAGGAACCCTGACATGAGCTTCAAACTGGGCTTTCTCAGCCACGCCTTTGGCGACGATCCACAGCAGGTCTACCGCGACCTGATCGAACAATTCGAAGTCGCCGAGGCCCTCGGTTTCGACGGTGGCTGGATTGCCCAGCACCACCTGAGCAACGGCTTCGGCCGGCTGCCGTCGCCGCTGGTATTGCTGGCGGCGGTGGCCGAGCGAACCCGGCATATCGAACTGGGCACCGGGGTGATCGTGCTGCCTTTCGAAGACCCGATCCGCCTGGCGGAAGACGCCAGTGTGCTCGATGCCCTCAGCGGCGGCCGGGTGCAATTGGGCCTGGGCAGCGGCGGCGCCAACCTCGACAATTTCAGCGCGTTTGGCCGTGATGCCGTGCAACGCCAGGTCGATTTCAGCGACCACCAGCAGCAGGTCCAGCAGTTACTCGACGGCGAGGCATTGATGCCCCACAGCGCGCTGACCCTGCAACCGCCAGCAACCGGCTTGAGCAGCCGCTTGTGGCACTCCCACGGCAGCCTCGAAGGCGCGGCATACACCGCCAGCCAGGGCAACGGCTTGCTGCTGGGCACCGCCACCCACGATCCGCTGACGGTGCAAAAACCCCTGGCCGATGCCTACTTGAATGCCTGGACCCGCACCGATCGCCCACCGAAAATCGGCGTGGTGCGGGCAATTTTCCCGGCAGCGGATCGCGCCGGTGCCCAAGCGGAACTGGCGGTGGATATCGAGCGCCACATCCCGCGCCTGCAACGCGAAGGCCTGATCGATCAAGCCGTGGACCTGCAGGAGCACCTGCGCCTGATGAACGTGCACCACGGCCATCCCGACGAAGTGATCGCCAGCCTGCAACAGGACCCGTCCCTGCTGCCCTATGCTGACTACGTGATCGCCGTGGTCCAGGCCGAAAGCTCGACCCAGGCGCAGATCCTCAAGCGCCTGGAAATCATCGCCCGGGACATCGCCCCGGCCCTCGGATGGCGAGGACGAGAGTAGGATGATCAAACGCCCTGAAAGCGTCAGCTCCCGTAGCAGCTGTCGAGTGAAACGAGGCTGCGTAGCGGTGTGCCAGATACACCGCGAACGCAGCCTCGCCGGGGCTCGACAGCTGCTACGACGACGCGTGATGCTGATGCCAAACTATGGAGCCCGTGTATGCCCCTTGAATTCAGTTGGTTGATGCCCCTCTGTACCCCCGACTGGGCGGCGCGGCCGGGGCAGTGGATCCAGCTGGCCCAGGCGGTGGAATACGCCGGCATCGACGGCCTGTGGATCCCCGGCGGCGCGCTGTGTGCCGACAGCCTCGGTGTGGCGGCGGCGTTGTGCGCCCACACCCGACGGGTGCAATTGTCGGTGAGCGTACCGCCGGAAGTCATGCTGCCGGCGGCCCTGGCCACCACCCTGCAAAGCCTGCAATCGATCAGCAGCCACCGGGTGCGCCTGCACTTGCCCGACGGCGAACAAGGCAGCCTGCGCAGTGCGTTTGGCGAATGGCTGAACCGCGACCAGCGCAGCGAACGCATCGGCGAATACCTGGAGATTCTCCAACAACTGCTGGCACCGAATGACGGCGGCCTGGATTATCAAGGCCGCTATTTCCAACTGGAAAACGCCGGCGTCGCCCGCCGCGAACTGCCCGCGCCGCCACTGGTGCTGGACGACAGCCAAAGCCACGCGCTGGTGGCTGGCCACGCCCAGGTCTGCCTGTTGCGGCCTGGGCATCCGCAGTGGCTGGCCCAGGAAATACAACGCTGGCGCCAGCTTCAGCCGGGCCTGGCCTTTGCCTGTACCTTCGGCCTGGTCATCGGCGACAGCGAGGACCTGGCCTGGGAAACCGCCGCCGCCCTGCTGCCGACCCAGGACCTGCCCAACCATCGCATCGCCACCGTGCCCCGCGACCGTCACCCGTTGCGCCAGTGGGAGATCCACCCGAACCTGCTGCAACTGCACCCTGGCCAACCGTTGATCCTGGTGGGCACGCCCCGCCAGATCGCCACGCGCCTGCAGGAACTGCACGGCCTGGGCCTTGGCCACATCATCCTGCAAGGCGGCCCGGCGGTCGGCGAAGTGCTGCGCTTTGGTGAACAGATCCTGCCGCTGCTTTTTCGACACGGCCTGCGCAAGGAGCGCCTGCACCATGAACACTGAGGTTCGCCCCCCGATCCAGCTCGACTGGTTCCTGCCCACCAATGGCGACGGTCGCCACCTCACCAGCAGCGGCCTGCCCAAGGTCGGGCTGTTCCAGCAAGGCGAACGTGCCCCCACCCTCGATTACCTGCGCCAGATCGTGCGGGCTACCGAACAGGCCGGGTTCGACGGAATCATGGTGCCCACCGCCAGCGGTTTCGAGGATCCGTGGCTGATTACCGCGGTGCTGGCCCAGGAGGTGCGGCGGCTTAAATTCCTCCTGACGTTGCGACCAGGCATGGAGCTGCCGGCCTATACCGCCCACCGTGCGGCGACCTTGCAATTGCTCAGCGAGAATCGCCTGGCGTTGCATGTGGTGACGGGGTCCAGCCGTTTTGAGCAGCGTTCGTTGGGGGATTTTCTCGAACACGATGAGCGTTATGCGCGTACTGCGGAGTTTTTGCAGGTGTTCCAGGCGGTGTGGGCTGGCAAGCAGCCGGCGCATCCGGGGCGCTACTACCGCAGTGGGATCAACACGCCGGTGGCGCCTGGGGCCGAGGTGCCGGCGATCTATTTTGGGGGTGCCTCCGAGGCTGCCGAGCAGGTGGGGGCTGCCCATGGGCAGACGTACCTGATGTGGTGTGAGCCGCCGGCGATGATTGCCGAGCGGGTGCTGCGGATGCGTGAGTTGGCCGCGATGCAGGGGCGGACGTTGCGCTTTGGGTTGCGCTTGCACATCTTTGCCGATCGCACTGACGAGGCGGCCTGGGCGCATGTGGAGCGGCTGTTGGAGGAGATACCCAAGGACGCCATTGACCAGGCGCAGCGGCAGATGGCCAAGTATGAATCGGTGGGGCAGAGTCGCCAGACCGAGTTGATGAAAGGCCGTGGGCGTGGGGCGCGGGAGCTGGAGGTTTCGGCCAACCTCTGGGCCGGTGTGGGCCTGGTACGGGGCGGGGCCGGGACGGCGCTGGTGGGGAGTTATGAGCGGGTGGCGGAGCGGATCGAGGAGTATCACCAGCTTGGGGTGGACAGCTTTATTCTCTCGGGGTTTCCGCATCTGGAAGAGTCGATTCATGTGGGGGCGGAGGTGTTGCCTTTGTTACGCAGGATTGGGGCTTCGGGGAGGGATGTTGAGGTGGGTCGGGGTTGATTGAGTACATATCCGTTTCTTCGGTTATGGCTGATATTGGTTCCGCTCTTACAGCGGCTCACTTTTGAAAAGCGCAAAAGTAAGCAAAACGCTCTTGCCCCACCACTCGGC
>NZ_JACAPW010000062.1:0-18100 GCF_013385495.1 Pseudomonas sp. F8002 | reverse complement strand
TGCAGTCAGGGGTTTTGTTTTGCGCGGTCGGAAAGTATGGCGAGCGTCTCCAAGTGTTCCTCACTTGCAGCCTACGATTGTCTTCAATGCTAAAGTCCATCCCTCGATTTTGCTTTTCCCAAGGAAGCCGTTATGCCGGATGCGACGTCCCTCAGTGCTGGATTCATGGTGGTTCACGGCAACCGCCTGGATGAACTGCGCAGCCTGGTTGTCAGCTGGATGCGCCGTTACCCGCTGGCTCCCCTGGAAAACGAAATCGCCCTGGTACAAAGCAACGGTATTGCCCAGTGGCTGAAACTGGCGCTGGCTGAAGACCCTGAAGACGACGACATGGGCGGTTGCGGCATCGCTGCCGCTATTGATGTGCAGCTTCCCGGCAGCTTCATGTGGCAGCTCTATCGCATGGTCCTGGGCAAAGACGAGATCCCGCCCAAATCCCTGCTGGATAAAGCCCCACTGACCTGGCGCCTCATGCGCCTGCTCCCCGAGCTGATCGATCAGCCCCATTTCGAACCCCTGCAACGCTTCCTGACCCACGATACGGATCTGCGCAAACGCTACCAACTCGCGGAACGCCTCGCCGACCTGTTCGACCAATACCAGGTCTACCGTGCCGACTGGCTGGAAGATTGGGCTGCCGGTCGCCATCAACTGCGCAATGGCCGTGGCGAATCCAAACCCTTGAGCCCGGCCAACTGCTGGCAAGCCGAACTATGGCGCGCCCTGCTGTTGGACGTAGGAGAGGAGGGCATGGCGCAAAGTCGCGCCGGAGTTCACCAACGCTTTATCGAGCGCATCAATAGCCTGGAGCAGGCACCGATAGGCCTGCCCTCCCGCGTGATCGTGTTCGGCATTTCCTCCTTGCCAGCCCAAGCGCTGGAAGCCCTTGCCGGCCTCGCCCGTTTCAGCCAGGTGCTGCTGTGTGTGCACAACCCTTGTCGCCATCACTGGTCCGACATCGTCGCCGACAAAGACCTGCTCCGAAACGAATACAAGCGCCAGGCACGCAAGGCCGGAATGCCGGTCACCATCGACCCGCAAACCCTGCATCAGCACGCCCACCCGCTGCTCGCTGCCTGGGGGAAACAAGGTCGCGACTACATCAACCTGTTGGACAGCTACGACGACCCCAACAGTTACCGCTCGGCATTCCGTGACGGTCGTATCGACCTGTTCAGCGAGAGCGAGCCCACCACCTTGCTCAACCAACTCCAGGACGACATCCTCGAACTGCGCCCCCTCAACGAAACCCGCGACCTCTGGCCAAGCGTCGACCTGGCGCGCGACACTTCCATCCGCTTCCACATCGCCCACAGTGCCCAGCGTGAAGTCGAAGTTCTTCACGACCAGTTACTGCAGCGCTTCAGCGCCGACCCCACGCTGCGCCCACGGGACATCATCGTCATGGTGCCCGACGTCGACAGCTACGCGCCGCATATTCGCGCCGTATTCGGCCAGCTTGAAAGAAGCGACCTACGCTTCATTCCGTTCACGCTTACGGACCAGGGCCAGCGCGGTCGGGATCCGTTACTGATCGCCGTCGAACACTTGCTCAAGCTCCCGGACAGCCGTTTTCCGGTCAGCGAAATCCTCGACCTGCTCGACGTCCCGGCCCTGCGGGAACGCTTCGCCATCAAGGAGCGCGACCTGCCGACCCTGCACCGCTGGATCGAAGGCGCCGGTATCCGCTGGGGCCTCAACGCCGAACAACGCGCCGGCCTCGGCTTGCCCCAGGAGCTGGAGCAAAACAGCTGGCGGTTCGGCCTGCGTCGCATGCTCCTGGGCTACGCCGTCGGTACGGGCTCTGCCTGCGATGGCATCGAGCCGTACGATGAAATCGGCGGACTCGATGCGGCCTTGATCGGCCCGCTGGTCGCACTGCTCGATGCGCTGCACGACGCCCACCAGGCACTTTCGCAACCTGCCGCGCCGACAGAGTGGGGCGAGCGCCTGCAAAACCTGATGCAGTTGTTCTTCCTCCCGAGCAACGAGCACGACGACTACCTGTTGGGTCAACTCGAGCAACTGAGAGAAACCTGGCTGGAGACCTGCGAGTCCGTCGGCCTGCATGACGAATTACCCCTGACCGTAGTCCGCGAGGCCTGGCTGGCAGGCCTCGACCAAGGCCGACTGTCCCAGCGCTTCCTCGCGGGAGCTGTCAATTTTTGTACCTTGATGCCCATGCGCGCGATCCCGTTCAAGCTGGTTTGCCTACTTGGCATGAACGATGGCGACTACCCACGCGCGCAACCGCCGCTGGACTTCGACCTGATGGGCAGCGACTACCGTCCAGGCGATCGGTCACGCCGCGAAGACGACCGCTACCTGTTGCTCGAAGCCCTGCTCTCCGCCCGCGACCAGCTCTACATCAGTTGGGTCGGCCGCAGTATCCGCGACAACAGTGATCGCCCGGCATCGGTCCTGATCGGGCAGTTGCGCGACCACATTGCCAGCGGCTGGCACACCACCAGTGGCGAACCACTCCTGGAAGCCACCACCCAGGAACACCCGCTCCAGCCCTTCAGCGCCCGCTACTTCCATGAAGGTGACGAGCTGTTCAGCTACGCCCGCGAATGGCAGTTGCTCCACGCAACCCCGGACAGCGTGCCCGATACCGGCAGCCTCGCACCCTACACCCAGGAAGAACCGCTGAGCCTCGGCCAACTGCAAGACTTCCTGCGCAACCCGGTCAAACACTTCTTCAGCCAGCGCCTGAAAGTATTTTTCGAAGCCGCCGAAGTCCCGCTGGAAGATGAAGAACCCTTCGTCCTCGATGCACTGCAGCGCTATAGCCTGAGCGACAGTTTGCTCACGGCGGCACTCACCCGCCCCGACAACCTCGACGAAGCCCTCAACGCCCAGGCCCTGCGTCTGCAAGGCAGTGGCTTGTTGCCGATGGTTGGTTTCGGCGAATGCCTGCGCAAAGAACTGATCGAGCCTCTGCCCGACCTGTTGCAGCGTTACCAGCAACTCCTGGCACTCTGGCCCACTCCGCACACCAGCGCCGAACCGATCAGTTTTGAGCATCAAGGCATCCAGCTGGAAGGTTGGATCAGTGGCCTGCATCAACGCAGCGATGGCGGCTTTCTAAGCGTCACCGCCATCCCCAACAGCATCGGCTCGATCAAGACCCGTAAGTGGCATCGCCTGATTCGCCCATGGGTCAACCACCTGGTGGCCTGCGCCTGCGGTCTTCCGTTAAGTACCGGCCTGGTCGCCAGCGACGACACACTGCTATTGGCCCCACTTGAGCAAGCCACAGCCTGGGAGCTCCTCGGCAACCTGCTGCTCGCCTGGAAAACCGGCATGAGCGAACCACTGCCGGTCGCCGTTAAAACCGCATTCGCCTGGCTCGGTCAAACCGACCCGGCCAAAGCGCAAGCCGCCGCCAGCAAAGCCTACGAAGGCGACGGCCAAACCAGCGACGGCGAGCGCCGTGAAAGCCCTGCGCTCATCCGACAGTACCCCGACTACGCCGCCTTGATGGCCAGCGAAGAGTTCGAAGGCTGGTGCGAAACCCTCTATCGACCGTTGATCAACGCGCCCTGGCGATCACTCACCAGCGCGGAGGCCAGCGCATGAGCGGTACAAAACCCCTGGCCCTGGCCTTCCCGCTCAAGGGTAGCCAACTGATCGAAGCCAGTGCCGGCACAGGCAAGACATTTACCATCTCAGCGCTCTACCTGCGTCTGGTACTCGGCCACGGAGGGGACGAATCGGGCTTCGGCCGCGAGTTGCTGCCGCCGCAAATTCTCGTCGTGACCTTTACTGATGCCGCCACCAAAGAGCTGCGTGAACGCATCCGAATCCGCCTGGCAGAAGCCGCGCGTTTTTTCCGCGAAGAAATCGAAGAACCCGACGCGTTGATCGCCGAACTGCGCGACCAACACAGCCCCGAACAATGGCCCGGCTGTGCCAATCGCCTGGACATCGCCGCCCAGTGGATGGATGAAGCCGCCGTCTCGACCATTCACAGCTGGTGCCAGCGCATGCTGCGCGAGCACGCCTTCGACAGCGGCAGCCTGTTCACCCAGACCCTGGAAACCGACCACAGCGACCTGCTCGGCGAAGTGCTGCGCGACTACTGGCGGCTGTTCTGCTACCCGATGCACGACGATGCGCTGAACTGGGTGCGCAACAATTGGGGCGGCCCGGCGGCCCTGATGCCACGGGTACGCGCGCTGTTCGGCAGCGAGCGGCCCACGGATGAAACGCGCGACCCCGCCGAGCTGATCAACGAATGCCTGCAAGAGCGCCGCCAAGCACTCGTCGCGCTCAAGGCACCCTGGCAACAATGGGCAGAAGAATTGCGCAACATTTGCCTGCAGGCCGTCGCCGCCAAAGCCGTCGATGGTCGCAAGATGCAAGCCCGTTACTTCGAGCCCTGGTTCGAAAAAATCAGCGCTTGGGCAGCTGACGAGTCTCTCGAACAACTGGACATCGGCACCGGTTTCACCCGCCTGACCCCCGACGGCATGGCCGAAGCCTGGAAAGGCGAACCACCACGCCATCCGGGTATCGACGCCATGGCCAGTCTCAAGGCCAGCCTCGACGCCCTGCCAACGCCCGATGCTGCTGTGCTGCAACACGCCGCCGGCTGGGTGGGGAAACGCTTCGAAGAAGAAAAGCGCCGGCGCGCCGAAATGGGCTTCGACGACATGCTGATCCGCCTCAACGCCGCCCTGCAAGCCGACGGCGGCGAGCGTTTGGCCAGCGTGATCCGCGAGCAATTCCCGGTCGCCCTGATCGACGAATTCCAGGACACCGACCCGGTGCAATATAGCATCTTCGACAGTATCTACCGCATCGAAGAAAACCACCTCGACAGCGGCCTGTTCCTGATCGGCGACCCAAAGCAGGCGATCTACGCCTTCCGTGGCGCCGACATCTACACCTACCTGCGCGCGCGCCAGTCCACCACCGGCCGCCATCACACCCTGGGCACCAACTTCCGTTCGAGCCACGCCATGGTCGAGGCGGTAAACCACGTATTCCAGCGCGCAGAAAAAGGCCGTGGAGCGTTCCTGTTCCGTGAACCCGACGGTACGAATCCGGTGCCGTTCCAGTCGGTATTGTCCCAAGGCCGTAAGGAACAACTGCAGGTCAACGGTCAGACGTTGCCTGCGCTGAATCTCTGGCATCTACCCACCGACCAGCCGATCTCCGGCGTGCTCTACCGCCAACAGTTGGCCGCGTCCTGCGCCAGTCAAATCGTCGCGTTACTCAATGGCGGCCAGCAGGGAACTGCCGGATTCCTCGGCAAAGACGCTAGCTTCAAAGGCGTGCTGCCGTCAGACATCGCCATCCTCGTGCGCGACGGCAAGGAAGCCCAGGCCGTGCGCGGTGAACTGGCTGCCCGTGGCGTGCGCAGCGTTTACCTTTCCGATAAGGATTCCGTGTTCGCCGCCCAGGAAGCCCACGACCTGCTGGCCTGGCTCAAGGCCTGTGCCGAGCCGGACGTCGAGCGCCCACTGCGCGCCGCCCTGGCTTGCGTCACCTTGAACCTGTCGCTGCCCGAACTGGAGCGTCTGAACCAGGACGAACTGGCGTGGGAACAACGCGTAATGCAGTTCCGCGATTACCGTACGATCTGGCGCACCCAAGGCGTGCTGCCGATGCTGCGGCGCCTGTTGCACGACTTCAAATTGCCGCAAACCCTGATCACCCGCAGCGATGGCGAGCGGGTATTGACCAACCTGTTGCACCTCTCGGAATTGCTGCAACAGGCGGCCGCAGAGCTGGACGGTGAACAAGCGCTGATTCGCCATCTGGCCGAACATCTCGCGCTTTCCGGCCAGGCCGGTGAAGAGCAGATCCTGCGCCTGGAAAGTGATGAACAACTGGTCAAAGTGGTAACGATCCACAAATCCAAGGGGCTGGAATACGACCTGGTTTTCCTGCCGTTCATTTGCTCGGCAAAACCGGTGGATGGCAGCCGCCTGCCTTTGCATTACCACGACGCAAACGGCAAATCCCAGGTCAGCCTCAGGCCCACCGCCGAGTTGATCGCCCAAGCCGACGATGAACGGCTGGCCGAAGACTTGCGTCTGTTTTACGTGGCGCTGACCCGCGCCAAACACGCCTGCTGGCTGGGCATCGCCGACCTCAAGCGTGGCAATAACAATAGCTCGGTGCTGCACCTGTCGGCCCTGGGCTACTTGCTCGGCGGCGGGGCTTCACTTGGCGAGTCCGGCGGCCTGGCCCGCTGGTTGCTTGACCTGCAGGAAGGTTGCCCGGCACTGCATTACGCAGAAATGCCCGAGGCCGATGCGGTCGTATTCCACCCGCCGCGTAACGAAGCCACCTTGCTCGCGCCGCTGCTGCCCAAGCGCAAGGCGGCAGAAAACTGGTGGATCGCTTCCTACAGTGCGCTGCGTATCGGCGAGAGCATGAGTGCGGCGAGCCTCGAAGCGCCGGAAAGCCCACAAGCGCAGAAGCTGTTCGATGACGAACGCCTCGACCCGGATGCCCCACGCGAAGTGCCGGCTTCCGGTGGCGATATTCACCGTTTCCCGCGCGGGCCGAATCCCGGCACTTTCCTCCATGGCCTGCTGGAATGGGCGGGCGGCGAAGGCTTCAATGTTACCCCGGAGGCCATCGAAGATGCGGTTGCCCGCCGCTGCAACCGACGTGGCTGGGAAGGCTGGATCGGCACACTCGGCGGTTGGCTCGGGCATCTGTTGCAAGCCCGGTTGCCGCTGGGCAACGGGCAGGTGGCCCTTAGCGAGTTACGGCAGTACCAGATCGAAATGGAGTTCTGGTTTGCCAGCCACAAGGTCGACGTCCTCGCACTCGACAAACTGGTGTGCCAGCACACTCACAATGGCGTATCCCGCGTGGCCGCCGAACCGGTGCTGCTCAACGGCATGTTCAAGGGTTTTATCGACCTGACCTTTGAACACGAAGGCCGCTACTACGTGGCCGACTACAAATCCAATTGGCTTGGTCCCGATGATTCGGCCTACACGCAGCAGGCCATGGAACTGTCGATCCTCGACCATCGTTACGACCTGCAATATGTACTTTACCTGCTGGCCCTGCATCGCCAGCTGAAGGCGCGGCTGCCGGATTACGACTACGACCGTCACGTCGGCGGCGCGTTGTACCTGTTCCTGCGGGGAACCCATTCCGCGAGCCAGGGCGCGTATTTCACCCGACCGCCCCGGGAATTGATCGAAAGCCTGGACCTGCTGTTCCAGGGCAAACCGCTACCACCCAAGGCCGAGCCCGCCTGGGAACAAGGAGAGCTGCTATGAGCCTGTCGCCGTTACCGCTTGAGGAGCTGACGCCCCTCAGCCGCGCCGCCGACCTGGTGCAACTGCTCGATCTCTGGGTGCAGCGCGGCTGGTTGCGCGCGCTGGACAAGGCCTTTGTCGGCTTCCTCCACGAACTCGATCCGCAGGCTGACCCTTTAGTCCTGCTGGCCGCGGCCCTGACCAGCCACCAACTGGGCCATGGCCATGTGTGCCTGGACCTGTTCGAAACCCTCAAGGCCCCGGATTTCGCTCTGTCGCTGCCACCCGAAGGCGATGTGCAAACCGGCGTCATGCTGCTGCCATCACAGTTGCTCGACGGCCTGGACGGCGCCCATTGGTGCCATGCCCTGGCCGCCAGCCGTCTGGTGGCACTGGCCGTCGACGGCAGCGAGGAGGCGCAAAGCCGGCCACTGGTGCTGTCGGGCAAACGCCTGTACTTGCGCCGCTACTGGACCTACGAACGGCGCATCGACAGCGCTTTGCGCCTGCGACTCGCCACCCGGGAAAGCGTTGCCGCCGATCTGCCCGAACGCCTGAATCGCCTGTTCGACCAGGCCCCGCCAGACGGTGTTGTCGACTGGCAAAAACTCGCCTGCGCCTTGGCCACCCGCGGTGCATTCAGCATCGTCACCGGCGGGCCGGGTACCGGCAAGACCACCACGGTGGTGCGTTTGCTTGCGCTGTTGCAGGCCCCCGCCGTGGAAGCGGGCAGCGCGTTGCGCATCCGTCTGGCCGCGCCCACCGGCAAGGCGGCCGCGCGCTTGACCGAGTCCATCAGCCAGCAAGTGCTGTCGCTGAAAGTGCCTGATGCGGTGAAGGAAAAAATCCCGACCCAGGTCACCACCGTTCACCGTTTGCTCGGCAGCCGTCCCGGCACCCGACACTTCCGGCATCACATCGGCAATCCGTTGCCCCTGGATGTGCTGGTAGTGGACGAAGCCTCGATGATCGACCTGGAAATGATGGCCAACCTGCTGGACGCCTTGCCACCCCATGCGCGCCTGGTACTGCTGGGTGACAAGGACCAGTTGGCCTCGGTTGAAGCCGGGGCGGTGCTGGGGGATTTGTGCCGCGACGCCGAAGCCGGTTTCTACAGCCCGCAAACCCGCCAGTGGCTGCAACAGGTCAGCGGCGAAGACCTCGGCGCCAGCGGCCTGCAGGAAGACCTCGACGGTAGCCACCCCTTGGCGCAACAAGTGGTGATGCTGCGTTACTCGCGGCGTTTCGGCGAAGGCAGCGGCATTGGCCAACTGGCCCGCTGGGTCAACCAGCAAAACCCTGAGCAGGCCCGCAAACTGCTGGCTGCCCGCAGCCATGCCGACCTGTTTTGCGTCAGCCTCAAGGGCGAGCACGACCATGCCCTGGAGCGCCTGGTGCTGGACGGCCATGGCGACGGTGCCCACGGTTATCGCCATTACCTGAAACTGCTGCAGACCGCGCGTCCGTCCCTGGACACGCCACGGGATGACGAGGCCTGGAAGCTCTGGGCGCAAAAGCTGCTGAAAGCCTTCGACGCTTTCCAGCTGCTCTGCGCCGTACGCAAGGGCCCATGGGGCGTGGAGGGCTTGAACCTGCGCATCACCGCCGCGCTGCTCAAGGCCCGGCTGATCGACAGCGACCAGCAATGGTACGAAGGGCGTCCGGTGTTGATGACTCGCAACGATTACGGCCTGGGCCTGATGAACGGCGATATCGGTATCGCCCTCAAGCTGCCCGAAAGCGACGGCGGGCCGCAGGTTCTGCGCGTCGCGTTCCCGCGCAACGATGGCCAGGGCGGCGTACGGTTTGTGTTGCCCAGCCGGCTCAACGACGTCGAAACCGTCTATGCGATGACGGTGCACAAATCTCAGGGCTCTGAATTCACCCACACCGCACTAATTCTGCCGGACGCCTTGAACCCGGTGCTCACCAAAGAGCTGATCTACACCGGCATCACCCGCGCCAAGGACTGGTTCAGCCTGATCGAACCCCGGGGTGGCGTATTCGAAGAGGCGGTGAGCCGCAAGGTGAAACGCTTGAGTGGGCTGATGCTGGAACTGGGCACTTGATCGTCAAAGAAGCTGACCAATGAGTCATCTAAATTTTCTGATCCAAATGTGTGATTTTTCTTAATAAAATGTCGGAATCCTCCTGGGTGTCGCCTCGGGGGTTTTCCGCCGTTGTGCTATCGTTGCGGCATCATCCCGAGAAGATCAAAGAGAATCGCTGCATGAACGTGGCTGTCTCGCCCACAGAGCGAAGTTTGAGCTGGAGACGAATGCTGCTGTTGGCGCTTCTGTGCGTGTTCACGCCCCTCGTTTTTGCCCAGCCGCCTGCCGGCATGGCCGATCAGCGGGCCAAGGCCGTCACCCAAGTGGTCCTGGGTATTCTCAGTTACGCCCGCTGGCCGGTAGAGCCCGCGCAATTGCGTTTGTGCATCGTCGGGCCAACCCAATACACCGATGACCTGGTCAAAGGCACCACCCAGGCTACCGGCCGTCCGGTAGTGGTGCAGCGTTTGCTGGCCGACCATCCAGACATCGCCAATGCCTGCGATGCCGTGTACATCGGCCAATTGACCAGCGACGAGCGCAGCCGCCTGTTCGCATCACTGATCGGCCATCCGGTGCTCAGCATCAGCGAAGGCGGCGACCAATGCACCGTGGGCAGCCTGTTCTGCCTGCGGGTAGCCGACGAGCAGGTGTCGTTCGAGGTCAACCTGGATTCCGTTGCCCGTAGCGGTGTGCGCATTCATCCGAGTGTGCTGCAGCTGTCTCGACGTCGAGCGCCGGGGTCATGAGTGTCGATAAGGCGCCAGTGCGTCCTACCTTGCGTTCAGTGATCGGGCGCGGACACCTGAGCCTGGCGCTGATGGCCGTCAGCATGGCCAGTATTTCCCTGACCCTGCTCGGCGTGCTCGCGCTGCGGGTGTATGCCGACCACAACCTGCACCTGATCGCCCGCTCCATCAACTACACCGTGGAAGCGGCCGTGGTGTTCAACGACAGCGCGGCGGCCACCGAGGCGTTGGGCGTGATCGCCTCGGAGGAAGAAGTGGCCGAGGCGGAAGTCTTCAACGTCGACGGCAAGCAACTGGCCCATTGGGAGCGCCCTGAAACCGGGATGCTGTCGATGATTGAGCTGCAGTTGGCGCATGCCCTGCTCGAACAACCCATCACCCAGCCGATCCTGCACCAGGGCCAGGTCATCGGCAGCGTGCACCTGACCGGCCACGGCGGCAGCCTGTTGCGCTTCCTGCTCAGCGGCCTTGCCGGGATTCTGGTGTGCACCGCCCTCAGCGCCTGGGTTGCACTGTACCTGGCGCGGCGTTTGTTACGCGGCATCACCGGGCCGTTGCACAGCCTGGCCTCGGTGGCCCACGCCGCCCGAAGCGAGCGGGCCTTTGACCGACGCGTACCGCCGGCGAAAATCGCCGAACTCGACAGCCTGGGCAATGACTTCAATGCCCTGCTCGACGAACTGGAGGCCTGGCAGACCCACCTGCAAAGCGAAAACGAAACCCTCGCCCACCAGGCCAGCCACGACAGCCTGACCGGGCTGCCCAACCGTGCGTTCTTCGAAGGGCGGCTGATCCGCGCCCTGCGCAGCGCCGCCAAGCTCAACGAGAAAGTAGCGGTCTTGTTCCTCGACAGCGACCGCTTTAAAGACATCAACGACAACTTTGGCCACGCCGCCGGCGATGCGGTATTGGTGGCAGTGGCTACGCGCATTCGTGCGCAACTGCGTGAAGACGACCTGGTGGCACGCCTGGGCGGCGATGAATTCGCCATCTTGCTGTCGCCTCTGCACCGACTTGAGGACGCCCAGCGCATTGCCGAAAAAATCATCGCCAGCATGGACGCGCCCATTGCGCTGCCCGGCGACGCCCACGTATTGACCTCACTCAGTATCGGCATCGCCGTCTACCCCGATCATGGCGCCACCCCCGGTAACCTGCTCAACGCCGCCGACGCGGCGATGTACCAGGCCAAACGGCTTTCCCAGGGTGGCCAGCAAACGGCGGAATCGGAGTCCCCCGCCGCCGACGTTCAACACAGGAGTTGATCCCTTGTTCTCGACCGCACGCTTTTTATTCATCACCTTGCTCGTGGCTCTGCTCGCCCTGAGCGGCTGCCAGACCCCGCCGCCCAAAGGCCTGACACCGGCGCAAATCGCCGTGCTCAAACAGCAGGGTTTTGAACTGACTGACGAAGGCTGGGCCTTCGGCCTCTCGGGCAAGGTGCTGTTTGGCAGCGACGTCGAAAGTCTGAATGCCCCCAGCACCGAGATCGTCCAGCGCATCGGCAAGGCGCTGCTGGGCGTGGGCATTGAGCGCGTGCGGGTCGACGGCCACACCGACGCCTCGGGCAAGGAAACCTATAATCAGCAACTGTCCCTGCGCCGAGCCAAAAGCGTCGCGCACGTGTTGGCAGGCGTTGGGATGAAAGAAGAAAACGTACAACTGCGCGGGCTGGGCAGCAGCGAGCCGGTGGCGTCCAACGCGACAGCGGCGGGGCGCACCGAGAATCGCCGGGTGTCGATTGTGGTGATTGCGGACTAGTCTGGCTTTCGGGCAGTTCGAGTTGGAATGCAATCAATGTGGGAGCCGGGCTTGCCCGCGATGGCGGTGGATCAGTTGATGTATTGGGTGACTGACACACTGCTATCGCGGGCAAGCCCGGCTCCCACATTTTATTTAATCGGCAAACACCATCTCCCGCGTTTCCCCCATCAACAACGGCTGATTCTGCTCCGTCACCTCACGGATGTAATCCCACAGCAGGGTGATCCGTTTCAACTTCCTCAAATCCTCGCGGCAGTACATCCAGAACTGCCGCGTAATGTTTATCTCCTTCGAAAGCACCGGCAGCAACCGCGGGTCCTGTGCCGCCAAAAAGCACGGCAGGATCGCCAGCGAGCGGCCTTGCTGCGCCGCCACGTACTGCGCAATCACGCTGGTGCTGCGCAAACTGGCGCTGGCGCCGGGCACTACATTGGCCAGGTACAGCAGCTCTGAACTGAACGCTAAATCATCCACGTAGCTGATAAACGGATGCTCGGCCAGGTCCGCCGCCCGGCGGATGGGCGGGTGCTGGTCCAGGTATTCCTGCGTCGCGTACAGCTGCAGCTTGTAGTCGCACAGCTTGCAGCACACGTACGGCCCGTGTTCCGGTCGCTCCAGGGCGATGACGATATCCGCCTCGCGCTTGGACAGGCTGATGAAGTGGGGCAGGGGCAGGATGTCCACCGAGATCGCCGGGTAGGTGTCGACGAAGTGGCTCAGTTGCGGGGTAACGAAGAAGCTGCCGAACCCTTCGGTGCAGCCCATGCGCACGTGGCCGGACAGCGCCACGCCGGAGCCGGAGACCTGTTCGCAGGCCATGTGCAACGTGCTTTCGATGGACTCGGCGTAACCCAGCAGGCGCTGGCCTTCGGTGGTCAATACGAAGCCGTTGGTCCGGGACTTTTCAAACAGGAGAGTGCCCAACGATCCTTCAAGGGAGCTGATGCGCCGTGACACCGTGGTGTAGTCCACCGCCAGGCGCTTGGCAGCGACGCTGGCCTTGCGGGTACGCGCGACTTCGAGGAAAAACTTCAGGTCATCCCAGTTCAGGGAGCCCAGTGACGTGATGTTTTTTTGCATATTGGACCGGCTTTTATGTGCGTTCTTATTAGAAGTTTGCACATCTATACTCCAAAAACAGTCCGAACGCCTCATCCTCAAGGCGATTCAACGCCTTGGTTCTCTGCATACCTACAAGAATTGGAGACCACATGAACGCATCTGCCGATATTTCCGTAAAACAGGTCAAGTTGCTGATCAACGGCGAGTGGGTCGAATCCAGGACCACCGAATGGCAAGACATCGTCAACCCCGCTACCCAGCAAGTGCTGGCCCGCGTACCGTTTTCCACCCCTGAAGAAGTCAACGCTGCCATCGACGCCGCCCATCGCGCCTTCCAGACCTGGAAGCTGACGCCGATCGGTGCGCGCATGCGCATCATGCTCAAGCTGCAAGCCTTGATCCGCGAGCACTCCAAGCGCATCGCCGTGGTCCTGAGTGCCGAGCAGGGCAAGACCATTGCCGACGCTGAAGGCGATATTTTCCGTGGCCTGGAAGTGGTCGAGCACGCGTGCTCCATCGGCACCCTGCAGATGGGCGAATTCGCTGAAAACGTCGCCGGCGGTGTGGATACCTACACCCTGCGCCAGCCGATCGGCGTGTGCGCCGGCATCACCCCGTTCAACTTCCCGGCGATGATTCCGCTGTGGATGTTCCCGATGGCCATTGCCTGCGGTAACACGTTCGTACTCAAGCCATCGGAACAGGACCCGCTGTCGACCCTGCTGCTGGTTGAACTGGCGCTGGAAGCCGGGGTGCCAGCCGGCGTGCTGAACGTGGTTCACGGCGGCAAGGACGTGGTGGATGCGCTGTGCACCCACAAAGATATCAAGGCCGTGTCCTTCGTCGGTTCGACCGCCGTGGGGACTCACGTCTACGACCTCGCCGGTAAACATGGCAAGCGCGTGCAATCCATGATGGGTGCCAAGAACCACGCCGTGGTGCTGCCGGATGCCAATCGCGAACAAACCCTGAACGCCCTGGTCGGCGCCGGTTTCGGTGCGGCGGGTCAGCGTTGCATGGCAACTTCCGTGGTGGTGCTGGTGGGCGCGGCCAAGCAATGGCTGCCGGACCTCAAGGCCCTGGCGCAAAAGCTCAAGGTGAACGCCGGCAGCGAAGCCGGTACCGATGTGGGTCCGGTTATCTCCAAGCGCGCCAAGGCACGCATTCTCGACCTGATCGAAAGCGGCGTAAAAGAAGGTGCCAAGCTGGAGCTGGATGGCCGCGGCATCAAGGTGCCGGGTTTCGAGGACGGCAATTTCGTCGGCCCGACGTTGTTCTCCGGCGTGACCACCGACATGCAGATCTACACCCAGGAAATCTTCGGCCCGGTGCTGGTGGTGCTGGAAGTCGACACCCTCGACCAAGCCATCGCCCTGGTCAACGCCAACCCGTTCGGCAACGGCACCGGCCTGTTCACCCAGAGCGGCGCGGCGGCGCGTAAATTCCAGAGCGAAATCGATGTGGGCCAGGTCGGCATCAACATCCCGATCCCCGTGCCGGTTCCGTTCTTCAGCTTCACCGGTTCCCGTGGTTCGAAACTCGGCGACCTGGGCCCGTACGGCAAGCAAGTGGTGCAGTTCTACACCCAGACCAAAACCGTCACCAGCCGCTGGTTCGACGACGACAGCGTCAACGATGGCGTCAACACCACCATCAACCTGCGCTGATCGAGGAGACGACCATGAAGATTGCATTTATCGGCCTGGGCAACATGGGCGCGCCGATGGCGCGCAACCTGATCAAGGCTGGCCATGCGCTGAACCTGTTCGACCTGAACCAGACCGTGCTCAAGGAACTGGCGGAACTGGGCGGCACCATCAGCGCTTCACCGCGCGCGGCAGCTGAAGGCGCCGAGTTGGTGGTGACCATGCTCCCAGCTGCGGCCCATGTGCGCAGTGTGTGGCTCGGTGAAGACGGCGTGCTCGCCGGTATCGGCAAAGGCGTGCCGGCGGTGGATTGCAGCACCATCGACCCACAGACCGCCCGCGATGTAGCGGCGGCGGCAGCGAAACAAGGCGTGGTGATGGCGGATGCTCCAGTGTCCGGCGGCACCGGCGGTGCCCAGGCCGGGACGTTGACCTTCATGGTCGGCGCTACCCCGGAACTGTTCGCCACCCTGCAACCGGTGCTGGCGCAGATGGGCCGCAACATCGTCCATTGCGGCGAAGTCGGCACCGGGCAAATCGCCAAGATCTGCAACAACCTGCTGCTGGGTATCACCATGGTCGGCGTCAGCGAAGCCATGGCCCTGGGCGATGCGCTGGGCATCGACACCCAAGTGTTGGCGGGAATCATCAACAGCTCCACCGGGCGCTGCTGGAGTTCGGACACCTACAACCCATGGCCCGGGATTATCGAGACGGCGCCGTCGTCCCGGGGTTATACCGGTGGGTTTGGTGCGGAACTGATGCTCAAGGATCTGGGACTGGCCACTGAAGCGGCCCGCCAGGCACACCAGCCGGTGATCCTCGGCGCAGTGGCGCAGCAGTTGTATCAATCGATGAGCCAACGTGGGGAAGGGGGCAAGGACTTCTCGGCGATCATCAACAGCTATCGAAAACCTAAGTAGGGCGATTGTCCATCTTCACTGTGGGCCCCTGATTTTTACTGCGTAGACCTTCCAGCACCAGCTCACTACTGGTGCTTTTTTTTGGCCTGAATAAACCCCTTCGCGACGTTTGTGGGAGGGCGGTATTACTTATCGACTAATGCCTAGGGATAAGGTTTTTTTGCATTGTTATAGTTGTGAAATAAACTTTTACAAGTTTCAGGTGTAACGCTGAAATATCATGTTTTTGATCATGGGTTATTCATTTGGTGAGTGTCCATGGGGCGCTCGATTATCATGCCGTTATAATTGATTTCTCGGTTATGTGTGTTCGGTTTGTCGTGGCTTCCCTCATTAAACACCCATGTTTATTGCGTGTTTACATTTCTCTTTGATGTTGACTATTGCCTCGCTAGTATCGGTTTTGCGAGCGTTGTCATGGTTGCTGCGTCTCGATAACTTCCGCCGAAGCGTTGTACTTTCAAAGTTGTGCAGGTGTGTCAGAGATGGCTAGCGAATGGATGCGTACGTCGGGTTTCCCAGGGCTATCGGCCTCATCGAACGAGGCCGCCCTGGAACTTGAAAAAGCCCGCATCCTGGCCCGCCACCTCTCCCGGTTGCTCGACCTCTGGGCTGCGATGCAGTCCAGCCCAAGGCCCGGGCAGGCTTATTCTGACGCCAAGGATGTGCCACCTCATTCGGTGTCAGCGTGTTGCAAGCGCACGCGTGTGGGTCTGCAATGTCGTGAAGAAACCGGCGTCGGTTGATCGCTGTAAATCCTGACCAGTCCTATATAAACGCAAAAAGAGTTTCGTGCTCGGCGGTAACTACCGTCGTGGGCATTCGCTCGCGCTGAAATACGTGTGTCCATATAAAAAACGGGTGAGAGATGAAAAACATAACTATTGTCGACAAGGCAACGGGGACGGCGACAGAGCATGCCTTTGGCAACGCCAGCCTCAAGGGAACCAGCATTGTAAAACTGCCGTTCGGACAAGAAAGCGTTCAATCGTTTCAACAGTCCGGCCAAAACCTGGTGGTCACTCTGAAGTCTGGAGAAACCATCACCATTCAGAACTTTTTTGTGGTGGGAGCCGACGGCTCCGCTAACCAACTGGTACTGGAAAATGCCGACGGAACATTGTTGCTCGGCAACTATTCCACGCCGTATTCGGGTTTCAACTTCACCGAAATCTCGACCCTGGACGACCTGGGTGTGGCAGCCATTGCCGCTGACAGTGCGGTGCCGGACTGGGTGCTGTGGGGCTTGGGCATCCTCGCCGTCGGCGGTACCGCCGCGGCATTGAGCGGTGGTGGCGGTGGTGGTGGCCATCATCATCAAACGCCAGTTCCTGCACCCGGTGCTGCGACCGGTTTGTCGGTCAACAGCGCGGGCACGGTGGTCAGCGGTAAAGGTCAGCCTGGCACCACAGTCACGGTCAAGGATGCCGCCGGTAACGTACTGGGCACAGGCACTGTGGGTACCGACGGCAACTTCCAGGTCAACCTGGACAAGCCGCAAACCAATGGCGAAACCCTGCAAGTCGTCCTCAAGGATGCCGCGGGTCAGGAATCGCAACCTGCGTCTGTGGTAGCGGGTGATACAACCGCCCCCGCCGCACCGAACGGTTTGGCCGTCAGTGCAGACGGTACAACCGTCAGCGGTAAGGGCGAGCCTAATTCGACCGTGATCATCAAGGATGCCAATGGCGAGGTCCTCGGCACCGGCACCGTGGATGCTGAAGGCAACTTCCAGGTCACCCTGGGAACTGCGCAAACCAATGGCGAAACCCTGCAAGTCACCCTCAAGGATGCTGCCGGCAATGAATCGTCCGCCAGCCCCGTGGTGGCTGGCGACAGCACCGCCCCGGATGCGCCGACCAACCTGGTGATCAGTGCCGATGGCGCAACAGTCAGCGGTAAAGGTGAACCGAACGCTGCCGTGAGCATCAAGGATGCCAGCGGCAACGTGATCGGTACGGGCACCGTCGGCGCGGATGGCAATTTCCAGGTTTCGCTCGACACACCCGCGCCCGAAGGCGAAAGCCTGGCGATCACGCTCAAAGACGCTGCCGGCAATGAGTCGGCTCCGGGTGCGCTGGTTGTCGCCGATATTGAGACACCGCTTGCGCCGCGCAACCTGGCAATCAGTGACGTGGGTGACACGCTCAGCGGTGAAGGCGCCGCGGCCCACAAAGTCATCGTCCTCAACGATGCTGGTGAAGTGGTCGGCAGCGGAACAGTGGCAGATGACGGCACATTCCTGGTGCAACTGAACTCGCTGCACATCAATGGCGAGCGGCTACGCGTGTTCCTGCGCAACTTCTCGGGCAAGGAATCCCTGCCAGGCATCGTCATCGCGGGGGACACCATCGCCCCGGATGCCCCAACCAACCTGGTGGTCGGCGAAGATGGCAGCACCGTCACCGGCAAGGGCGAACCGCGCGCGACCGTTACCGTGAAAGACGCCGATGGCAATGTGATCGGCACTGGCACGGTCGGCGACGACGGTAATTTTCAAGTCACCCTGGATCCGCTTCAGGTTAACGGCGAAACACTGGCTGTCACATTGACCGATGCAGCAGGCAACGAGTCTGTTCCGGCTTCTGTGATCGCTGTTGATATTGATGATACGGACGCTGATGCGGATGCGGATGCCGACGCGGACGCGGATGCTGATGCTGATGCTGA
>NZ_JACAPW010000061.1:0-26546 GCF_013385495.1 Pseudomonas sp. F8002 | reverse complement strand
ATGGCCCGTCGCGGCGGCCCGCTTCGTGCTGCCGGAGTGAGGGAACACCGAGCCTAGGCGAGGTGCCGACAGGCGGGGCAGAGCGCTTTGGTTACTTTGCCGCTTTTTGTACGGACCGGACACATGGTTGACGGGTGTACGGGGACATGGTTGACACTTTTCGGCGAGCTAACTACGCCGGAAAACCATCATGCCCTGGAATACGAGAGACGCCATGAGCCTGAAAAAAGAGTTCGTTGCCTTAGCCCGGCAACCCGGCAGCAATAAACGAGAACTGTGTCGACGGTTCGGTATCAGTCCCCAAACCGCGTACAAGTGGCTCGGTCGCTACGAAGAACAAGGCCAGCAAGGTCTGCTGGAGAAATCCCGCAGGCCAGCCACTAGCCCAAAACTTACCAAGCACGCGCTGGAGACTGAAGTCTTGGCAATTAGGCGGGAGCATCCAGCCTGGGGCGGCCGCACGATCAGCAATCTGTTAGATAAGCGTATCGCTCCTAGCACTGTCACCAATGTCTTACATCGCCATGGTTTGGTTCAAACGGTCCCGAAAGAGTTACAGGCAGCAAGGTTGAGGTTTGAACACGACGCGCCCAATGATCTTTGGCAGATGGATTTCAAAGGGCATTTCCCAACGCAACAAGGCCGATGCCATCCGCTAACTGTTTTGGACGACCATTCTCGTTTCAACTTGGCAATCAAAGCCTGTGCCAACGAGCGCACAGCCACGGTACAGGAGCAGTTGACCGCGGTTTTTCGGCGCTACGGTTTACCAGCTCGCATCAACGTCGATAACGGGCCCCCATGGGGCTCTCCGCGTAATCCGGGGGAGATCACGGAACTGAGTATCTGGCTCGTTCGCCTAGGTATCAGAGTAAGTTTCAGTCGGCCTTTCCACCCTCAAACCAATGGGAAAATCGAACGATTTCATCGGTCACTCAAGGCTGAAGTGCTCAACGGCCGCCATTTTCGGACGCTTGCAGAAGCGCAAACAAATCTCGATCAATGGCGAGAGGTTTATAACCATCAACGCCCTCATCAAGCCCTGGATTACAAGGTTCCAATGGACCGATACCGAGAAAGCCCCTGGGCTTATCCGGAGACGCTTTTGGCGTTTGAGTACGGGCCGGACGATTTAAAGGCCAAGGTTTATCACAGCCGATTTAAGTTTCAGAAGCGCTATTTCAGGATCGCCAAAGGCCTAGCCGGACATCACATCGCACTACGTCCCAACACTGAAAGTGACGGGCTATTTGACGTCTATTTCTGCCATCATTTTTTGCGAACGATCGACGTGAAACAGCCTGATTACGGTTCATAATGTGTCAACCATGTCCCCGTACATGTGTCCACCATGTGTCCGGTCCGTACACGCTTTTGCAAAGTGACTCGCTGTAAGAGCGAAACCATAGGTGGCCGTTACCGAAGAAACGGATATGTACCCAATCAATCACCCCACCATCTCCCGAACCCGATACCACAACATCCCCAACGCCAACAGCGGCGAACGCAACACCTTCCCCCCGGGAAACGTCATATGCGGCACCTGGCTGAAAATATCCAACCCTTTACTCTGCCCCGCATGAATTCCTTCCGCCAATAACCGCGCACACCAATGCGTCACGTTAAGGCCATGCCCCGAATACCCCTGGGCATAGAACACATTCGGGTGCTGCTTCAACCGCCCCACCTGCGGAAACCGGTTAGCCGTAATCCCAATCTTCCCCCCCCACTGAAACTCAATCGCGGTATTCGCCAACTGCGGAAAAACCTTGAGCATCTTCGGCCGCATATACCCCGCGATATCCACCGGATCACGCCCCGAATAATGACAAGCCCCCCCAAACAACAACCGCCGATCCGCCGAAAGGCGGTAATAATCCAACCCCACTTTCTGATCACACAACGCCAGGTTCTGCGGAATCAACTGATCAGCCACCCCAACCGACAGCGGCTCGGTCGCAATGATGTAGCTCCCCGCTGGCAGCACCTTGCCGCTCAACTTCGGCTCCAATTCCTCCAGATGCGCATTGCACGCCAGCACCAGGTTACCGGCGCGCACGGTGCCGGACGCGCAACGCACCTGCACCGTGTCGCCATGGATCAACTCCAGCACCGGGCTGTCTTCAAAGATCCGCACCCCAAGGGATTCGGCCACACCCGCCTCCCCCAGCACCAGGTTCAACGGGTGCAGATGCCCGGAGCCCATGTCCACCAGGCCACCCGCATACAAGCCTGAGCCAACCACCTGCGCCATATCCTGCGATGCCACCAACCGCGTTTCAGGCGCATACCCCAACGCAGCCAGACTCTCCAGCTCCCCCTGAAACGCCGCAAACTGCGCCGGCGTATTCGCCAACTCGCAAAACCCCCAGCGCAGGTCACAGTCAATCCCGTGCTCGCGAATCCGCTCGCCCACCAGCGCCACCGAATCGATCCCGGCCTGCTGCAGGTAACGCACGCCCTCCTCGCCCACGTACTTGGCAAAGCCCGATACGTCATGCCCAATCCCGCGTATCAACTGCCCGCCATTGCGCCCACTGGCACCCCAGCCAATCCGCCGGGCCTCCAGCAGGATCACCGACAGCCCGCGCTGGGCCAGTTCGATGGCGGTGTTGACCCCGGTGAACCCACCGCCGATCACACACACATCGGCGGTCAGGTCAGCCCCCAGCGCTGGGCGCCGGGGCATGGCGTTGGCCGAAGCCAGGTAATAGGAACGAGCGTGGTCGGAGGAGGAACGGTTCATTTGTTGGTCTTCACTTTGCTCCAGGACCGCGTCATCAAGCGCATGACGGCGGGCGTCGGGGTGGTGGAAATGTAGAGTTTGTCGAGCACTTCCTGGGACGGGTAGATCTCGGGGTTGTTCACCAGCTCGGGGGCCATGAAGGCCTTGGCCGCCGGGTTCGGGTTGGCGTAGCCGACGCTGGCGCTGACCTTGGCGATCACTTCAGGGTCCAGCAAGTAGTTGATGAAGGCGTGGGCGGCTTTCGGGTTGGCGGCGTCCGCCGGGATGGCCAGCAGGTCGAACCACAGGTTGCTGCCTTCCTTGGGGATCGAGTAGGCGATGTTCACGCCGTTCTTGGCTTCCTTGGCGCGGTTGGCCGCCTGGAACACGTCGCCGGAATAACCGAAGGCGACGCAGATATCACCGTTGGCCAGGTCCGAGATGTACTTGGAGGAATGGAAATAAGTGATGTACGGCCGCAGGGTCAGCAGCTGGGCCTCGGCCTGTTTGTAGTCTTCGGGATTCTCGCTGCGCGGGTCCTTGCCCATGTAGTTGAGGATCGCCGGGAACAGTTCATCCGCCGAGTCGAGGAACGCTACGCCGCACTCGTGGAGCTTCTTGATGTTCTCCGGTTCAAACAGCACGGCCCACGAGTCGATATGGTCGATGCCCAACACCTGCTTGACCTTGTCCACGTTATAGCCGATGCCGTTGGTGCCCCACAGGTACGGCACCGAATGCTCGTTGCCCGGGTCGTTTTTCTCCAGCAGCTTGAGCAGCTTGGGGTCGAGGTTCTTGAAGTTGGGTAGCTGCGAACGGTCCAGCTTGAGGAACGCGCCGGCCTTTACCTGGCGCGCCAGGAAGTGGTTGGACGGCACCACCACATCGTAGCCGGTACGGCCGGCAAGCAGCTTGCCCTCCAGGGTTTCATTGGAGTCGAACACGTCGTAGATCACCTTGATCCCGGTCTTGGCCTGGAAGTCGGCCAAGGTGGTCTCACCGATGTAGTCGGTCCAGTTGTACACACTGACCGTCTGCGCGGCGTGGCCCGCGCTGCTGAACAACGCCGCCAAGGCCAGCGGGAGAAGCTTTTTCACCAGACGCATATCGACACCCCTTTGGTTTTTTTAGTGTGGTTTCTCAGACGCTCAGCAGCAGGAATTCACGTTCCCAGGAGCTGATCACCCGCTTGAAGTTCTCGTGTTCGGCGCGCTTGACCGCGACGTAGCCGCGCACAAACTTGTCTCCCAGGTACTGCTTGACGGTGTCGCACTCTTCCATGCGCGCCAGGGCGTCTTCGATGGTGATCGGCAGGCGCAGGTTGCGGCGTTCGTAGGCACGGCCTTCCACCGGGGCGCTGGGCTCGACCTTTTCGATCATGCCGAGGTAGCCGCACAGCAGGCTGGCGGCGATGGCCAGGTACGGGTTGGCGTCGGCGCCCGGCAGGCGGTTTTCCACGCGCATGGCGTCGGGGCTGGAGCTCGGTACACGCAGGCCGACGGTGCGGTTTTCTTCGCCCCACTCGACGTTGACCGGTGCCGAGGTGTCCGGCAGGAAGCGGCGGAACGAGTTGACGTTAGGCGCAAACATCGGCAGCAGCTTGGGGATGTACTTCTGCAGGCCGCCGATGTGGTTGAGGAACAGCTGGCTCTTGTTGCCGTGTTCATCGACAAACACCTGCTTGCCGGTGGCGATCTCCACCACGCTCTGGTGCAGGTGCATGGCGCTGCCGGGCTCGTCGGCCACCGGTTTGGCCATGAAGGTGGCCGCCACGTTGTGCTTGAGTGCAGCCTCGCGCAGGGTGCGTTTGAACACGGTGATCTGGTCGGCCAGGTCCAGGGCATCGCCGTGGCGGAAGTTGATTTCCATCTGCGCCGGGCCGTCTTCATGGATCAGCGTGTCGAGGTCCAGGCCCTGGGCTTCGCACCAGTCGTAGACGTCTTCGAACAGCGGGTCGAACTCGTTGGCAGCGTCGATGGAGAACGACTGGCGGCCACTTTCGGCGCGACCGGAACGGCCCAGCGGGGTCTTCAGCGGCAGGTCCGGGTCTTCGCAGCGCTGGGTCAGGTAGAACTCCATCTCCGGCGCGACAATCGGCTGCCAGCCCTGATCGGTATAGAGTTGCAGGACCTTTTTCAGCACGTTGCGCGGCGACAGTTCGATGGGGTTGCCCTGCTTGTCGAAGGTGTCGTGGATCACGATGGCGGTAGGCTCGATGGCCCATGGCACCACGTAGGTGGCGTTGGACACCGGGCGGCAGATCATGTCGATGTCGGCCGGGTCCAGCAGGTCGTAGTAGATATCGTCGTCGACAAAGTCCCCGGTTACCGTTTGCAGCAACACACTTTCCGGCAGGCGCATGCCTCGCTCATGCAGGAACTTGTTGGTGGGCGAAATCTTGCCGCGTGCGATGCCAGTCAAATCACTGATCACGCATTCGACTTCGGTAATCTTGTGTTCTTTCAGCCAGGCGGACAGCTGATCGAAGGGGGCGTTCATAAGGACCTCGTCATGGGTTGGATGCTGCGCCGCGGGCTTCCCTCGCGGCGCATTGAGGTCTATCTTGGGCCAGCCGTCCAACGGCATCTATCCACTTTGCGCCAACCACAACGCACCAATAGAGTGCGCCCAGGTTACCCATGACACAGGCAACAGCTTTGCGCGTACAGGCCTTCACCACCGGTGATGTGGCCGCTCAATGCAGTGCGACACCCGGTTGGGTGCAGCAGTACCAGCAGATGTCCCCAGGGCATTTCGCCGGGCAGATCCGCTACCTCGACCTGCAAGGTGTCGAGGTGTACGAAGAGCGGATGAACACCCGGGTGGAGCAGAACTTCAACGCGCCGCCGGGTTCCCTGGCGTTCTGTTTCGATGGCAGCGACAACGCGCTGTACGTGCTCAATGGCGAAAGCCGCAACACCTGGATCACCCCGGAAAACTACCGCGAAGTGGCAGTGGTGTTCGGGCCGCAGTTTGTCCAGCGCCATGGTCTGGATGTGGCGAAGCTGGAGGGGTTGTTCATGGCCCCGCTCAACTCCCTGCAAAACCCGTTGTTCAGCCGCTGGCTCAGCGGCACGCTGACACGGCTGTCGGCGACGCTGGACCTGCCGAGTCGTGATGCCCTCACGCAACAGTTGCTCGACGATTGCCTGTTCATCCTCGACAACGCCTGCGTGTGCCTCGACAAGGGCTCATTGCAGCGGCGCACCGAGGAGCGAATCATCATGGCGCGCATTGGCGAATGGGCGGCGGATGTGCCGGATGAAACCGTCAACCTGCTGCAACTGGCGCGCATTGCCGGGGTGCCGTTGCGCCAGTTGCAGCACGGGTTCAAGACGTATACAGGGATGAGCCCGGCGCAGTGGTTGCGGTTGCGCCGGTTGAACAGTGCACGGCGGGAGTTGTTGAACCCGCCGTCAGTGGACACCACCGTGGCGGAGGTGGCGATGAATTGGTCGTTCTGGCATTTGGGGCGGTTTTCCAACAGCTATCGGGCGTTGTTTCAGGAGTTGCCCAGCGAGACCCTGAAGCGCCAGAGGTAAATGTGGGAGCTGGCTTGCCTGCGATGGCGTCGCCGCGGTTTAACTGAAGTACCGAGTTGCCTGCATCGCAGGCAAGCCAGCTCCCACATTTTGATCTCCATCAGGCATAGGTTTTGAGAAACGCCAGCATCAACTGATTCACTCGCTCCGCCGCCTCCAACTGCACCATATGCCCCTGCCCCGGCAGTATCTCCACCTGAGCGTCCAACCCATGGGCATGGCTCGCCGGGATGATTGCGTCCTCACTGCCCCAGATCACCAGGCTCGGCTGCTGCCCCACCATACTGCGCAAATCCACCAACTGCCGACCACCGCTGAACAACGCCCCGGTGATCTGCCGCAACGCCTGCTCCACACCCTCCAGGCGCTTGAACTTGAGCATGTCTTCCAGCATCTGCCGGGTCACCAGCGCCGGATCGCTGAACAGTTGCACCAGTTGCGGCTTGAGTGCATTGCGATTGCTCGCGTCGATAAAACCTTGCAGGTAGTCACTGTTGATCTGCGTACCCAATCCAGCGCTGGCGATCAGGGTCAACGACGCCACACGCTGCGGTGCCACCCGCGCGAGGTTCAGGGAAACCAGCCCGCCCATGGAATGCCCGGCGAGGTGTACCCGGTCAACCTTCAGATGATCCAGCAGTGCCAATACCGCCTGGCTCAACGCCTCAAGCTCGCCCGTTTGCAGGTACTTGCCCGACTCGCCATGCCCCGGCAAATCCAGGGCGATCACCCGCCGCTCAGCCGCGAGCACCGGGTGATTGAACAGCCAGTTATTCAGGTCGCCACCAAAGCCGTGCACCAGCACCAGCGGTGTGCCGCCCTCCCCGAGGTCCAGATAGCGCAGCAGGCGCCCGCCCACCTCGACCTTCTGTGCCGATGGGCCGCTGGCTTCCGCCTCGGCGGCACTGGAAACGAACCCCGCCTGGAACGCCTCGATCACCCCATCAATCTCGGCCTCGCTGGCCTCGCCCTCCACCACGATTGCCAGCAATGCCCCCACGGGCAAGGTCTCATCGCTCTGGGCCAACACCCGCCGCAGCACCCCGCTGAAGGGTGCCTCGACACTGCTGGAAATCTTGTCGGTCTCGACATCCAGCACTTCTTCACCCTTCTCCACCCGGTCGCCCGGCTGCTTGAGCCAGACATCAACCCGGCCCTCGGTCATCGACAGCCCCCACTTGGGCATGGTCAGTGTATGGATCATGCGGCATTCCTCTTGTCGGCGATCTTCAGCACCGCAGCTTCGATCTTCGCCGCGTTGGGGATGTACAGGTCCTCCAGGGCATCGGAGAACGGCACTGGCGTGTGAGGCGCGGTGACCATTTCGATCGGCGCGCGCAGGAAGCCGAACGCCCGTTGCGCCACCAATGCACTGATGTCCGTGGCAATCGAGCAGCGTGGGTTGGACTCGTCGATCACCACCAGGCGCCCGGTTTTCTCCACGCTTTCAAGGATGCTGTCTTCGTCCAGCGGGCTGGTGGTGCGCAGGTCCAACACTTCGCAGTCGATACCCTGGCGCGCCAGATTGGCTGCGGCTTCCAGGGCGATGTGCACCATGCGCCCGTAGGTCACCAGGGTTACATCGTTGCCTTCACGCACGTAGTTGGCTTCGCCGAACGGCACGGTGTACAGCTCTTCCGGCACTTCGCCCTGGAGGCTGTAGAGCATTTTGTGTTCGAGAAAAATCACCGGGTCGTTGTCGCGGATCGCCTGGATCAGCATGCCCTTGGCGTCATAGGGCGTGGCCGGGCACACCACCTTGAGCCCGGGAATATGCGTCCACATTGAGGTGAGCATCTGCGAATGCTGGGCCGCCGCACGCAGGCCGGCGCCGTACATGGCGCGCACCACCAGCGGCGTGGTGGTCTTGCCACCGAACATATAGCGAAACTTCGCCGCCTGGTTGAGCAACTGGTCGAGGCAGCAGCCGATAAAGTCGACGAACATCAACTCGCACACCGGGCGCATGCCACGGGTGGCTGCACCGACGGCCATGCCCACATAACCGACCTCGGAAAGTGGCGCGTCGAGCACGCGGTCGGGGAACTCCGGATACAGCCCCTTGGTGACGCCGAGCACGCCACCCCAGGCGTCCTGTTCACCGGGCGAACCGGTGCCGCCGGACACGTCCTGGCCGATGATGAACACGCTCTGGTCGCGGCGCATTTCCTGGGCCAGGGCTTCGTTGATTGCCTGCTGATAGCTGATTTTTCTAGCCATGATGACTTCTCCACGGATTGTTTTTGTAGTGGGTGGCGGTTAGCGGTAGGCGACGTAGACATCGCTGAGCAGGTCGGCGGCCTGGGGTTTGGGATCGGACTTGGCCAGGCGCACGGCGTCTTCGATCAGCTGCTCGACTTCGGTGTCGATGCGTTCGAACTGAGCCGCGTCGAGCCAGCCTTCGGCGGTGCAGCGCTGGCGAAACAGGCTCAGGCAGTCGCCGGTTTCCCGCAGGTTTTTCACTTCGTCCGGGCCTCGATAGGTTTGCGCATCGCCTTCGAAGTGGCCGTAGAAACGACTCAGTTTGACTTCCACCAGCGTCGGCCCTTTACCGCTGCGGGCACGCTCTACCGCGACGCCGAGGGCGGCGTGCACGGCAAAAAAGTCGTTGCCGTCGACAATCACCCCCGGCATGCCAAAACCCACGGCGCGCTCGGCAATGTCCTTGCAGGCCACCGACCAGCCGGACCCGGTGGCTTCGGCATAACCGTTGTTCTCGGCCACGAACAGGCACGGCAGGTTCATGATCGAGGCCAGGTTCATCGCTTCGAACACCGCGCCCTCGTTGGAGCCGCCGTCGCCGAAAAACGCGATCGCCACCCCCGCGCTGCCCTTGAGCTTGGCCGCCAGGGCCGCACCGGCCGCCAGCGGCGCCCCGGCACCCACAATGCCGTTGGCGCCGAGCATGCCCTTCTCCTGGTCGGCGATGTGCATGGAGCCGCCCTTGCCGCCGCAGACGCCGGTCTTCTTGCCGTAGATCTCGGCCATCATGCCGAACACGTCCACACCCTTGGCGATGCAATGGCCGTGGCCACGGTGGTTGGACGCGATGCAATCTTCATCGTTGAGGTGGGCCATGACCCCGGCGGCGCTGGCTTCCTGGCCGGCATACAAATGCACGAAACCGGGAATCTCGCCGGTGGCGAATTCCACGTGCAGGCGTTCTTCGAAATCACGGATGGTGCGCATCACGGTGTAGGCATGGAGCAATTGATCGGTGGACAGGTGAGTGGACATCTTGTTGTTCTCCAGGTTGTCTCGACACACAAAAGGCTGGATCAGGCCAGCTGCAAGGCACTCAGCACGGCCTGTGCCAATCCGCTGGAAAACCCGGAAAAGCCTTGACCCAGAGCAGTTGCCTGGAAGCGTGGACGTGCCACTGTGGGCCGTTCAATGAGACGCGCCGTTGCAACCTGCCCGCAGCGTCTCGGGCGGGATGAGACGTTGCGTCTCACCTCGGGCAGTTGGTCAGGCCGCCCTTGTCCCGCCAGGCCCATGGGCGCTTAATGGCGGGCATAACAACAAGGATCGAGAACCGGAGGCTTCAATGCTCGCCGTGAACTCCAAGGACCATGTCGACTGTGTCAGCCGCGTGGTACGCAACGCCGACCGCCTGCCCCAGGCTCCGGTGCCGTCGCTGATTTTTGATTCCTGGCGCCGCTCCATGGAGCAGCACCACCTCGACCCCGGTTCCCTGCAAGGGCCGCGCATTCTCACCAGCACCCTGCTCAAGGAATGCCGCGAACGCGCCGAACTGTTCATGCGCATCGCCAGTGAGGAAGTCGGGCAGATTCACAACCGGGTGCGCCACACCGATTACTGCGTGATGCTCACCGACGCCCAGGGCCAGACCATCGACCACCGCGTGGACGCCGGCATTCGCAACGACTGCCGCAAGGCCGGCCTGTACCTCGGCACCTGCTGGTCGGAAGCCGAGGAAGGCACCTGCGGCGTGGCCACGGTGCTGACCAGCAAGGCCGCGGTCACCGTGCACAAGCGCGACCACTTTCGTGCGGCGTTTATCGGCCTGACCTGCTCTGCCGCCCCCATCTTTGATCCCCAGGGCAACCTGCTGGGCGTGATGGACGCCTCCGCCCTGAAATCGCCGGATGACCGGCGCAGCCAACACCTGGTGCGGCAGATGGTGGCGCAAAGCGCGCGGGCCATCGAGAACGCGTTTTTCATGCACAGCGCCCGGCAACACTGGGTGTTGCAGGCCCACAGCACGCCCGGTTACGTCGACAGCCAGCCGGACATGCTGCTGGCGTGGGATCAGGATGGGCGGCTGCAAGCCTTGAACAGCAAGGCGCGGCAGGCCCTGAGATTGCGCTTCGGGCAGTTGCCGGAGCATATCGGCGAAGTGTTTGACCTGGACGCGTTGCGCGCCGTGACCGATCAATCGACGCAGCAGTTGCACTGGCTTGGCGAGCCGGGGGCGTTGCAGGTACGGGTCAGCGCGCCGCGGCGTAAGGCTGCACGTGCGACGGTGTCTTCGAGTCATCAGGTAGACCCGCGAGTAGAAGAACATCTGCGCCTAGCCGTGCGGGTCAAGGACCGCAACCTGCCGGTGCTGGTCCAGGGCGAAACCGGCGCCGGCAAGGAAGTGTTTGCCCGCCAGTTGCATGAACGCAGTGCCCGTCGCGACGGCCCCTTTGTGGCGGTGAACTGCGCGGCGATCCCGGAAAACCTGATCGAGAGCGAACTGTTCGGCTACGTGGCCGGAGCATTTACCGGTGCCTCCAGCAAGGGCATGACCGGGCTGCTGTTGCAGGCCGATGGCGGCACGTTGTTTCTCGACGAGATCGGCGACATGCCGCTGGCGTTGCAGACGCGACTGCTGCGGGTAATGGCCGAAGGTGAAGTGGCGCCGCTGGGCGGGGCAAAAACCCGGGCGGTGGATATCCAGGTGATCTGCGCCAGCCATCGGGACTTGGCGGCGCTGGTGAGTGCTGGAAGCTTTCGCGAGGATTTGTATTTCCGGTTGGGCTGTGCGCGGTTCTGTGTGCCGCCATTGCGCGAGCGCATGGACAAACTGGCATTGATCAATCGGCTTCTGGAGCAGGAGGCGCGGCACAGCGGTGTTGCGGTCGGGATCGCGGCAGCGGCGCTGGAGTCGCTGCTGGGTTATGCCTGGCCGGGGAATGTGCGGCAACTGCGGCATGTGTTGGCGTATGCGTGTGCGGTGTGCGACGGCGGGACGATTCAGCTGGCGGATTTGCCGGTGGAAGTTCGTGGTGACGCGGTTGCGGTGGAAACATCGGAAAGCGTCAGCCCGGAACGGCAGTTGGTGCTGGACGCACTGATTCGGCATCGGTGGAAGCCGCTGGCGGCGGCGCAGGCGTTGGGGATTTCCAGGGCGACCTTGTATCGGCGGGTTAACCAGCTGGGTATCGACATGCCCGGCAAGCACTGACCCAACACGGTCAAAAATGTGGGAGCGGGCTTGCTCGCGAAGGCGGTGTACCAGTCAACATTTCCGGTGGCTGACACTCCGCCTTCGCGAGCAAGCCCGCTCCCACATTTTTTGACCGAGTGATTCTGCCAGCTCAGCGGTACAGAATCCCGCCATCAATCAACGGCGATTGCCCGGTCATGTAATCCGAATCCGGCCCCGCCAGGTACGACACCAGCCCCGCTACATCCTCCGGCGTTTCCGCCCGGCCCAACGCAATCCCGTCCACATACTTCTTGTACGTCGCCCCTACCTCGGCGCCGGTAATCTCGGCCATGCGTTTGTCGATCTCGACCCACATATCCGTGCCCACCACACCCGGGCAGTAGGCGTTGACGGTAATCCCGTCAATGGCCAGTTCCCTCGCCGCGGCCTGGGTCAGCGCACGCACGGCAAACTTGGTGGCCGAATACACCCCCAGCAACGCAAAGCCTTCATGGCCGGCAATCGAGCAGGCATTGATGATCTTGCCCCTCTGCTTCAGCGCCTTGAATTTCTTGCCTGCGGCCTGGATGCCCCAAAGCGTGCCCTGCACGTTGATACGCAGCGTGCGGTCGACCTGTTCCGGAGTCACGTCCAGCAGTGCGTCAATCTGTGCGATGCCGGCGTTGTTGACGATGATGTCGAAGCCGCCCAGGGTCTGGTGGGCATGGTCCACCGCCGCGACCACTTGCTCCAGCTTCGAGACATCGGCGACATACACCGAGGCCTTGCGCCCCAGTGCAACCACCTCGGCCGCCACCGCTTCAATCTTCGCGCTGTTGATGTCCACCAACGCTATGTCGGCGCCATCCCGCGCCAGGCGCAGGGCGATGGCCCGGCCGATGCCTTGCCCGGCGCCGGTCACCAGTGCAACTTTTCCAGCGATACTCATGACGATCTCCTTCAACGGTGAGAGAAGCCTTGTCTATCGCAGTTGCCAGGGGCCGCTGTCGAGCAGCAGCAGGATTGATCTGCGGGCTGAGACGGGTCGTCTCAAAGCGAACCATTCTCGAAAACTTGTAAAACGCCGCCGTTATGCCTAGCTTATGCGCCCTCCGCTCTGCGCTCTCAGGCCTTCCCCCATGGTTTTGCGTCTTCGCCCCGCTGCCCCTTCACGTTTTGCCCTCGGCCTGTTGCTCAGCGCAGGTATTGGAAGCAGCCAGGCGGCTGATATCGAGCTGCCGGAGGTGAAGGTCCAGGGCCAGGATGAATCCGGCTATAACACCGACACCGCGTCGGTGGGCGCTTTCAATGAGGCGCCGTTGCTCGACACGCCGGCCTCGATCGCGGTGTTCAACGAGTCGTTGATCAAGGACCAGCAGGCGCGCTTGCTCAGCGAAGTGCTGCGCAATGACGCCTCGGTGGGCGACAGCTATGCGCCCATCGGCTACTACGAAAACTTCGTGGTGCGCGGTTTCTCGCTGAATGCCGCAAGCAGCTACAAGATCAATGGCCGCACCATCACCGGCGAGCAGAACGTTGCCCTGGAGAACAAGCAGCGCGTGGAGCTGCTCAAGGGATTGTCGGGTATGCAAAGCGGGATTTCCGAGCCCAGCGGCGTGATCAATTACGTGACCAAGCGCCCGGAGGATGTGCGCTCGGTGACGGTGTCCACCGATGATCGCGGCAGTGGTTACCTGGCCACCGATGTGGGCGGCTGGTTTGGCAGCGAGCAGCAGTTCGGCCTGCGCGCCAACGTGGCCCATGAAGACCTGCATTCCTATGTCGAACATGCCAATGGCCACCGGGATTTCCTGTCCCTGGCGTTCGACTGGAACATCAGCCCCGACGCGGTATTGCAGCTGGATGCCGAGTATCAGAACAAGCAACAGCGCTCGGTGCCGGGTTATCAGCTGCTGGGCGGGACCGAGGTGCCGCACGACGCGTCGCCGAAAAAACTGCTGGGGCATCAGAGCGGTGCGAATCAGGTAGGGATTGATTCGCTGAACCTCAACGGCAAGTTTGAATATCGCTTCAGTGACCAGTGGAAAGGCAGCGTCAGCGCGGCGCGCAGCAAGGTGGTGATTGATGATTACAGTTCGTTTGCGTGGGGCTGCTACGGGTCCGCGAGCTGTGCCGGGGCCAAGGTACCGAACTACTTCAGCCCGGAAGGCAACTACGATATCTATGACTTCCGCAGCCCTGATGACACCCGGCGCGATGATGAAATCCAGGCCGCGATGACCGGGTTGTTCAATACCGGTGGCCTGGGGCATGAGTTGACGTTTGGCAGCAGTGCGTTTCGGCGAGTGGTGGACAAGCGCGAATCGGTCAACGAGATGATTGGCTCCGGCAATATCAATCAGGACCCGGAAAACTTCGCGCCCACCGATAAACCCCTGAACGATAGCCATCGCAACCTCGACAGCCGCCAATACGGCCTGTTCGTCACCGACCGCATCAGCTTCAACGAGCAATGGCAGACCATCGTGGGTGGCCGCGAAGTGCGCCTGGACGAAAAGGCTTTCGATGATCAGGGCAACGAGTCGCGCCACACCCGGCAGTATGTGTTCCTGCCCCAGGCGGCGCTGATCTACAAACCGATTGAAAACCTGTCGCTCTACACCAGCTACAGCAAAGGCCTGTCCCTGGGCGGTACCGCGCCGTGGTTTGCCCTGAATAAAGATGAAACCCTCGCCCCGACAGTTTCCCGCCAGATCGAAGCCGGGGTGAAATACGACTGGCGCCGCATCAGCTTTGCCGCCGCGATCTTCCAGACTCGCCAGGCCTATCAATATGCCAGGCCGGATGACGCCGGCGACTACACCTACGTGCAACAGGGCGAGCAGAAAAACACCGGCCTGGAATTGTCCGCCAACGGCTGGGCCACCCAGCGCTTGCAGATCGCCGCCAGCGTCGCGGCCATCCGTGCACGGGTGACGGGCAGCGGCACGCCGGAATACGAAGGCCATCAGGCGATCAACGTGCCGAAACTGCGGGCCAGTCTGTACGCCGACTACGCCCTGCCCTGGGTCGACGGCCTGGCGCTGCTCGGCGGCGTGCAATACAGCGCCAACAAGTACGCCAATCGCACCGGTGATGTGGAAGTGGGCGACTACGCCATCGTCAACGTCGGCAGCCGCTACACCACCAAACTCGATGGCTATGAAACGGTATTTCGTCTGAGCGTCGACAACCTGTTCGACAAGCGTTACTGGCGCGATGCCGGCGAATACATGGGCGATGACTACCTGTTCCAGGGTGCGCCGTTGACGGCGCGCTTGAGTGCCACGGTCAATTTCTGACGGTACGCGGGATCGCCAGGCATAGCGCCGCCAAGGCGCACACCAACAGGGTCCAGCCCAACTGCTGGACCCAGGCTGCCAGGGTCAACCCCACCCCGATCACCAGGTAATACAGCAAACCGAACAAGGCACCGGCGGTGCCAAGGCGGTCGCGATAAGCCGTGAGTGCCGCCCCCAGGACATTGGGAATCGCCATGCCGAAGGCCATGACCACCAACAGCATCGGCAACACGAACAGCCAACGGTCCTGTAACAGCACCACCAGCACGCTGCCCACTAACATCACGCCACCGGCTGCCAGCACCAGTTGTTCGCTGCCGGCCCCGCGCTTGAGCAACCCCTTGTTGAGCCAGGCCCCAAGCCCCGAGCCCAACGCCAGCAGGACGCCGCTGTAGCCGAACTGCTCGGCAGACAACCCCAGGCGCTGGAACACAAACGGCCCCAGGCTGTAATAGCTGAACAGCGCGATATTGAAGACCGCGACCAGCCCCACCGAACGCCACAGCGCCGCATCCTTGAGCATCAGGCCCAGGGTGCCGCGCAACGACGCTGTGGGCAGCGAGGCCGGGCGGGTTTCCGGCAAGGCCCACAGGCACCAGGCCAATAACGTCAGCGCCAGCAGCAACAAGCCTGTGAGCACCCCGCGATAGCCAAAGTGCTGCACCAGGCCCGCGCCAGTGAACAGGCCAATGGCGGGGCTGGCCGCCAGGGCAATGCCCACGACTGAAAACACCTGCGCCAGCCCGGCACCGCTGAAGCGGTCGCGCAGCACGGTTTGCGTCACCACCGACCCCACCGCCGCACCAAACGCCGCCACCGCCTGGGCCAGCAACAGGCCGTTGAACGAACGCACGCCCAAGGCCAGCGCTGTGGCCGCGCCATAAAGGGCCAACCCGGCCAGCATCACCGGGCGCCGGCCGAAGCGGTCACACAAGCGTCCCCACACCACGACCCCGAACGCGAAGGCCAGAAAGTACACCGACAAGGTCTGCCCCGCTGCCTCGGGCCCTACCGCAAACGCCTGGCCGATATCCGCCAGCGCAGGGCTATACAGGGTTTGTGCGATCTGCGGGAACATCAGCAGCGCCACCGCCAGCACCAGCAATTTTTTCAACATCATCCAGACGCTCTTCACGAGTAAACAGGCCAGGGAGTCTAAACAGCGGCAGCTGGCGTATTATCCAGACTTCGACACCTTATCAATGAAATCGGACACTCCATGGCATGGCTGGCGGCGCAGACACCTTTCGATCCCGACCGCTTCGACGCGCCCGTGGTGGGCATCGCCGCCCTGCTGGGTGATCACGACTCCGGTGTACATCAGCATCAGCGCGGGCAATTGCTGTTCACCCAACAGGGCTGCACGCGCATTACCCTGGCCAACCAGCTGTGCCTGTTGCCGCCCACTCGGGCAGCGTGGATTCCCGGCGGTGTGCCGCACCGGGCAGTGATGCAACAGACCGTGGATTACCGTTCGGTGTATGTCAGCCCGGCATTGGCCGGGCACTTGCCGGCACAAGTGCGGGTGATTGAGGTGAGTGCGCTGCTGCGGGCGGTGCTGGAGCCGATGGCAATGGCGGCGTTCGACACCGATTGGCAACAGGGCAAATACGCGCATTTGCTGGCGCTGTGCCTGAGTGAAATCCGCGAGGCAGTCGAGCAACCGCTGCTGCTGCCCCTGCCCACGGACAAACGCCTGGCGCCGTTATTGCAGAACCTCGACACCCTGCCGCCGGAGCTGCAAGCCTTGCAACGCCAGGTGGCCGCCAGCGGCAAAACCATCGGCCGGATCTTCCTGCGGGAAACCGGCATGGGCTATCAGCAATGGCGCCAGCAGTGGCGCCTGATGCGCGCCATCGAGCTGCTCGCCACCGGGCGCAGTCTCGGGTACTGCGCCTTTGAGTTGGGCTTTGCCAGTGACAGTGCGCTGATCGCCTTCTTCAAGGCCATGACCGGCGCCACGCCACGGGGTTACTTCAAGTGAATGCCGACTGGCTGTAACCCGGTGGTAGATCGGCTTCACTGATCGTTCCCGCGCTCTGCGTGGGAATGCATCCCGTGACGCTCCGCGTCACCCGTACGCAAGACTTGAGCCTTGCATCGCCCGCTGGACGCAGAGCGTCCGGGGCGGCATTCCCACGCAGAGCGCGGGAACGATCAGTCATCCCGGCGTCTTGTCGGGTTATTTAGGCATCTTGCGAAAACCCACCGCCAGACGGTTCCAGCTGTTGATGGTGGCGATCGCCACGCTCAGGTCGACTTGCTCTTGCGGGCTGAAGTGGGCGGCCAGTTCGGTGAAGTCTGCATCCGGTGCGTGGGTCTGGCTGAGCAGGGTCAGGCTTTCGGCCCAGGCCAGCGCGGCGCGTTCACGGGGGGTGAAGAACGGCGTTTCACGCCAGGCCGACACGGTGTACAGGCGGCGCTCGGTCTCGCCCCCCTTGCGGGCGTCGGCGGTGTGCATGTCGAGGCAGAAGGCGCAGCCGTTGATCTGCGACACACGCAGGCGCACCAGTTCCAGCAGCGGCAGTTCGATGGACAGTTTGCCGACGGCAGCCTCCAGGGCCAGCATGGCTTTCATGGCATCCGGGGAGGCGGTGTAGAAGTCGGTACGAGCTTGCATGGTGATACTCCAGAACAGTGGGGATTGGTGTCTAGAGTAGTGACGAGGGGGCATTGGACAAATAGCCAATCCGGGGAAAGATCAGGTAGCCAATGGGGCCAATCCTGACGATCACCCCGGCCCTGCGCCTTCACCGCGAAATGCACTGGGGCTCAGCCCGGTCCAGCGCTTGAACGCCCGCCGAAAACTGCGCACATCGCTGTAGCCGACTTCCTCGGTAATCCGTTCGATGGACAACCCCGGGTTGCTCAGCAAGCCCATGGTGCGCGCCCTGCGCACCTGTTCCAGCAAGCCCTCGAACGTCAGCCCATGCTCGGTCAGGCGCCGGCGCAAGGTACGCCCGCTCATGTTCAAGTCACTGGCGACCTTTTCCAGCTGGCTGCCCTGCAAATCCCGGGAAATCGCGCGCTCCACCGCCTGGATCAAATCCATTTTCTGATGCAGTTGCGCGCTTTCCAGTTCCAGCAGTTCCAGGGCCTGGCGCAAGGCCAGGGCATGGTGATTGGGCAGCCGCACATCCAGCCAGTGGCTGGCCAGGACCATGCGGTTATGCAGGCAGCCAAAACGCACATCCGCACCCAACAGCTGGTGATAGTCAGCGACATAGCTGGGCGCGGCGTGGATAAATTCGACCCGCAGCGGCATGAAGCCCTCGCCCACCAGGGCGCGGCCATACACCATCAGGCTGGCGAAGAACTCCTCGGCGGCAAACACCTGCACCTCGGCGTAGGGCAGCAGGCATTCGATATCGACGAAAACTTCCTGGGGACCTTCATGGGTGCGCGAGGTGGCGATACCGCCGGAGGTGTGCTGATGACGTTCCCCGATGGCAAACGCATCGCGCAACGTCTTGCACAGTGAAATCACATGGCCGAGCAGGCCCAGGGTGCCGAGTACGTTCTGATGGCCTACCCACAGGCCCAGCCCCTGGTCGGGCAACACCTTGAGTGCACGCTGGATCATTGCTACTGCCTGGCGATAGGAAATGCGCTGGGCCGGGTCGTCCAGATCGGCCAGGGTGAATCCCAGGCCACGGCACAGGTGCTCGGCGCTCACGCCTTTTTGCGCGACCACTTGGCCGAGGGTTTGCAGCAGAAATGGCGAGACCAGGGCCAGGTCATAGTGCGGATCAACGGCTTTCCTTTGCATGGATCTTCGATTCCCGACTGAGTGCTTCAGTTCTTGTTTTGGAAACATCCTGACAATCATAGGCTCTTGCAAGAACTGCTGCACTCTGGATGAAAGCTGTCCGCCAAAGTCCCCCTATATGGCCGCCAATACCCTGCCCCGCTGGCCGTTCAGGGCTTATTTCTATAGGCAGCGTCGTCCTGATAATAATAATGAGCCCAGACATGAACACGACCCGTGCGTTTTACCCCGTGCAACTCGCCCTGTTGACCCTCATCAGCCTGCCGGCCCTGGCCACCGAAGGCGGCGTCGACAACATCGGCCCCGGCACCGATGGCTTCTACATCCTGCCGCTGGACGTCAACAACCTGCCCGACCACATGTTCGCCTTCAACATCTATTACAACCATTACGAAGCCAGGAAGCTCGATATCAGCTCGTTGGGTGGCAAGGTGCCGGACGTGAAGATCAAGTCCGACGCGATCATCCCGCGCCTGGATTACCTCAGCCCGTTGCGGGTATTCGGCGGGCGCCTGGGCGGCTACATCGCCCAGCCCTACCTGAAGCAACAGGTGTCGCTGTTCGGCATGTCCGACACCCGGGAAAGCATGGGCGACACCACCGTGGCGCCGATCATCCTCTGGGACCTGGGCAAGAACCTGACAGTGGGCACCGCCCTGGAAATCACCCTGCCCACCGGCGAATATGACGCCACCCGCCTGGCCAATACCAGCAACAATTTCTACACCTACAAACCGTTGGTGTCGGCGACCTGGATGCCCAACGAGCGCACTGAGCTGTCGATCAAGACCACCTACAGCTTCAACAAGGAAAACCCCGACACCCATTACCGTTCGGGGCAGATTTTTCACTTCGACTACTCGGCCAGCTATAAGGTGACGGATAACCTCAGCCTTGGGCTCAACGGCTACTACCTCAAGCAGACCACCGACGATAAGCAATACGGGCATACCGTGGTGAACATCTATGGCGAAGATGTGGATGACGGGGTCAAGGGCCAGGTGTTTGCGATCGGTCCGGCGGTGTATTTCACCTTCCTCAAGTATGCGAGTGCCGAGGTGCGCTGGGCCAAGGAGTTTGATGTGCAGAACCGCCCGGAAGGCGACATGTTGTGGGCGAAGCTGACGATTCCGTTTGCCTTGTAAACCCGGTTGAACATGTGGGAGCTGGCTTGCCTGCGATAGCATCACCTCGGTATCACTGAAAAACCGAGTTGCCTGCATCGCAGGCAAGCCAGCTCCCACCTGTTGATCGGGTTTCTTCAGGTGTAGACCGGCCAGGTATCGACGATTTTCCCGCCCCGTACTGCCAGCAAATCGCCGAACTGCAGCAGCACAAACTCACTCTGGGTCGGGCGCAGAAACACCTGGTCTTCCACGTTCAGCCCCACCTTGGGCGAACCATTGACCATCTCCTGATTGGAGCTGCGCCCGTACAGGTCATTGCTCTGCAAGCCCCTGGGCGATTCAAACTCCGCCATCCAGTTGCCCCCATAAATAAAGAACGTGGCGCGCTGATTCGCATCCCACCACGAGAACAACCGCGACTTGCCGTCCAGCGCCGGAATGTCCACCGGCCCGGTGCTTTTCAACACGGGCGTGGCGATATAGGCCGCCGGCACATGCTCGCTCAGCGACGGCAAGTCATAGTGCGTCGGCTTGAGCAACGCCGTGCCCACCGACACCTCGCTGCTGAGCTTCTCCTGCTCGTGAATGCGATAGCTCGGGCTGCCTGCCGTATTCAACGTCAGCCCGTCGCGCCACAGCGGCGCAAAGTGCTGGCGGGTGTAATCCACATAGCCGTTGTAGCGCTGCATGACTTTGTCGAACAGGTCCTGGGGCGAGCCGAGAATCCCCGGCACGCCCATGCCCACGAACGGGTCGTAGCCCATGAACCCGCTGAATTCCAGCTGCTGCGGATGCGCGCTGATCATCGTCAGCATCTGCCCCAGCACCGCGTTGTCGCTGATGCCGCCGCGATGCAGGCCCACATCCAGCTCGATATTGACCCGTAGTTTCGTGCCCAATCCCTGGGCCAGCGCCAGGTATTGTTGCAGGCGCTCGGGCGTGTCCAGCAGCCATTGCAGCTGGCGGGACGGGTCGAACGGGCCCTTGTGGGTTTGGTAAAACAGCTCGGCAGAACGCACCGGCAACGGCTTGCCCAGCAGGATGTCCGCATCGGGAAAGACCTGGGCGTCGTGATTCAGAAATGGCTGATGAAACGACATCAGGCGCTGGGTGCCGGCTCGCTTGGCGATGTACGCCAGCAGCCCCGGCGACGGCAGGGATTTCTCCACCAGCCGCAGGTGTTTGCCGCCGCGCTGCACTGACTGCATCACCACGTCGATGTTGTGGTCCAGGCGATCGAGGTCGATCAGCATCACCGGGCGCATCGGCCCATGGGCCTTGAGTTGCTGGTTGAGGCTGCGGAAATACTCGGTGTAAGGGCTGCCGCGGTCGCCCGGCCTCAGCAAGATGGCACCACCCACCAGCAACACGCCGGTGCCGAGCATGAAATGTCTGCGGTTCATCAGGCCACTCCCAGAATAGACGACAGGTGCGCATTGAGGAATTTGCCGCTGGGGTCCAGCTCGCGGCGCACTCGGGTAAATTCCTCCCAGCGCGGATACAGCGGCTGCAAAGTGCGCGCATTGAGGGTGTGCAACTTGCCCCAGTGCGGGCGACCGGCGTATTTCCAGAAGATCGGTTCTACGGCGGCGAAGAAGTTGTGGTGGTCCATGGTGTAGTGCTGGTGCACGGAAATCGAACAGCTGTCGCGGCCCTCGAACATGCTCAGCGGAATGTCATCGGCCTTGACGTAGCGGTACTCGATGGGAAACCAGGTGCGCAGGTCCTTATCGTTGATCAGCTTGAGGATTTCCCGCAGGCATGCCGGTCCGTGCTCGGCGGGCACCGAATATTCCATCTCGTTGAAACGCACGTTGCGCACGTTGGCGTACACCTGGAACGACTCGGCCACGCGGTCATCGAAGCTGGCAAAAAAGCGCAGGCTGTTGAGCAAGGTACGCCGGGCCTCGGGGAAATCGCTGCCGTATTTGTCGAGTTTCTCGATGATCGATACAAACTCGTTGCCGCCCGCCTCCGCCGGGTCGATGGGCGGGGTTTCGGGGTCGGTGGTTTCGTTCAGGGCGATGGACAGGGCGTAGTCGGAATGGGTCACCACGAGCATTTCCCAGTGCTGGTTTTCCCGGGTGTTCTTTGCCACGTCCTCCAGCAGTTCTTCAGTCTTGGCGATCCACTGGCGCTCCCGCAGGCGGTACGGTGCGCGGTTTTGCAGGCGGACCTGGGTGGCCACGCCGAGGGCGCCGAGGGACACCCGCGCGGCACTGAACACCTCGGGGTGGCGCTTGGCGTCGCATTCCAGCACCTCACCCTGGGCGGTCACCAGTTGCAGGCCGGTGACGCAACCGGAATATGAGGTGAAGCCCACACCGGTGCCATGAGTGGAAGTGGAGATCGCCCCGGCCAGGGTCTGGTAGTCGATATCCGCCATGTTCGGCAGCGCCTGCCCGACGTCTTTCAAGGCCTGGCCCATGCGCGACATCGGCGTGCCGGCGGCGAAGGTGGCCTGCACGGTTTGCGGGTCGTGATCCAGCAGGCCATTGAAGTAACTCAGGGACAGCAAGGTGCCGTCGGTGGGCACCAGGGCACTGAACGAATGGCCCGAGCCCACCGGCCGCACCTTGCCCGGTGCCTGGCCGATGACCTGCACCAGTTCATCAAGGTTCTTCGGCGCCAGCCGCGCCAGGGGCAGACAGGTTTGCGCCCCCGACCAATTGCGCCAGGGAATCAGCCGCGGTGCCCGGGCCAGCTGGGCCAGTACCGGGTTACTGGTCAATGCCATGAACGCGCCGGCTACCGCGCCGCGCTGCAATAATTCTCGCCGTGAAAGCCCCATCGCGTACCCCGTTATTCTTATTGGATGTGTTGACCCGACATAAAGCTGATCAGCCCCAGGAATTGCGCTTCGGAGCACTGCACGCACAGCCCCATCGGGGGCATGCCGTTGTAGCCATTGATGGTGTGGTCCAGCAGGGTGTCCGGGCCCTGGGCGATGCGCGGGCTCCAGGCCGGGCCGTCACCGGTGAGCGGCGCACCGGAGGCCGGGTTGGCGTGGCACAGCTTGCAACTGGTGTCGTAGACCTGGGCCAGGGCTGCGTCGCTCGGCATGGCATTGGCCGCCGTGGCACGTTCGGGGGGATGTTTCGGTTTGTCGCCACAGGCTGTCAGCAGGCAGGTCACGGCCAGCAGCAGACTGATGCGACGGGGGTTGATTGCCCGCATAGCCACCTTCTCTCTTATTGTGTGAAAGCGTGATCCACACTAAGGCAGCCAGGGCGCGGCGTTGAGGGTATTGGGGGACAGAAAGGGGGGCTTGGGCGGACAGGCTTCAGCGGCTGATCGTTCCCACGCTCTGCGTGGGAACGCCGCCTTGGACGCTCTGCGTCCGCGTTGTGACGCAGAGCGTCACGGGATGCATTCCCACGCAGAGCGTGGGAACAATCAGTCAGGCAGATTTAGAAGGCTATACCGACCTTGAACCCATACTCGTCACGCTTGAGCTTGGTGTTGTCGGCCACGTACGAATCGTCATCGAGCTTGTACTCGGTGCGGGTGTAGTACAGGCCCGCCATCACCGGCAGGTCGCCTTTCTGGTTCATCAGCAGGCTGACTTCGGCGTACGGGTTGGTGCGGTCCTTGAGGTCCACGGTGTCGCTGCCGATGCCGTCGACCTTGAGCTTGGCGCGGCCGTCGATGGTATGGCGGGCGCCCAGTTCAACACGCATGGTCATGTCGTCGAACTGGTGGTTGTAGCCCAGGGCCGCTTTGGCGAACGGCGATTTGTTGGTGAGTTTCATGTCGTAGTCGCCCGAGTCCGGCTCGTAGCGGGTCCAGCTGTAGCCGCCACCCACCAGCACGTCGACGAAGTTGCGCGCATCCAGCGCGGCACGCCAGCCGAGATCGAGGTCGGCCTGGCCTTCCTTGAGCTTGTTGTCGCTCTTCTCGCCGTACTTGGCTTCGATACCGGCCTGGTAGATAAAGCCGGATTCAGCCGTCAGCTTGTTGCCGAAGTTATAGAACAGGCCGGCTTCAGGCATGTGGTCCTTGTCGCTTTGGCTACCGCCTTCGAGTTTGAAGTCGTTGTAGCTGCCGAGGATCCCGAAGGTGGAAATCGGGTCGGTCGGCGCTGCGGCGAACACCACACCAGGTGCCGCGATCAAGGCCAGGACCGAGGAATTCTTGAGGATCTTTCCGAATAGTTTGGACATCGTTTTACGTCTCCATTGCAGGTGGCAAATTATTCAGGAAACGCTTCGAACCCTCGTTTTGGCGAAAGGTTCGAATTAATTTGCACCTTTTTCGAGGTAAAACGGTTCAGCGAAGGCTCTATATCAAGCGTCTTGGACGGGAGCCAGCAAACGACCGAGAATTGACCGCAACTGCGGATGCGCCGGCAGTCGAATGCCAAAGCTGGCCTGCAACAGGTTCAGCAACTCTTCGACGTCCTCGATTGCACGCTTTTCGCTGGCCCGGTCCAGGTAGTGAATCGCGTACTGCCCGTTGTTCAACGTGCGGCGAAATCCCGGGCCAATCAGTGCGACTTTCAGCTGGCCTAGGAACGGCGAATCCGGGTGGGTGGAGACGTACCAGTTACCGATCTCGTAGTCGAAGTGTGACTGCACCTGCAGGTCGAACACATATAAGCCGCGCCACTCACCGGCGACCTGCGCCCACAAGGTGTAGCTGCCCTCGTCCAGGCTCAGGCGATAGGGTTCATGGGCGGTGGCCTGGGTGGCATCGGTGTCCAGTTGCAAGGGACTGGTGGGCACCATACCACCAAAGCCGACATCACTGATGTAACGCACGCCGTCCAGGGTCACCAGGCTCAGCCGATGGGTGCGCGCCGTTAGCGCATCGGGCGGCCCACCCATCACCACACGGCCGGTAATGCCCCGCGCCTCGAAGCCCAACTCCTGCAACAAGGCCAGGAACAGCTGGTTCAGCTCGTAGCAATAACCACCACGGCCGTCGAACAGGACTTTTTGTTCGACGCTCGGCAAATCGATCGGCACCGGTGCGTGCAGCAGGGTCGACAGGCTTTCAAACGCGAAGGTGCTGACATGGCGCAACTGCAGATCCTGCAGGGTTTGCAGGGTGGGCGGAGGCGGCGTGTCGTAGCCCAGACGTTGCAGGTAGAGGCGGCTGTGGGTCAGCTCTGGCATGACGCAATCCTGGAGTCGGTGGCGAAAGCACCACTAATACCCTGACGGCGGTTATTTGCCAATTGTGGGTTGAATCAAATGCAAGCCCTCAGATGCACAAACTTTCTGAACCTTTCTGAACTGATTTATATCCATTCACTACAAGACAGGGAGGCATCATGAGTACCGCAATGATCTACACCATCCACTACTTGCTACACGGCGAACCAAAAACCTTTGTGGTGCGTGCCGAGGTCATGAACAACGCCGAAGCGTGGCATTGGGCGGCCGTTGACGCCGACATTGCCCACGTGGGGCGGATAGGCCGGCCGGGCCACGAGCGGGTGAAAAAGACCACTCGTCCCTGGGCGGAGAAGTTCGGCATCACCGAGGTGACATGGACAGCCCCGAAACGGCTTGGTTGAGGAATAAAAAGCCCCGCACGACGGCGGGGCTTGTTTCACTTTTTCAGATCACCGAGGGGATCATAGGCCGGCTTCTTGCCGGTTTTTTCTGGCTTGTCCAACGGGGCAATGGCGGGACCTACCGGGTCGACCTGAGGGTCTGCGACGTCCGGGGAATCGGGGTCGAAACCCAATTCGTCCTTGCCGCTGGAATGCTTGGATGAATGCGGGCCGCTTGTACGATTAGTCATAACTACCTCCTTGGCGCGCCGGGTCTACAGCGGGCGGGCCTTGTCGTGCAGGTTTTCCAGGTCTTCCTCGACCTGCTCTTCGTCGTCTTGCCGTTCGGCCGGGTCGTTGGGGCGCAGGGCGTCGTTGTCACGCTCCTCTTCGCCGGGCGTGCGGTCGGGGTTGGGTGTGCCGGGCGGCTGTTGCTGGTACCGGGTCATGGTTCACCTCGCTTGGGGGTCGGTTGCCTACAGGGGTTAGAGAAATTGCGCTGATCCATCGTTCAACCTGATTACCGTCACTCCGACGGGTGAAGCATGAGAAGATGCTGGCCGGCGCTATACCCTTACTCAGCCCATGGAGACTGCACCCGGATGTTTGAGCTCAAACCCTGCGACCCGATTACCTTTCGCCAGCAGACCCGCCGTAGCACGCTGATTGTCGCGGGGCTGTTTGTGGTGTTGGCGATGGTGCTTTCCAGCCTGGCGGTGATGCTGTTTGGTGAGCCTGGGGGGGATAATTTTCGCTTTAATGTGGGCGGGGTGTTTGCCGGGGTGTTGATTACCGTAGGGCTGGTGCGGGGGCCGTTCTGGAACCAGGCCTGGTTCGCGCCGGCGGTGTATGGGTGGCAGCTCAAGCGCAGCCTGATGAGTGTGACGAATGTGATGCACAAGGTGACTGACGGGGTGAAGGCGAATGATCCGGTGGCGATCAAGTTGCTGCGGTTTTATCACCTTGGGTTGATGCAGATGCACGAACTGGACGCCAATTCGAGTTCTCAGGCGCAGTTGGTGCGGGAGGTTGATGAGCATCTGGAGAGGATGCGGGGGTTGGGGATTGAGCCTGACCAGACGCGGTTGGATCCGGGGTGGGTTGAGGCGGTGAAGACTCGCTGATTGGGGGCATATCCGTTATTTGGGTGATGGCTGATATGGGTTCCGCTCTTACAGCCGGCTACCGGCCGGCTTGAGTGTTG
>NZ_JACAPW010000060.1:8250-8382 GCF_013385495.1 Pseudomonas sp. F8002 | reverse complement strand
AGTGTTAAAAGCCAAATCAAAAGCTAAAGCGGGCACGGTCCAAATGTGGGAGCGGGCTTGCTCGCGAAGGTCGTTAACGATGACGCGGGCATTCTGGATGAACGCGGCGCTCTCAGGTTTTTCGCGAGCAAG
>NZ_JACAPW010000060.1:0-8233 GCF_013385495.1 Pseudomonas sp. F8002 | reverse complement strand
CACTCAAGCCGGCCGGGAGGCCGCTGTGCTTTTGCTTTTGATCTGACTGCCCCAATAAGCCCGAGGCCGAACGCAGGTATTGCGGAGCGGGTAAACCGGCAGGACGCCGGTTTAGCCGCGCTGGGCCAAGGATGGCCCATCGCGGCGGCCCGCGGAGCAATGCCGGAGTGAGGGAACGCCGAGCCCTAGCGAGGCGCCGACAGGCGGGGCAGAGCGCTTTGGTTACTTTGCCGCTTTTGCAAAGTGACTCGCTGTAAGAGCGAAACCATAAGCAGCCGTTACCCAAATAACGGATATGTACACCAAAAAATCAGGGTTTAACCCGCCCCTTGAGCATCCCATGATTCACCAAAAGCGTCCGCATGGCATTGCGCGTCACCCCCAACAACTCCGCCGTACGCAACTGATTAAACCCACAAAACGCAAACGCCTCCCGCACGATCAAATCCTCGATATCGTGCAACAACGAATCCCCCGGCACCTCGAACAACCGCAGCAACTGCTCCCGCACCACCTCCTGCGGAATCCTCGGCGCCCCGCTGTTAACGCTGGCATGCATCGCACTCAGCCCCGCAGAAAACTTCAAGTGCGACGGCATGATCGGCCTGTCCCCAGCCACCAAAAGCGCCAGGTGCACCACATTCTCCAGCTCACGAATATTCCCCGGCCACGGATAATCCAGCAACGCCTGGGTCGCCGACTCCGACAACATCGGCTCAGCGATTTTCAGCCTGGCACTGTAGAGCCGCCGAAAATGCTCAACCAACGGCAGGATATCCAGCGGCCGCTCACGCAACGGCAACACCTGCACCTGCGCGACGTTGATGCGATAGAACAGGTCAAGACGAAAGTTGCCCGCCTCCACCGCCTGCTCCAGGTCGATGTTGGTGGCCGTCACCAGCCGGATATTGATCTTGATCGGCTTGCGCGACCCCACTCGCACCACTTCCTGCTCCTGCAATACCCGCAGCAGCTTCACCTGCAACGGCAGCGGCAAGTCACCGATCTCATCGAGGAACAGGGTCCCGCCATCGGCTTCTTCAAACCAGCCGATCCGCCGCCCCGAGGCCCCGGAAAACGAGCCGGCCTCATGCCCAAAAAATTCGCTTTCCGCAAGGTTCTCGCTGATGGCCCCACAGTTCACCGGCACAAACGCACCGGTGCGGCCGCTGGCGCTGTGGATATAGCGCGCCACCAGCTCCTTGCCGGTGCCGGTCTCGCCATTGATCAACACCGGCGCTTCACTGGGGCCGACACGTTGCAAATATTCGAGCAGTTGCAGGGAACGCGGGTCGGCAAAAACCAGCGCCTTGGCGCGAATCGACAACGGGTCTTTTTCGCCTTGGGGTAAAGTCAGGATCGGCGTGGGATGCCCGTGGGGACGGTTCATGAAGAGTATTTCCCGGCGACGAGGTGAAGGTACGTAAGGGAACTTTACTCAGTCGCACATATAACTAGAAATATTAAAAATTCATTAGTACATAACCGTTTATCGTCGATGCGCCAGCGACCTCACGCAACGATCCCCCAGGCTTTGCACGCCTTGGACCAGCACCACCAACACAGTCACCGTCACCACCATGATCTGGTTATTGAAACGCTGGTACCCATAACGAATCGCCAGGTCCCCCAGGCCGCCACCGCCAATCACCCCGGCCATGGACGAAAAGCCGATCAGCATCACCAGGGTCAGGGTCAACCCCGCAAGCAACGCAGGCAGCGCCTCCGGCAGCAGCACCTTGAAGATCACATGCCGAATATCTCCACCCATGGCAACGATGGCTTCGATGCGCCCCTTGTCCACTTCGTCCAGCGCGTTCTCGACAATCCGCGCAAAGAACGGAAAGGCGCCAATGGTGATCGGCACCACGGCGGCGGTGCTGCTCAGGGTGGTGCCGACGATCAGCCGGGTCAGTGGAATCAAGGCAATCAGCATCACCACAAAGGGCAATGAGCGGCCCAGGTTGATCACCGCACCCAGCACACGGTTCACCCGTGGCAAGGGGAACAGCCCGCCGCGGCGACTGACAAACAGCAGCACCCCCAGGGGCAGGCCGATCAGCAAGGTAAAGACCGCCGCCAGCAGCACCATGTACAGGGTTTCGCCGGTGGCCGTGAGCAGCAGTTGCAGGATGTCGTTCCAGTCCGTTTTCATACTGCCCTCACCGCTGGCAGGCTGGGGGCCAGTGAGCGGCCCAGGCTTGAGGCGGGGTCGGCCTGCAATTGAATCAGGCTGCCGCTTTCCACCACACGCCCATTGGCCAGGGATACCGCGCTGTCGCAGATAGCCTTGACCACATCCAGCTCGTGGGTGATCAACACGATGGTCACCCCCAGTTGCCGATTGATACTGCGCAGCAGTTCCAGGATCGACGCGGTGGTTTCCGGGTCGAGGGCGCTGGTGGCTTCGTCCGACAGCAAATAATCCGGGCGCGCCGCCAGTGCCCGGGCGATGCCGACGCGCTGCTTCTGGCCGCCGGACAGTTGCGACGGAAACGCCAGCGCCTTGTCACTCAGGCCGACCAGTTCCAGCAATTCCTTGACCCGGGCAACGCGCTCGGCCTTGGGCTGGCCGGCGATTTCCAGGGGCACCGCCACATTGTCGGCGACGTTGCGTGAATGCAGCAGGTTGAAACCCTGGAAGATCATGCCGATACGCTGGCGTTGCTGGCGCAGTTGCTTGTCACTGAGCAGCGTCAGGTCCTGGCCGTCCATGAGGATGCGCCCGGAAGTCGGGCGCTCCAGCAGGTTCAGGCAGCGCAGCAAAGTACTCTTGCCCGCCCCGCTCCGCCCCACGATCCCGAAGATCGAACCGTCGGCAATCTGCAACGACACGTTATCCAGCGCCGGTGGCTGGCCATCGGCGTAGGTTTTGCTGACCTGCTCGACGACGATCATTCGACAGCTACCGGAATCACCGAGCCTGCATATTTCTCGGTGATGAACTTGGCCACCTCCGGCGAATTCAGGTCCTTGGCCAGCTGTTTGATCCGTGGGTCGTCCTGCAATTTCGGGGTGGTCACGAGGATATTCGCGTAGGGATTGCCCTGGGCTTTTTCCAGCCCAAGGGCATCCTTGGCCGGTGACAGGCCGGCCTCGAGGGCGTAGTTGCCGTTGATCACGGCGAGGTCGACATCATCCAGGGCACGAGGAATCTGTGGTGATTCGATCTCGAGGATCTTCAGGTGCCTGGGGTTCTCGGCAATGTCCTTGGGCGTTGCCTGGTCCTTGGCCGGGTCGTTGAAACCGGGCTTGAGCGTGATCAGGCCGTTGGCTTGCAGCAGGTACAGCGCACGGCTCAGGTTGGTGACGTTGTTGGGCACGGCCACGGTGCCTTTATCCGGCACCTGGGCAAAGCTGGTGTGGCGATGGGAATAGATACCCAGCGGCTCGATATGCACGGTGGCCGCCACTGTGAATTTCTGGCCGAGAGCCTGTTCCTGGGAGTGCAGGTACGGCAAGTGCTGGAAGTAGTTGGCGTCCACATCACCGTGGGCCAGCAGTTCATTGGAGTTCACGCCGTTGGGGATTTCGATGATTTTCAGCTGCAGCTGCGGGTCGAGCTTCTGCACGTATTCGAGGATTTGCGCGTGGGGAATCGGGTCCGCCGCCACACGCAGGGCCTCGGCGGCCTGCGCGTCGAAGGAGGCAATCAGGACGGCCAGGGCCAGGGCTGTTTTCTTGAGCATGGTGATGTTCCTTATCAGGCGGACAGGGCTTGGGGAATCGTGGCATCGGCGTAAAACCGTTGGGCGACATCCGGATGGGAACGCAGGCGGCCCTTGAGGTAGTTCCAGCCGACGTCCCGCAGCAGCGGGTTACGCGGGTCACTGGTGGGGCCGTGGGCATCGCGCAGCAACTCGGGCGGCAACTGATACACCGGCACCACCGCGTCGAGTTGTGCACCGAGGAAAAACGCCAGGGACAAACGCTCGCTGCCCAGGGGCGGCGATTCGACCCGATGCACCGTGGCACGCAGGTAGCCGTTGGTGGCCAGTTCCAGCAACTCGCCGATGTTCACCACCAGGGTGTCGGGGCGCGGCAAGGCGTCGATCCAGCGGCCCTCCTCCACTTCCACTTGCAGGCCGGCCTGCTGGTCTTGCAGGAGGAAGCTGAGAAAGCCGGAATCCTTGTGGGCACCGACACCCTGGCGACTCTGCTGGGCGTGGCGGCCGGGGTAGCGGATCAGCTTGATGTGTTCGTTGGGCTTGGCGCCATACAGCGGGTCGAAAGCATTTTCCGGCAGCGACAAGGCCTGGGCAAAGGCGCGCAACAAGCGCAGGGACATCTGCGTCATCGCCTGCTGCCAGGCCAGTAACAAGGGCTTGAGTTCAGGCAACGCGGCAGGCCACTGGTTGGGGCCTTGCAGGCGCGACCAGGCCGGTGAATCCGGGCCTTGCTGCAGCGGCTCGCGCTCGGCGCCGAGGTCGAACTGTTCACGCAGATCCGGCTGCCCCCGGGTGATCTCCGACGCGGCGCGGTTGTAGCCGCGAAAGTGCGGGGAGTTGATCATGCCGACAGCAAGCTTGTCGGCCTCCGGCAAGGCGAAAAACTGGCGCGCCTGCTGCTGCACCTGGGTGAGCAACCCGGCGTCGATGCCGTGGCCGGTGAGGTAGAAAAAACCGATATGCCGCGCAGCGTGGCGCAGGTCATCGAGAAACTGCCCACGCTGGGCCGGGCTGCCGTCGAGCAGCGCCAGGTCCAGCAGGGGCAAGGTGTTGATTGCCAGCGGGTGCGACATTGGGTGCTCACTCCATGAACAGGTACGTGGAGTGGTGAAGCTAAACGATCTAAAAACCCCGCAATAAATACCTTTTTGGCATTAGCTTAGGTTGGCGCGTTCGCTGCCCTGGCTTCTTCCAGCAAGGCCTGGATGACTTTCTCCTGATTGTCGTAGCGGCCCTCGCCGAAATGGCTGTAGCGCACTTTGCCGGTGGCATCGAAGAAGTAATGGGCCGGCCAGTACTGGTTATCGAAGGCGCGCCAGATGCGGTAGTCGTTGTCGATGGCCACCGGGTAATGGATGTCCAGCTTCTTGACCTGGCTGCGTACGTTATCCAGGACTTTCTCATAGGCGTTTTCCGGCGTGTGCACACCGATCACCACCAACCCGTCCCTGGCGTACTTCTTCGCCCACTGATTGACGTACGGCAGGCTGCGCTGGCAGTTGACGCAGTCGTAGGTCCAGAAATCCACCAGCACCACCTTGCCCTTCAGGCCCTCGGCCGTCAGCGGCGGCGAGTTGAGCCAGGCCACCGCGCCGTCGAGGGACGGCATGCGCTCATCGGACTGGCTGAAACTTTCGGCATCGACGTTGTTGATCAGGTAGTTCACCGCCTTGGGCACGCCGACCAAGGCAACCACCAGTGCCAACAGCAGCAGGCCTTTTGAGCGGCGCAGGTATCGGATGAAGTTCATGGGTGTCACCTCGTGGCCGGGGGTGTTTCGGCGCGTTTGCGAGCCGCGCCGTTTTGCGCCAGCGGCGTGTTCTGGAAGCAGGTTTCACTGCCGGTGAGTTTTTTCGCGGTAGCGGCGTTCACATCCGCCGCCACACCCGCCATGGAAAACGCCAGGGCACTGAGAAAGCTGTTGAGTGGGGTCATGGCCGGTCTCCTCAGCTGCCTTCAAGGCAATTGCTGGAAAATTTGCGGTAGTCGAGGACGTGGCGCTGGCCCTCGGAATCGAGGTAGGTCAGGTGCGAGTTGACGATGCCGCACAGCGCGCCACCGGACTCTTCGGAGATCGACAGCACCTGGTGGATATCCGGCTGGCTGGCGGTGGTTTCGGCATGGGCGGCAACACTCAGGCCAGTGAGTAAGGCAAACAGGCAACTGGCATAGGCAGCTTTGATAGTCATGGGTGGTTCCCCGGGGGTTCAAGTGGGCCGAGGCGGATTACCTCGATGGGCTCATTTGAACCTTGCGAGGTATCCGGATTGTGTCGGCCAGGCCCGGATTTTTGCGTCGATGTGTATCTCGTCACCGCCAGATACACTGCAATACAAAGGGCACAAGGCAAGCCCGCCGCCAGTGGCTAGACTGCGCATCAATGACTAATCAACGAGGAAGGCAGCATGGATCACGTCGATCACATTCTGATTGTCGATGACGATCGGGAGATCCGCGAACTGGTGGGCAACTACCTGAAAAAGAACGGCCTGCGCACCACCGTGGTGGCTGACGGCCGGCAGATGCGCAGCTTCCTCGACACCACGCCCGTGGACCTGATCGTGCTGGACATCATGATGCCCGGCGACGACGGCTTGCAGCTGTGCCGCGAACTGCGGGTGGGCAAGCACAAGGCCACGCCGATCCTGATGCTCACCGCGCGCAACGATGAAACCGACCGCATCATCGGCCTGGAAATGGGCGCCGACGATTACCTGGTCAAACCCTTCGCCGCCCGTGAACTGCTGGCCCGCATCAACGCCGTGCTGCGGCGCACACGGATGCTGCCGCCAAACCTGGTGGTGACCGAAAGCGGCCGGCTGATCCGCTTTGGCCGCTGGCGCCTGGACACCACCGCCCGCCATCTGCTGGACGAAGACAACACCCTGGTGGCCTTGAGCGGTGCCGAATACCGTTTGCTGCGCGTCTTCCTCGACCATCCGCAACGGGTGCTCAACCGTGACCAGTTGCTGAACCTGACACAGGGCCGGGACGCGGACCTGTTCGACCGCTCCATCGACCTGCTGGTCAGCCGCCTGCGCCAGCGCCTTTTGGACGACGCCCGCGAACCGGCCTACATCAAGACCGTGCGCAGCGAAGGCTATGTGTTCTCCCTGGCCGTGGAAATCCTTGGGGACCCGGCATGACCCTCACGTTTCGCTGGCCGCGCACCCTCGCGGCGCAACTGACGGTAATTTTCATCGTCAGCCTGCTGTGCGCCAACGCCCTGTCGTTCAGTGCGCAGTTCTATGAGCGCTACATGAGTGCCCGCAGCGTAATGCTGGGCAACCTGGAAAACGACGTATCGACGTCGATCGCGATCCTCGACCGCCTGCCCGCCGCCGAGCGTGCCAGCTGGCTGCCGCGCCTCGACCGCAACGCCTACCGCTACCTGCTGAATGCCGGCGAACCCGGCGAGCCGATGGCCAGCGACAACGTGCCCATGGCCGCGACGTCGATTTCCGATGCGTTGGGCGAGCACTACCCGCTGACGTTCCGCGACATCCCGGGCCTGCAAAAACACTTCCAGGCGCACCTGACCCTGGCCGATGGCAGCCCGGTCACGATTGATGTCTATCCCAAGCCGATCCCGTTTGCGTTCTGGCTGCCGGTGGTACTGGTGCTGCAACTGGTGGTGTTGCTGGTGTGCACCTGGATCGCCGTGCGCATCGCCATCCGCCCGCTGACACGCCTGGCACGGGCAGTGGAAACCCTCGACCCGAATGCCCGCCCGACGCCGCTGGACGAAACCGGCCCCACCGAGGTGGCGCATGCGGCGGCGGCGTTCAACGAAATGCAGAAGCGGATTGCCGAGTACCTCAAGGAGCGCATGCAGATTCTCGCGGCGATTTCCCATGACTTGCAGACGCCGATCACCCGCATGAAATTGCGTGCCGAGTTCATGGAGGACTCGGTGGACCGGGAAAAGCTCTGGAGTGACCTGGGGGAAATGGAGCATCTGGTGCGCGAGGGTGTGGCGTATGCCCGCAGTGTGCATGGGTCGACCGAGGCCAGTTGCCGGATCGACCTGGATGCGTTTCTCGACAGCCTGGTGTTTGATTACCAGGACATGAACAAGCAAGTGAGTTTGACCGGTAAAAGCGCGGTGGTTTTGGATACGCGGCCCCATGCGTTGCGTCGGGTGCTGGTGAACCTGGTGGACAACGCGCTGAAATTTGCCGGGGAGGCGCAGTTGGAGGTGGGGTCGACGGCGGCGGGTGAGCTTTCGATCAAGGTGCTGGACCGGGGGCCGGGGATTGCCGAGGATGAACTGGTGCAGGTGATGCAGCCGTTTTACCGGGTGGAGAGTTCGCGTAATCGTGGCACTGGTGGTACAGGGCTGGGGTTGGCGATTGCCCAGCAACTGGCGGTGGCGATTGGTGGGGAGTTGACCCTAAGCAACCGGGACGGTGGGGGGTTGTGTGCGCAGGTTCGGCTGGAGCTGTGACGGGCGGTGTGTATATCCATTATTTGGGTGATGGCTTGTATCGGTTCCGCTCTTACAGCGGCTCACTTTTGAACAGCGCAAAAGTAAGCAAAACGCTCTTGCCCCACCACTCGGCACC
>NZ_JACAPW010000059.1:0-325 GCF_013385495.1 Pseudomonas sp. F8002 | reverse complement strand
GATTTTGATCTGACTGCCCCATTCAGCCCGAGGCCGAACGCAGGTATTGCGGAGCGGGTAAACCGGCAGGACGCCGGTTTAGCCGCGCCGGGCCATGGATGGCCCGTCGCGGCGGCCCGCGGAGTAATGCCGGAGTGAGGGAACGCCGAGCCACAGCGAGGCGCCGACAGGCGGGGCAGAGCGCTTTGGTTACTTTGCCGCTTTTGCAAAGTGACTCGCTGTAAGAGCGAAACCATAAGCCGCCGTTACCTAAAAAACGGATAAACACCCCTCACCCCCCCTTCAACTCTTCAATCATAATTTCCCGCATCCGACACTCCTGGAT
>NZ_JACAPW010000006.1:135840-150503 GCF_013385495.1 Pseudomonas sp. F8002 | reverse complement strand
GGAACCAATCTCAGCCATCACCCAAATAACGGATATGCCCCCACCCCAACCAGGAACGCCTCAGGACTTAGGCGTCAAATCCACCTTGAACCATTTTTCGCTGAGTTTCTTAACAGTCCCATCAGCAATCGCTTCTTTCAACGCCGCATCAAACTTGGCCTTCAACTCCGGATCGCTCTTGCGAAAACCCAGGCCCTCGCCATCACCCCAGATAGGGCCTTTGATCTGCGGCCCGGTATACGCCAGCCCCTTGTTCTCAGGCTTGGACATGATCGAATCAAGGAACGTAACGTCATCAAAAATCGCGTCAATACGGCCCGATTGCAGATCAAGAATCGCATCGGCCGACGTGTTGTACTCACGAATCGTCGCCACGTCCTTGAAGTTCTCATCAATGAACTTGGTGTAAATGATGCCTGAAGCGATCCCGATGGTTTTACCCTTCAGCGCCTGACGCAACGGCTCGATCGCATCGTGAATCGCCTCCGGATCAGCACTCAGCGTAATCGCATTCGCCGCCCCGGTTTTACCCGGCAGCAACGCCGCATCCTGCGCAACAAAGTTGGCCGGCGTCTGCGCGTAGGGAATCGAAAAATCCATGACCTGCTTACGGTCGTCAGTGATAACGATCGCATCCATCAACACATCAAACTTCCCTGCGTTGAGACTGGCAATCATGCCATCCCAGTTCTGCACGGTGATCTTGCACTGCAGCTTCATCTTGGCGCACAGGTAGTCCATCAGCTCAGGCTCGAAACCACTGATCTTCCCGCCGGGCAATGTCAGGTTCCAGGGCTCGTACGCGCCCTCGGTCGCGATGTTCACGGACGTCCAGTCCTTTGCCTGCAGTCCGGAAGCACTTGCCATCACTAGGGTCGCTACAGCAACAGAGCCTAACCAATTCGATTTTTTAGCGGTCATTTCTATTTCCTACCAATGTTTTGATGTGGGCTTAGGACTTTTTTCTCGAACGCATACAGGTTTGGGGACTGGCCGATTCGCTCTCCAGTCTGCACATGACTCCACATGTACATACATGTCATTGCAAAATATTTGCCAGCTTTTAAAAATAAATAACCTGTTGATTTTCAAGGAAATTAAACATGGTTAGAAAATGTGCGCGGTTTTTTCGCCCTGTTTTGGGTCGATAGGTAGCGTTTTGCACCCGCCCGTGCGCTGTCAGGTGTCAGGCGTGGGGGCAGCGTTCGCGGTGAGTATTGGCGTGAATCCCAGGTGCTCAAGCAGTCGCGCCATATCGCGGACTGCGATCGACAGGGTCGCGGTATTCACCAGCGGATGGCAGAGAATCCTGTCGCCGTTCCACACCTCTTCGGCGATCACAACCTGGGTGGCGCGCTGCACGTCATTGCACAACCCCAGCAATGACACCGCTCCCGGCTCCACGCCCAGGGTTTCCATCAGGCGGCGCGGCGAGGCGAATCTCAGGCCCTTGAGGCCGAGGGTTTGCGAGAGTGCACGCAGGTCCAGGCGCTGCTCGCTCTTGAGCACCACCAGGGTGGGATTCAAACCTTTGGCATCGCACAGGAAGATGTTCTTGACCGCCTGCCCGCTGATCCCGATGTCCAGTTTGTCGGCTTCTTCGCAGGTGCGCACGGCGCTGTGTTCCACGTATTCATAGGCAATGGAGCAGGTGTCGAGCAGGTGTAGAACGTCTTTGGGTTGAAGCATTCGCAAGGTCCCCGGGTATCGCTTTGTCTGCGCCAAAAATGGCAAAGGCCCGCCGTCCGAAAAGGAGGGCAGGCCGTTTGACGGCGTGGTTGTCAGTTCAGGTGATGGGCCACCAGGTCGTTGATTTTCCCGCTGCGCACCTGGTCAATCACACTGGCCATGTCAGCGTAAAACGCGCGGTCGTTATCCGCCACCGGCACTTCACTGCGCACCAGGTCATAGACCGCCTTGGTCGCGGTCGATGCCTTGTTCACATCGTGGAAATCCAGGGCCTGGCACGCGACCAGCACTTCGATGGCCACCACCGACTGGAGTTTTTGCGAGACTTTGTAGGCCTTGATCACCGCGTTGTAGGCCAGGCTGACCGGGTCTTCCTGGTTGCCGCAGGTCGAGACGCTGTCGATCGACGACGGCATCGACAGGGTTTTCATCTCGGCGTACAGCCCGGCGGCGGTGTACTGGACGATCATGTAGCCGCTGTTCAGGCCCGGGTTGCGCACCAGGAAGGCCGGCATTTCGCTGAAGTGCGAGTTGATCATGCGGTCGGTCCGGCGCTCGGAAATTTTCGCCAGGTTGGTCAGCGCCACACACAGTGTGTCGGCTGCAATCCCGATGTAGGTGCCGTCGAAGTTGGCGCCGGAAATCGCGATACCGTCACCGTCGTCCAGCGGGAAAATCACCGGGTTGTCGCCCGAAGAATTGATTTCGCGTTCGATGGTTTCCCGCGCGTAGTTGATGAACTGCCGGGAAGCACCATGCACTTGGGGGATGGCACGCAGGCTGTAGACGTCCTGCAGGCGGTAATCGATGTTGTCTGCGATGAGCTGGCTGTCGTGCAGGATAGCCTTGATGTTGGCGGCGGTTGCGGCCTGTGCGGGGTGAGCCTTGATCGAGTGGTAGCGCGGGTCGAACGCGCGGATGGTGCCCTTGAGCGCCTCCAGCGACATGGCCGCCGCCACGTCCGCCAGGTCGGCAGCCTGCATGGCGTTGTACAGCGCCAGTGTGGCGATGGCGGTCACCGACGTGGTGCCGTTCAACATCGCCAGGCCTTCCTTGCACTGCAGGTCGGTCGGTTGCAGGCCGACCTGTTGCAGAGCGGTTGCGCCATCCACCAGTGCACCGCCCTTGACACTGGCGCGGCCTTCGCCGAGCAGCACCAGGGCCAGGTGGCCTTCTACCGCGAGGTAACCCACCGAGCCTTCGCCCGGCGCAAAGGGCACCACGTCGTGGTTGAGCAGGCCGGCGATCAGTTCCAGCAGTTCCAGGCGCACCCCGGAGTAGCCTTTGCCCAGGCTGATCAACACCATCAACTGGATCGCCCGCACCTGTTCACGCACCAGCGGTTCGCCGACGGAAACAGCGTGGGAACGCACGATGTTGACTTGCAGTTCCTTGGCGTTTTCCGGCGAGATCACATGCCGCACGTTGTCGCCAAAACCGGTGGTCACGCCGTACACCAAACGGTTTTCATCGAGGAATCGCTCGATCAACCCACGGGACTTTTTAACCCGGTTCTTGTAACTGTCGGCAAACGAAACAGTGGCCGAATAGCGGGCGATCGCCACGAACTCTTCGATGCTGGGTTCTCTGTCGCCTAACACGACATGGGTAATTTGTTCAGGCAGGGTTTTCATCAGCGACTCCAGCAGGGCGTAACGCAATGGGGTGGGAAGTGGTTTCACTCTACGGGTTGCACTAGCTGAAGAAAATATGCGGTTTTCTGTTACTTTTAGTAGAAAATCTAAACTGCTGAAGTCGCGAGATTCCCCCATGAGCCGTTTACCGCCGTTGCGCGCGTTGCAAGTGTTTGAAGTGGTGGGCCACTGCGCCGGTATGTCCCAGGCGGCGATTCGCCTGGGGATCTCGGTGGGCGCTGTCAGCCAGCAAATGAAACTGCTCGAAGATGCCCTGGGCATGAAGCTGACGCTCAAGGACGGCCAGCGCCTGCGCTTGAACAGCGTCGGCGAACGCCTGCACGCCCGCTGCACCGCGGCGTTCGAAGAACTCAGGCTGGCGGTGGCCGAGGCCGAGCGGGCGAAGAATCCCAACAACCTGTATATCAGTTGCCTGCCTTCGCTGATGACCAAATGGCTGTCGCCGCTGATCGACGAGTGGGGGCAGGACGAAACCGACCTGGACATCTACCTCGACAGCACCCTCGATGATGCATCGGGGGAGGAAAGTGCCGACTTTCGCATCGGTTATGGCGAGCACCCCGAGCATGCGGGGCATAGCGTGCCGCTGTTCCGCGATTGTGTGGTGCCCACCTGTTCACCGCAGTTGCTGGAACGGGTTGCGTGCGCGCGGGACTTGCTCGATTACCGCCTGATCGGCATCGACTCGCGGCCCAAATTCGATTCGCCGCCTTCGTGGACCCAATGGTTCAGCGAGCTGGAAGGGCAAACCGGCCAGCCCATCGTGATCCGCCGCAATTATTCATCATCGATTACCGCGATCCAGGCGGCCATCGACCGGCAAGGCATCGTGCTGGCGCAGTTCTCAATGATCGCCGGAGACCTGCGCGCCGGTCGGCTGGTGATTCCCTGGCGGTTCGCCGTGCCGCTGGCGGCGCCGTACTACCTGAGTTGGCACCCCAATACCCTGCACAAACAGCAGTGCCGCGGGTTTCAACGCTGGATGATCGGGCAGGGGCAGAAACAGGAGAAAATTACCGCTGCCATGCTTTCTGCTGCGCACTTTGATCATTAAGTTGTCACTTACGGTCATTGAGCGCCAGCCGGCGGACTCTTAGTCTGTGGGACATAAACCGATGGAGTGCCATTCGAGCGCTCCACGTCCCGTGATGATCCGTTGTGGAGCTGTACCATGACCGCTGCTGCCTACCCGCACCTGCTGGCCCCGTTGGACCTGGGTTTTACCACCCTGCGCAACCGCACCCTGATGGGCTCGATGCACACCGGCCTTGAAGAGAAACCCGGTGGCTTCGAGCGCATGGCGGCCTATTTTGCCGAGCGCGCCCGTGGCGGCGTGGGCCTGATGGTCACCGGCGGCATTGGCCCCAACGATGAAGGCGGGGTGTATGGCGGTGCGGCCAAGCTGACCACCGACGAAGAAGCGCAGAAGCACAAGATCGTCACCCAGGCGGTGCACGAGGCGGGCGGCAAGATCTGCATGCAGATCCTCCACGCCGGGCGTTATGCCTACAGCCCGAAGCAGGTGGCACCGAGCGCGATCCAGGCGCCGATCAACCCGTTCAAGCCCAAAGAGCTGGACGAAGAAGGCATCGAAAAACAGATCAATGATTTCGTCACCTGCTCGGTGCTGGCCCAGGTCGCCGAGTACGACGGCGTGGAAATCATGGGTTCGGAAGGCTACTTCATCAACCAGTTCCTCGCCGCCCACACCAATCACCGCACCGACCGCTGGGGTGGCAGCTACGAAAACCGCATGCGCCTGCCGGTGGAAATCGTGCGCCGGGTGCGCGAAGCCGTGGGCCCGAATTTCATCATCATCTTCCGCCTGTCGATGCTCGACCTGGTAGAAGGCGGCAGCACCTGGGAAGAGATCGTGCAGTTGGCCAAGGCCATCGAGCAGGCCGGTGCAACCATCATCAACACCGGCATCGGCTGGCACGAAGCGCGGATCCCGACCATCGCCACCAAAGTGCCGCGTGGCGCGTTCAGCAAGGTCACCGCGAAGTTGCGCGGTGCGGTGCAGATTCCGTTGATCACCACCAACCGGATCAACACCCCGGAAATCGCCGAGCAGATTTTGGCCGAAGGCGATGCCGACATGGTCTCGATGGCTCGCCCATTCCTCGCCGACCCGGACTTCGTCAACAAGGCTGCCGAAGGCCGCGCCGATGAGATCAACACCTGCATCGGCTGCAACCAGGCCTGCCTGGACCACACCTTCGGCGGCAAGCTGACCACCTGCCTGGTCAACCCGCGTGCGTGCTACGAGACCGAGCTCAACTACCTGCCGGTCAAGCAGATCAAGAAAATCGCCGTGGTCGGTGCCGGTCCTGCGGGCCTGGCGGCCGCCACCGTCGCCGCCGAACGTGGGCATCAAGTGACGCTGTTCGATTCGGCCAGCGAGATCGGCGGCCAGTTCAACATCGCCAAGCGTGTGCCGGGCAAGGAAGAGTTCTTCGAGACCCTGCGCTACTTCAAGCGCAAGTTGCAGACCACTCACGTCGAACTGTGCCTGAATACTCGGGTCGACGTTGAGCAGCTTGTTGCGGGCGGTTATGACGAGATCATCCTCGCGACCGGCATCGCGCCGCGTATTCCGGCGATTCCCGGCGTGGAAAACGCCAAGGTATTGAGCTACCTCGACGTGATCCTGGAGCGTAAGCCGGTGGGCCATCGCGTGGCGGTGATCGGTGCCGGCGGTATCGGTTTTGACGTCTCGGAATTCCTCGTGCACCAGGGCGTGTCCACCAGCCTGGACCGCGAGGCGTTCTGGAAAGAGTGGGGCATCGACACCCACCTGGAAGCCCGCGGCGGCGTGGCCGGGATCAAGCCCGAGCGCCATGCGCCGGCGCGTGAAGTGTTCCTGTTGCAGCGCAAGACCTCCAAGGTCGGTGACGGCCTGGGCAAGACCACCGGCTGGATCCACCGCACCGGCTTGAAGAACAAGCAGGTGCAGATGCTCAACAGCGTCGAGTACCTGAAAATCGACGATGAGGGCCTGCACATCCGCATCGGCGCCGAGGGTGAACCGAAGGTGCTGGCGGTGGACAACATCGTGATCTGCGCCGGGCAGGACCCGCTGCGGGAATTGCAGGATGGCCTGGTGGCGGCCGGGCAGAACGTGCACCTGATCGGCGGCGCGGACGTGGCGGCCGAGCTGGATGCCAAGCGCGCTATCAACCAGGGTTCGCGCCTGGCGGCCGAGCTGTAAACAGGTAAAAGGGGCGGTGGTAGACTACCGCCCCTTTTCTTGTGCAGAACCGCCCTCATGGGTCCTTTCGACTGGCTTCCCCACGCGCCCCTTGAACCCCTGAAGCTGGACTGGATGGGGCCGGTGGAAGTCGCCGTGCTGCGCCTGGATCGCATCGACCCGCTGATCAGCGGCAACAAGTGGTTCAAGCTCACCGAGCACCTGGCGCAAGGCCGGGCGGCGGGCGCCAGCGGGATCATCAGTCTGGGCGGCGCTTACTCCAATCACCTGCATGCACTGGCGGCGGCCGGGAAACGCTTCGGCTTTCCTACCGTTGGCTTGCTGCGTGGCCATCCGCAAGACACTCCCACGGTGCTCGACCTCAAGGCCTTCGGCATGCAACTGCATTGGCTGGGGTATGGCGGCTATCGCGCGCGCAACGAGCCGGACTTCTGGCTGCCCTGGCGCGAGCAGTATCCGCACCTGCACCCGGTACCTGAAGGCGGCGGGGGCCTGGCGGGCGCGTTGGGTTGCGGGGTTTTGGTGAATCAGGCGCGGGCACAATTAAACGGCCTGGGCTGGACGGACTATCACGGTTGGTGGCTGGCGGCAGGCACCGGTACTACATTGGCGGGATTGGTGCTGGCGGAGGCGGGCGCGCATCCGGTATATGGCGCCCTGGCGGTGCCCGACGACCACGGGGTGGCGCAACAGGTGCAGGCGCTTGTGCAGCAGGGTTATGAATTGCTGGAGGCCAGCCGGGGCGGCTTTGCCAAGGTCGATCCAGAGTTGCTGGCCTTTATCGACGCTACCGAGCAAGCCTGTGGCCTGCCGCTGGAGCCGCTGTACACCGGCAAGGCGTTATTGGCGTTGAAGCAGCAGATTGAAGCCGGGCGCTTTGCCTCCGGTACGCGCCTGATCTTCGTCCACACCGGTGGCCTGCAAGGCCGCCGGGGTTTCCGTGTTGCACCCGGTTAATGTAGGCGCTGGCTTGCCTGCGATGCAGACACCGCGGTGTATCAGTGGCACCGAGGTGATGCTATCGCAGGCAAGCCAGCTCCCACACACGCCAGCTGCCACATTCAATCCGTGGGCTCACTGAATGCTCCCTCTCTTGCCGGGCATCATCCGCAACGCAGTGTTGTCTCGCAGCACATAGTGATGGGCCAATCCGGCCAACGCATGCAGCCCGATCAGCCAGTAGCCGATCTTGCCGAACAGCACGTGCCAGCTTTCAATTTCCTTGGCCAACGCCTTGTTCTCGGCAATCAGCGGCGGCAACTCGATGCCGTAGAACATCACCGAATGCCCCTCGGCGCTGACGATCAGCCAGCCGGCGATGGGCATGCCGATCATCAAGGCGTACAGCGCCATGTGCATCAGGGTGGCGAGGAGGGTTTGCCATTGCGGCGGGGCCGGTACGATCTTCGGTGCAACGCCCAGGCTGCGGGCGAACAACCGTAGCCACACCAGCACAAACACCGTCAGGCCGAACATGAAGTGCATTTCCACGATCAACGTACGTGCGCCGCTGCCTTTGGGAAACTGCCCGCGTAACTCAATGCAGGCGTAGACCACCGCCAGCAGCACCACCATCAGCCAGTGCAACGCAATCGACATGGTGCTGTAACGCGTATCGGAATTTTTCCAGGGCATCGCTTTCTTCCTCACTCATCAGGGCAAACCTCCGTTCTTTGCGACGGAGTCCTTTCAATGTAAGCCTGTTTTACGAGGTTTGCCCGTGAGAGGAGGGTGTATAGGCGATCTTTTGATCTCGATCAGTTGCCCTGCGGCATTTCACCCCGTGCCAGGCGCTGGTTGATGTCGGCGATCACCGCAGGCAGGTCGGTGATGGTGTCGATCATGTAGTGTGGGCGCGAGCCTTCGAACATGGCCTGGATACGCGTGCGTTCGCTGGCGAGTGTGCCGGCGTCGAGGGCGCGGAACTGCTCGTAGGTCAGGCCCAGGGCGTTGCCCGAGCAGGTCAGCGCCACGGTCCACATCCCGGCGCGACGGCCTTCGAGGATGCCCGGCACGGTGTCGTCGATCTTCACGCAGGCCGCTACGTCATCGATCCCGAGGGCGATCACGTTGGCCAGGGCCTGGGCCGGCCATGGTCGGCCGTTGGGTACTTCGTCGGTGGCGACCACGTGGTCGGCGATATAGCCATTGGTGGCAGCCAGTTCGACAACCTTGTCCATCACCTGCTTGGGGTAGCCGGAGCACGAACCGATCTTGATCCCTTGCTGGCGCAGGTTGGCGATAGTGTCCAGGGCACCGGGGATCAATGCCGAGTGCTCGGCGATCTTCTCGATCTGCAGCGGCATGAAGCGCTGGTAGATGGCGGTCACATCATCGTCAGTCGGTGTGCGGCCGAAGGCCTTGCGGTAACGCTCGGCCACCTGCGGCTGGTCGCACAGGGTGCGGATGTGGTCCCACTTGCCCATGCCCATCGGGCCACGGGCTTCTTCGATGGAGACCTGCACGTCGAACTCGGCGAAGGCTTCGACAAAAATCTGCGTGGGCGCGAACGAGCCGAAATCGACCACGGTGCCGGCCCAGTCGAGGATCGCGGCTTGAAGCTGGGTTGGGTTTGCGTAGTTCATGGTTCAGATCCTGTGAGTAGTGGGCAGTCAGATGTCGAGCACGTTCATTTCTTGCAGCACCTCGGCTACCGCCGCGACCGCGGCTTGCATCTCGGCCTGGTTCACATGGCCGATGCAGCCCACGCGGAAGGTTTCCACCTGGGTCAATTTGCCGGGATAAAGGATGAAGCCCTTGGCCTTGACCCGTTCGTAGAACTCCTTGAACTGGTAGCGCGGATCTTTCGGCGCGTGGAAGGTAACGATGATCGGCGCCTGGATCGCGGCGGGCAGGAAGCTGCGCAGGCCCAGTTCGGCCATGCCGTCCAGCAATGCCTGGCAGTTGTCGGCGTAGCGCTGGTGCCGGGCGGGCAGGCCGCCTTCTTCGTTGTATTGCAGCAGCGCTTCGTGCAGCGCCGCCACCACGTGGGTCGGCGGTGTGAAGCGCCATTGGCCGGTCTTGGCCATGTAGCTGTGCTGGTCGAAAAGGTCCATCGCCAGGGAGTGGCAGTTGCCTTGGGCTGCAGCCAGCGCCTGCTTTTCAGCGAACACAAAACCCATCCCCGGTACGCCTTCCAGGCACTTGCCGGAGGCGGCGATCAGCGCGTCGAACGGCACCTCGCGGGCGTCGATCGGCAGCGCGCCGAAGGAGCTCATGGCGTCGATAATCAGGCGCTTGCCGTGGCGGGCGATGACCTGGGCGATCTCGGGCAACGGGTTGAGAATCCCGGTGCTGGTTTCGCAATGGATCAGTGCGACGTGGGTGATGCCCCTGTCGGCGTGCAACAGGCGGTCGACGTCGGCGGCGGTGGTGGGTTCGTCCTCGGCAGTTTCAAAGGTACTGAACTCGCGGCCGAGCACTTCGCAAATCTTCGCCAGGCGCTTGCCGTAGGCGCCGTTGATCAGCACCAGCACCTTGCCGTCCCGTGGCACGAGGGTGCCGATGGCCGCTTCCACGGCAAAGGTGCCGCTGCCTTGCAATGGCACGCAATGGTGGCTGGCGGTGCCGTTGACGATCACCAGCAGTTGCTCGCAAAGACTGGCGGTCAGTTGATTGAAGCGGTCATCCCATGAACCCCAGTCGACCATCATGGCCTGGCGGGTGCGGGCCGAGGTGGTCAAGGGCCCCGGGGTCAGCAGGATCGGCGCGGCAGTGCTCATTCGTGTGTCCTCGCAAAACATTGGGATGAAGTTACGGCGCCTAAATTGCAGTTTGGCTTGTCATCAATCAAATTGTTTGTTGTTATGCGAGCTATCAGTGAGGCCGATAGCTATGAACCTGTTTCAACTGCGTGCGTTTGATGCGGTGGCCCGCGAGGGCAGTTTTACCCGGGCGGCCGAGCGCCTGTTCATCAGCCAGCCGGCGGTGACCGGGCATATCAAGGCGCTGGAGGAGCACTACCAGATCGCGCTGCTGCGGCGTACCGCGCGGCGGGTGGAGTTGACCGAGGAGGGCACCAAACTCGCGGCGATCACCCGGGCGATCTTCGGCCTGGTGGAAGAGGCGCAGACGTTGCTGGAGGCCAACCGGCAATTACTTACCGGGCGCCTGGAAGTGGCGGCGGACGGGCCGCACATGGTCATGCCGATGCTGGCCAGCCTACGGCAGCGGTATCCGGGGATTACTGTCAATTTGCGCCTGGGCAATGCGCAGGAAACCCTCGCGGCGCTGTTGTCGGAGCGCGCCGATGTGGCGGTGTTGACCGAGGTGGAGCCGCGCAAGGGCCTGCACTTGCAGCCGTTGATCGAGTCACGGATTTGCGCGTTGGTGCCTGCGGGCCATCCGTGGCTGGCGGAGCCTGCGGGGATTCGGCTGGAGCAATTGGATCAGGTGATCATGGTGTTGCGTGAACCCAGCTCGATCACGCGGCGGACCTTTGACGATGCCTGCGCCCAGGCCGGCGTGCAGCCCCGGGTGTTGCTGGAACTGGACAGCCGTGAGGCGGTGACGGAAGCGGTGGCGGCCGAGTTGGGGGTTGGGGTGGTGTCGTCGATGGAAGTCAGCCGGGATCCGCGGGTGCACGCGATTCCGATCCAGGGCGAGGGGCTGGTGAACCGGCATGTGATCGGGTGCATGGAGCGGCGCCGGGAGTTGCGGTTGATTCAGGCGTTTTTCGAGTTGGCGCCTTAGAGGGTGTTGGCTTGAGATCTAGTTGGCCCCTTCGCGAGCAAGCCCGCTCCCACATTCGACCGCGTTCCATCGGTAGAACTCGGTCAACTGTGGGAGCGGGCTTGCTCGCGAAGGGGCCCTCAACTTCACCGCAAACTTTCCCGCACAATCTCCAGAAAAGTCGCCACCACCCGCCGCGAACTCTGCTCCTTCAAGCACACCAGTGTTTCCTTCATCCGCTGCGTACAGTCACGGATCGGCATCGCATACACCCGCGAATCTGCGCCAAACTCCGCAGCCGACACCACCCCCACGCCAATCCCCACCACCACCGCCTCCCGCGCGGCTTCGCGGCCTTCCACCTGGATCGCCGGGCGAATGCGCAGCCCGGCCTGGTGCATTTCCTGCTCCAGGGTCTGGCGGGTCACCGAGCCGATTTCCCGCAACACCAGCGGCGTATCGTCCAGGTCCGCCAGGCAGATCGACTCGCGGCCCGCCCACGGGTGGTTGCGGGCGACAAACGCGAGCAATTGGTCATCGGGCAGCGGCAGTGACAGCAGCCGCTCGTCGTCCACATCGCGCCCCAGCAGCGCGAGGTCGGCCTGGTAGTTGTACAGGCGAAACAGTGATTCATCGGTGTTGCCGGTTTCGATCTTCACGCTGATGCCCGGGTACAACTGGCAGAAGCGCGCAATCTGCGGCAGCACATGCACCGGGGCGTCCACCGCGAGTGTCAGGGTGCCGGTTTGCAAGGCGCGGGAATCCTGCAACAGCTCTTCGGCTTCCGCCGCGACGGCAAACAGACGCTGGGTGATGCTCAACAGGCGCTCGCCGAGGTCGGTCAAGCGCACCGAACGTTTGTTGCGATGAAACAGCAGCACGCCGAAACGTTCCTCAAGCTTGCGCACCTGGTCGGAAATGGCCGGCTGGCTGAGGAACAAGCGTTCGGCGGCGTGGGTAAAACTGCCGTGTACGGCCACCGCATGGAAGGCTTTGAGTTGCGCGTGAGACACCGACATCGCGAATCCTCTTACAAGCTCAGCTTATATTTGAAATACGATAAATCGATTTTACCTATTAGTCAGCCATTGCTTTGATAGCCCCAGTCGCCGTAGGTCGAGTCCTACACCTTCGGCGGCCATGGGTTTTCTGCGTGCTCACCAGCAGGACTCATCTGACCAGCACCGTCGCCTCCCAAGCGCCGGTACTGCAGTGCTCAACAATAAAAATACAGGCGTTTGCTTTTCATTCTGCCGGCACACTCACACCCGAGGTCAGAACCACCATGAATACTCCCTTGAGTCACATCAAGCGTTGGCGCGTGCAGATTTTCGCCATCACCTGGCTGGCGTACGCGGCCTTCTATTTCACCCGCAAGGCTTTTTCGGTGGCCAAGCTGGGGATCGTCGACGACCCGAGTTTCCCGCTGGACAAGATGATGATGGCCAACCTGGATGGCATCTACCTGGCGGCCTACGCCGTTGGCCAATTCACCTGGGGCATGCTCGCCGACCGTTTCGGGCCGCGTGTGGTGGTACTCGGCGGGTTGCTGATTTCAGCCGCCGCCGCCCTGGTGATGGGCACGTTTGCCACGTTACCGATCTTTGTCACGTGCATGTTGATCCAGGGCCTGGCCCAGTCCACCGGCTGGTCCGGGCTGTGCAAGAACCTTGGCAGTTTCTTCCCGGCGCAGCAGCGTGGCCGGGTGCTGGGTTTATGGAGCTCGTGCTACGCCTTTGGTGGCCTGGTGGCGTCGCCGTTTGCCGGATGGTGGGCGTATACGCTGATCGGCACCTGGCATGCGGCATTTATCTCCAGTGCGGCTGTGGTCTTCGTGGTCGCGGTGCTGTTTTTCATTTTCCAGCGCAACACGCCACAGGATGTTGGGTTACCGGCAGTGGAACCGGAACCGGAACAGACTGCCGCCGAGAAGAACGCCAGTGTGCTGGAGCCGCTGCGGGCCATTTTGCGCAACCGCACGGTGTTGACCCTGGGGCTGGCGTACTTTCTGTTGAAACCGGCGCGTTACGCGATCCTGTTGTGGGGGCCGGTGATTGTGTATGAGCAGATGCCGTCGGTGGGCAAGGTCGGCGCGGCGATTGTGCCGACGGCGTTCGAGCTGGCGGGGTTGCTGGGGCCGATCATGATCGGCATGGCGTCCGACAAACTGTTCGGCGCCCGGCGCATGCCGGCCTGTGTCCTCAGCCTGCTGGCGCTGACCGTGGCCCTGGCGTTGTTCATGGGCGCCTTGCACACCGGCAGTGTGGCGCTGGTGATGGCGCTGCTGTTTGTGATGGGCCTGACCCTGTACGGGCCGGACTCGATGATCAGCAGCACCGCCGCCATCGACTTCGGCACCGCCAAGGCCGGCGCGACGGCTGCGGGGTTCGTCAACGGCTGCGGTTCGGTGGGGGCGATCCTTGGCGGCTTGCTGCCGGGCTACTTCGACACGGTCACGGTGTTTATCGTGTTTGCCGGTGCCGCGCTGTTTTCCTCCCTGGTGTTGATGCCGTACTGGAACGCCAGGCCGGCGGTGCTGGCGCAGGTGGGTGACTTCGTGCCCGACCGTGAGCGCGCCATCAATCCCTTGCGGACCTGAGGGGCATGGCCGGTTTTTTGGTGGATTAGAGTGTTTCAGCGCTATAAACTCTGCCCCCAAAGCGCCGGCCAGTAGACGTTTCGGCGCGATGGACAGAAGAGAGTGAGTCATGGGCGCACAGTGGAAAGTCAAACATAAAGAAGCGGCATCCAATGCCAAGGGCAAGATCTTCGGCAAGCTGGTGAAAGAGATCACCATTGCCGCCCGCAACGGTGCCGACACTGCTACCAACGCACATTTGCGCCTGGTGGTGGAGCAGGCCAAAAAGGCCTCGATGCCCAAGGAAACCCTGGAGCGCGCGATCAAGAAAGGTGCCGGTCTGCTCGGTGAGACCGTGCAATACCACCGCGTGACCTACGAAGGTTTTGCCCCGCACCAGGTGCCGCTGATCGTTGAATGCGTGACCGACAACATCAACCGCACCGTGGCGGAAATCCGCGTGGCGTTCCGCAAGGGGCAACTGGGGGCTTCGGGCTCTGTGGCCTGGGACTTCAACCATGTGGGCCTGATCGAAGCTTCACCGGACAGCCCGGACGCCGATCCGGAAATGGCCGCGATTGAAGCCGGTGCCCAGGATTTCGAAGAAGGCGAAGAAGAGGGCACCACCCTGTTCATCACCGAGACCACTGACCTGGACGCCGTGCAGAAAGCCTTGCCGGAGCAGGGGTTCACCGTGCTGTCGGCCAAGCTCGGCTACATCGCGAAGAACCCGGTGAGCGGTTTGAGCGATGAGCAGATGGCCGAAGTCGAAGCCTTCCTGGAAGGCCTGGACAACCATGATGACGTGCAGGACATGTTCGTCGGGTTGGCGGGTTGATTCTGATTTGATGTGAACCCG
>NZ_JACAPW010000006.1:113156-135818 GCF_013385495.1 Pseudomonas sp. F8002 | reverse complement strand
CCCGCTCCCACATTGGGTTTAGCTGAGTTTGGAAGACTGCAACAGGGTTGTGATTTCCTCGAACCCGGGCCGGGCCAGCACATCCGGCTGGCAGCAGTTGTCCCGCAAGGCTTCCAGCGCCACGCGCTTTTCCTCGCTCAACCCCGCATCAATCCTTTCCAGCAATTCCCCCAGCAACACCCCGAACGCCCTGACTTCGATGCGCTGCAACGCGCGGGTTTCCTGGCTGTCGACCGTGGCGTGAAACGACGCTGCACCAAAGTCCCCAAGCAGACATTCACCGGCTTCATTCCACAGAATGTTGTGGCCGTACAGATCACCGTGGGTGATGCCTTGCGCGTGCAGGTGCGCCGCCACCGAGGCGATGCCCCGGGCCATGCGCAGCGCAACGTCTGCGCTGAAACGGGTGCCGGGCTCGTAGATATCCCGGGTGCACGACGCCAGGCTCGGCAGGGCCGCGAGGTTGCGGTAGCTCGGTTCGATCAGTTGCATCACCAGCGCCGCCTGGCCTTCCGGGTGGTCGACGACACGGCCTTCTACCTTGATCAGGTTGGCATGCAGTCCGGCGGCGATGCAGGCGTGCATTTCGTGCAGGGGCGAGCCGTCACTGGTAATGCTGCCTTTATAGAGTTTGACCGCGACCGCCTTGACCGGCCCGTTTGACGGGGCCCAGTACGCTTTGCGGATGATTCCGGAAGCGCCTTCCCCCAGCACTTCGCTCAATTCCAGCTCGGACCAGGGAATGTTTGGCGTCGCGTCATGCCGGGCCTCTTCCACGGCCATCTCTACCGGATTACCGGCGTAGGCCAGCCAGGTCAGGCTCGGCAAGGCCAGCAACCAGTCCGGCAGGCGGGTCATGCGGTTGGAGGCGATGCGGATCAGTTCGAGGTTTTTGCACTGGGCGAGGCTTTGCGGCAACTGCTCCAAGTGGTTACCGGCCAGCATCAGTTTTTGCAGCAAAGGCCGTTCACCCAGTTCGTCCGGCAATTGGCTGATGTGGTTATCGGTGAGGATCAGCCAGCGCAGCAAGGGTGGCAGCGACGTCGCCGGGACACTGCTGATCTGGTTCGACTTGAAGCCGATCATGCTCAACTGCGCGCACTGGCCCAGGCATTGCGGCAGTTCGGTAAAGGCGTTTTCCGAACAGAACAGCACGCGCAAATGGGGCAGGCGGTGCAGGTCATCCGGCAGGCTGCTCAGGGCATTGCCGGTCAGGTTGAGGATTTCCAGGGAGTCGGCCAGGTCGAAGATTTCCCGAGGGAACTCGGTCAGCCCACAGCGCAGGTCCAGGCGTTTGATGCCGGCCAATTGGCCGGCCTTGAGTTGGGCAAGGGTATCCATGAACGGCGCGTCACTCGGCAATAGGGGCGTGAATGGCGCTCATGATAGCGGGTTGCGGCCCGATCTTCTGCAACTGCCCCAGGCGGCTGGCGGTGCGCGCCAAATCGATGGCCTGGCCGCTCAGGGATTGCTCCAGCGGCTGCTCGCCGATCAGCACCAATTGCTTGTCCTGGTCGTAGAGCACGTCCACCAGGTTGATGAACCGTTGCTGGGCGGCAATCGGACAGTCCGCCAGGTGCGGCAGGCCGTCGATGATCCAGCGTTCATAGTCTCGGCACAGCTGCAGGTAGTCCATGACAGCGGTCGGTTGTTCGCACAGGTCGCTGAAGGTGAAGGCAATGCTGCGGTCCTGGTGCCAGCGGGCAGTCAATTGCCGGGCTCCGACGGTCAGGCTGACCGGGGCCTGATCCGCTGACGGCAGGCCCAGGGCTTGGCGTTGCGCGGCAGTCCCCGGCCACACGAACTGGCCAGCGCTGAACCGCTGATCGCCATGGGCCTGGGCCAGGCTGCGAAAATCCTGGGGGGCGCTGACTTCCATGACGTCCATGCGCGCGCTGATCAGCTCGATCACCGGCTTGAACCGCTGATGGTACAAGGGGTTCGGCAGCAACCCGGCGGGCGGATAATTGGAGGTTACCAGCACCCAGACTCCGCGCCGGAACAGGGCCTTGAACAGGCGGCTGATCAGCATCGCGTCGCCGATATCATGTACGTGAAACTCGTCGAAGCACAGCACGCGGCAGCCATCGAGCAACTCATCCAGGGTCACGGCCAAGGCATCGCGCTGCTGGCGATGGGCAAACATTCCCTGGTGCAGACGGGCGAAAAAGTCGTGGAAGTGCACGCGCTGTTTCTCGGCAATCGGCAGCGCCTGGAAAAAGCCGTCCAGCAACCAGCTCTTGCCCCGGCCGACGGCGCCGTGCAGGTACAGGCTGCGGGTTGGGCGCCCGGCCAGCAGATGGTCGGTTTGCCGGGCCATGGTCTCGATCACCTGTTGCTGGCTGGCGCTGAGGGTATAGCCCTGTTGCCGGGCCTTGCCCTGGAAGAATGCGCTGATACCGGGGGCGGCGGTGGTCGCCGCGGGTTTACCCAGCAACCGTTTGAGCAGGGGCGGTAAAGCAGCCAATGTCAGTCACTCTGTGTTTCGGTGGTCGCTCACTTTAGAGCGCCGGTTGCGGTTTGACCAATAGAGAAGCACGGCGCGAGCTATCTGGAAAAGGCATGGGTCAATGGATCCAAAACACCGACCTGACTGGCGGATTCCCTTCAAGTGACTAACCTCATACACAGCAGTCACCCCTGTATAAGGATTTGGGGCAGTGAAGGGACACGCAGTCTTGGCAATCATGAGCGCGATGCTCTGCAACACGGTTTATGGTGCACAGCTCCAGGTTGAGGTGCGTATCGACGTGCAGCGGGGGTGCCAGTTGGTCGGCACCACGCGTGAAGCAGGGATCGAGCAGCTCGGCGTACTGGATTTCGGCAGCGGCTCCCGGCTGGATGACCCGGCAGGCCCGTTGAGTGCAGCCTTGATCAGCCAGCGCCAGCCACGCCTGGAGTGCAACCCGGATACGCCTTATCAGATGCGTGTCGACGGCGGCCTGCATGGCGGCGCCGGCGAAGTACGTTACCTGGGCGCTGCTGCCCCCTCGATCAAACCGATTCCCTATCGAATTTATGCCGATGCCGCACGCCGCATCCCCTTGGCCGTGGACGTACCGTTGAGCGGCCGCGTGCCCGATTCCGGCACGGTGGACTTGCCACTTTATGGACGCATCGAGCCGCTCAAGGAAATACCGGCCGTGGGGCGTTATTCCGACCTGCTCAAAGTGACGGTGACATGGTAAGCCGCGCCCTGGCCTGCATCGCGCTGGGCGGCCTGTTGCTCCTGGCCGAGGACGCCCAGGCGGCGGTCGCCGGGCAGATTCACGCACGACTGGTGATCACTGCCAGTTGCCAGGTGAGCAAAGGCAACGACAGCGCGCCGGTGAGCCCGGATGGCGGCTCGGCCTTGCTGGATTTCGGCAGCCACGGACCCACCTGGGACAAGGGCCTGGGCGCCGGCATCAGTGATGGCGACAAGGCCGCGCTCGCTGTGTCCTGCAACCCGTCGGTGGTGAGCAGTTTCACCGTGACCATCGACGGCGGCGCCCATGGCGACGGCATCACCCGGCGCTTGAGCAATGGCCGGCAAACCATACCGTATCGGCTGTCGGCCGATCCTGCGGGCCGAAGCACCTACAGCATCGGCCAGCAACGCAATTTCGTCGTGACCAAGGGCGCACAGGTACCGATCCCGGTATTCGGCTCGGTGGTGGCGAATACCAGGGCCCTACCGGCCGGCATCTACACAGACACCCTGACGGTGACTCTGGATTGGTAATTCATGAGGATGGACATCATGCATGCACTTGTATCTAAAGCAGTTCTCCCATTGGTCGCACTGGCCTGGGTATCGGGTGCCCAGGCGGCCACGACGGTCACCGGGCAGATCAGCTCCACGCTGATCCTGACCAACAGTTGCCTGGTCAACGGCGTGGGCGGCACCACCGGTTTGAACTTCGGTACGATCAATTTCGGTACCACCGACAGCCAGTTCACCACCCAGTCCGGGCAAGTACTGGGCGGCGGTGGAGGCGCGTTGTCGATCCAGTGTTCCTCGGGCACCTCGCCGGTGATCACCGTGGGCGCCGGGTCCCATGACGGCCAGTCCACCGGCGGCACCCGGGCGCTGTATGACGGCGTGGCCAATTATGTGCCGTATGACTTCTACACCGACACCGGGCATTCGACACTCCTGGCGATCAACGGAACGATCAACGTAGGTGCGAGCACGGGCGTTGCGCAAACCGTGAACATCTACGGCCAGGCCGTGGGCAAGGCAGGTCTGCCGGCGGGTACCTACACCGACACGGTGTCGGTGCAGTTGACGTTCTAGTGCCATGAAGCGGGCCTGCTGGGCGACGCTGGCGGTCATCACGGGTTGGGGAATGCCGTTGTCGTTGCTGGCGGTGACCAGCCAGACGATCCAGGTCAGCGCGACGATTGCCGCAGGCTGCCTGGTGGTGGGCGGCGGCACGAACTACGGCAGCCTGGCGTTCGGCAGCTATTCGTCGTTGTCCACCAGCACGGTGTCGGTGGCGCTGAGCAGCGGGGTAACGCTGCAATGCACCCCGGGAGTCACGTTGAGCATGAGCGTCAACGGCGGCTTGTACAACGCCAGTGGCCGGCACATGCAGCTCAATAGCGGCAGTGCCCAAGTGGCGTACCAGCTGTTTCAGGACGCGGCCCTGAGCCAGAGCCTGGGGATCAGTCAAAGCGTCAGCGTGGCCTACAGCAACGCGAACAATATAACCCTGCCGATTTACGGCAGGGTGGTGTTACCGGGTAATCAGCCTGGGGGGACGTACAGCGATGTGCTGCAGGTGCAGCTGTCCTGGTAAGGCGATTGGCATGAGGAGTGGAATCTATGTTTGCAGCTTCCCGGCGGTATTGGGTTGCGGGTTTTATCGGTCTGGTGGCGTTGGGCGGTGGGCAGGTCCAGGCTGCCAGTTCGGTGCTGATCTGGCCCATTGACCCGGTGCTGGAGGCCGATCAACAGGCCAGCGCCTTGTGGTTGGAGAACCGCGGTACAGAGACTGCCAACCTGCAGATCCGGGTATTTGCCTGGAGCCAGGGCGGGTTTGACGAGCAGTACCAGAACCAGCGCGACGTGATCGGCAGCCCGCCGGTGGCGAAGATCGAACCGGGGCAGAAGCAATTGGTGCGCCTGACCCGGACCCGGGAAGTGCCGCCGGGCCAGGAGTTGGCCTATCGGATCATCATCGACGAAATCCCCGCCGCCACCCCTGAAACCCCCGCAGCCGATGGCAAGACGGCCGCAGCCATCCGTTTTCAGATGCGTTATTCGGTGCCGTTGTTCGCCTACGGCGCAGGCCTGTGGAGCAAGGAAGATGCGACGCGCCAGCGCGACCCCAAGGGCGCGGGCAAGCCTGACCTGAGCTGGAAAAAAGTCACCGTCGGCGGGCGCAACTATGTGGAGATGCGCAACCAGGGCGCGGTGCACGCGCGGCTCACCGATGTGGCGTTCAAACAGGGCGGGCAGACCCGGCCGCTGGTAGACGGCCTGCTCGGCTATGTACTGCCGGGCGCAACCATGCGCTGGCCGGTGCCACAAGGTGTCGCGGGCGATCAGCCGCTGCAGGTGCGAGTCAATGGCGCAGCGCAACTGGAGAACCTTGCGCCGGGACGGTAACGCAATGGAATAGGGCATGGAGCAGCCCTTGGTCTTAACGGATGGAGATGTCCATTGATGGACACAATGCCTTGGTGAGCCATGGTTGGGCTCGTAGTCGATGGCGATCGGTGTGGGTGGTGGGCGGCCTGTCGGGCCTGGTGCTTGCGCCGCTTGGCGTGGCCGCGCCGTTGCCGCCGCCGCCCAGCAACATGGAGGCTGTTGCCGATGCACAGTTGTTCCTCGAACTGGTGGTCAACCAGATGGACACTGGCCGGGTGGTGGCCGTGGATCAGCGCGCCGGCGGCCTGTTTGTGCCGGCGGCCACCTTGCGGGACGTGGGCATGAAGCTGCCGGCCGAGATCACCACCGAGGTCGCGCTGGACCACCTGCCGGGCCTGCACACCGATTACGACAGCCAGGGCCAGCGCCTGGTGCTGACGGTACCGCCGGCGTGGTTGCCGGCGCAGTTCATCGGCAGCCGCAACAACTACCCGCGCGCCCAGGCACTCACCAGTTTTGGTGCGTTGCTCAACTATGACGCCTACCTGAACGACACCGATGACGCCGGCACATACCTGGGCATTTTCAACGAAGTGCGGCTGTTCGATACCTGGGGCACCTTGTCCAATACCGGCCAATACCGCACCACCTTTGGCGGCCAGGCCAGCGGCAGCACTTTGAACAATGGCTATCGGCGCTATGACACAACCTGGCGCTTTTCCGACGATGAGCGCCTGCTGACCTACGAGGCGGGCGACGTGATCAGCAGCGCATTGCCGTGGAGCAGTTCGGTACGCCTGGGCGGGGTGCAAGTGTCGCGGGATTTCGGCGTACGCCCGGACCTGGTGACTTACCCCTTGCCACAATTTGCCGGGGAGGCGGCGGTGCCGTCGTCGGTGGACCTGTTCATCAATGGCTACAAATCCAGCAGCGCATATCTGCAGCCGGGCCCTTACACCTTGACCAACGTGCCGTTTATCAACGGCGCCGGCGAAGCGGTGGTGGTCACCACCGATGCCCTGGGCCGGCAGGTGTCGACCACCGTGCCGTTCTACGTCACCAGTACGTTGTTGCAAAAAGGCCTGTCGGATTTTTCGGTGGCGGCCGGTAATTTGCGCCGCGACTACACCATTCGGGATTTTGGCTACGGGCCGGGCGTGGCCAGCGGCACGTTTCGTTACGGGGTGTCGGACTACTTCACCCTGGAAAGCCATGCCGAAGCCTCAGGCGACCTGACCCTGGGCGGGCTCGGCGGCAACGTGCGGCTGGGCAACTTCGGGGTGCTCAATACCGCCCTCAGCCAAAGCCAGTTTGATGGCGAGACCGGCCAGCAACTGAGCTTCGGTTATCAATACAGCAACCAGCGCTACAGCCTGTCTTACCAACGGGTAGAGCGCCGCGACCAGTACGCCGACCTGACCCTGGTCGACACGCCTTATGCGAGCCTCAGCAAGCGCAGTGAGCAGGTGACCCTGAGCCTGAACCTCAACGATTTCGGCAGCATCGGTGCCGGCTATTTCGATGTGCAGGCAGCCGATGACTCCCGCACCCGGCTGATGAACCTCACCTGGAGCAAACAGCTGTGGCGCAACACCAGTTTCTATCTGTCGGCCAACCGTGAGGTCGGTGACAGCAACTGGGCCATGCAGGCGCAACTGGTGATCCCATTCGACGTCTACGGCAGCCTGGCCTTGAGCAACGAGCGCAGCCAGGCCGGCGAAAGTCGCCAGCGGGTCAACTACAGCCGGGCGGTGCCGTCCGAGGGCGGCGTGGGCTACAACCTGGGTTATGCCAGTGGCGACGGCCCGGCCTATCGCCAGGCCGACCTGACCTGGCGCATGCAGTCGGTGCAATTGCAGGCGGGCGTGTACGGTAGCAGTGACGCCGAGACCCGTTGGGCGGATGCCAGTGGCTCGCTGGTGTGGATGGACAATCAGGTGTTCACGGCCAACCAGGTCAATGACGCGTTTGTTGTGGTGAGCACCGACGGCTATTCCGGTGTGCCGGTGCTCTATGAAAACCAGCTGGTGGGTGAAACCGACCGCAACGGGCACTTGCTGGTGCCGTGGAGCAGCGCGTACTACCGCGGCAAGTATGAAATCGACCCGCTGAACCTGCCGGTCAACGTGCAGACCCCGAATGTCGAGCAGCGCGTGGCGGTGCGGCGCGGCAGCGGCTACCTGCTGGAGTTCCCGGTGCGCCGGGTGATCGCGGCCAGTATCACCCTGGTGGATGCCCGGCATCAGGACCTGCCCCTGGGCAGCCAGGTGCGTCATGAGCAAACCGGGGCGCGCGCGGTGGTGGGGTGGGATGGCCTGGTGTACCTGGAGAACCTGGCGGCCCACAACACCTTGCAAGTCACTGTGGGTGAGGGCCGTACCTGCCAGGCAACGTTCGACGTGGATATCAACGAGGAGCAGGTGCCGCTGATCGGGCCGCTGGTTTGCCAATGAGACAAGGAGTGTGGGTGTGCGGGTCAAGGAATGGATAGTTGGACTGCTGGTGCTGGCGGGCCTGGGTTTTTCGCTACAGGCAATGGCCGCGTGTTCGGCGCCGGGAGCTACGTCGCCGGCCAGCTTTGGCTCGATCAGTTCGATGACGGTGCGCACCGCTGCCCAGACCAGTTCCACCACCAACGCTGGCTTGAACTGCGGGGCCACGTTGATTTCGCTGCTGGCGGCGAGTGATCACTTCTATGCAACCATCACCTCGGCCACCAGCGGCATGGTCGGCCCTACCGGGGATGTCATCGGTTATACGATTTACGCCAATAACAGCACCAGTTACCCGATCAACCGTGGCACCCAGTTCGATTTCGGCGCGACGGGCATTGCCCAAAGCGTTGGCCTGGTTTCCGGGCCGGGCACGAAGACCTTGCCGCTTTACCTGAGATCGATCACCGGCAGCAACGTGGCTGCCGGCCTTTACACGGAGACACTCAGCATCGCCTGGGTCTGGAACTACTGCGCGGTGCTGGGGGTTGGGTCGCTGTGTGTCTTCCGGGATTCCGGCTCGGGCACATCCTCCCTGACGGTCAGCATGACGGTGAGCAACGACTGTCAGATCACCGCGCCCAACATCAGCTTCGGCAGCGCGCCGGTGATCAGTGGTTTTTCCAGTGTGAACGGGCAGGCCACGATTGCCTGCACCAAGGGCAGTGCTTACACCGTGGGCATCAGCGATGGCCAGAACCCGGTGAGTGTGGGCGGGCAGCGGCGGATGATCTCGGGGAGCAATTTCCTCAATTACGACATCTTCAAAAGCGCCACCACCACTCGCTGGGGCAGCGTGACCACCGCCCGGCGCGCCAGCTCCACGGCTGAGGTGAACCCCGGGAATGGCCTGGGCACCGGCAGCCAGGTGTTCAACTACAACGCGGCGATCTATACCAACCAGGCCACGCCGCCAGCCGGTACCTACGTCGATAATGTGGTGCTGGATGTGGGTTTCTAGAACCGCATCGTCTGCTTGAGCATCTGCGTGGTCGAGGCGTCCTGCGGGCTGACCATCGCATAGTTGTAGCCCGCGCCCGACCAGTATTCGGCCTGCAGGCCGTCGGCACTGCGGCTGCCACGGGGCAGGAATTTGTTTTCCGGGCCCGGCGGGCGGATATAGAAACTGATGCGCCGGCCTTGGGGGTCTTCATACAGCACCATGGCCGCCGCGCCTTGTTCGGTACTGAGCAGGCGCCCGCTGACCGCCTTGAACCCGGCCTGGCTCAGGTCCGGCAGGCGGTAGGCCTGGTTGAAGTAGCGGTCGAGCCAGCCTTGCATGTCGCCACCGCTTTGCACGTGATAGTCGGCGGGCAGGATGCCGTCCTGGGCAAACAGGCGGTAGGCCTGCATCGCGTCGCTCATGGGCGCCATGCTCTCGAGCAGCGTGGCCTGGCGGGCCTGCCAGCCGCCGAGGCCGCCGACACTGACGGCAATCAACAGCATGGCGGCGGTTGCGAGATGGCGGCGTGACTGGCGCTTGACCCGCTGGCGAATCAGGGCCGGGTCCAGCTCGGGGTTGGCGGGTTGTTGCAGTGCGCCGCTCAACGATGCCCGCAGGTGCTGCGCGTCCTGTTGCCAGGCGTGCACCTGGGCGGCGACGTCCGGGTGGGCTGCCAGCCAGGTTTCGAGCTGGCGGCGGTCGGCGTCCAGGAGTTGGTGATCGACGTAGGCATGCAAATCGCGTTCGCTGGGAGGCAGGCTGATCATTTGAGTATCCGCAGGGCAGGGCTGGTGATTTCGCCGTCGCTGAGCTGGCGCAGGGCCTGGCGCGCGCGCGACAGGCGAGACATCACGGTGCCCACGGGCACCTCGAGGATGTCGGCGACTTCTTTGTAGCTCAAGCCTTCCACCGAGACCCACAGCAGCAGGGCGCGCTGTTCGGTGTTCAATTTGTCGAAGGCTTGCAGGGTCGATTGCGCGATGACGGTGCGCTCGACCGACGGCTGCGAATCATCGCGGCCGGTGAAAAATTCCAGCATGCGTGTGTACCGCCGGGAGCGCCGATGGGCGTCGAGGAACTGCCGGTAGAGGATCGAGAACAGCCAGGCGCGCAAGTCGCCTTCGAGGCGTTTGTCGGCCCAACTGATGATCGCGCGCTCAAGGCTCGCCTGCACCAGGTCGTCGGCGCTGCTGGTGTTACGCGTCAGGGACACGGCAAAACGCCGCAACCTGGGGATGAGTTCACGTAACTGTTCGTCGAGTTCGTGCATGGGATTCTGGCTAGTCACTACGCTGGGACTAGGAAGACGTCCGGCGTTGAAGGTTATTCCAGGTCAATAAAAATAAACAGCAGGCCAGGGAATAGAGTGCGCTGGCGTTCGTCCCAAGTGTTCCGACCTTATGTTTCACCCACTCAAGGCCTTGGGCCCTGGAGTTATTTCATGGTAGATCACTCATCACCGCCCCGTCCGCCGCTGAGCACCGCAAGCCTGATAATTCGGTTGGCCAGCATCGGCGTGGTGGTTGCCGTCGTGGCCGGGGCGTTTGCCTACGTTAACGGAAGCCTCGACCCACAGCGGTTGCGCCCCAAAACCCTGGTCAATGCCTTGGAAACCAACAACGGCTTGCACCCTGGCTACCGGCGTAACCATGCCAAGGGCGTGTGCGTGGCCGGTTATTTCGAGAGCAGCCCCGAGGCGCGCCAGTACTCCAGTGCCCAGGTATTCAGCGAGGCGCGTACCCCGGTTATCGGGCGTTTTGCGCTGCCCAGCGGCAACCCGTATGCGCCGGACAGCAGCGTGCCGATCCGCAGTTTTGCCTTGCAGTTCAACTTGGCCAACGGCCAGCAATGGCGCACCGGGATGAACAGCATGCCGGTGTTCCCGGTGGGCACGCCCGAGGCCTTCTTCGAGATGCTCAAGGCCGGCGCACCTGACCCGGCCACCGGCAAGCCGAACCCGGCAGGCATGCCGGCGTTCTTCGCGGCGCACCCCGAGACCGCGCCGTTCCTGGCCTGGGTCAAGACCGCCAAGCCGTCTGCCAGCTATGCCACTGAAACCTATAACGGCATCAACGCGTTTTACCTGGTAAACGCCAGCGGCCAACGCCAGGCCGTGCGCTGGGGCGTCGTACCGCAAAGCCAGGATGCTGCGGGGGCCACGGCGCCCGCCGGCAGCGACTTCCTCGAAAAAGACCTGGCCCAGCGCCTGGTGGCCGGGCCGTTGCGCTGGCAGTTGAACCTCACCCTGGCCAACCCGGGCGACCCGGTAGATGACGCCAGCAAGACCTGGACCGGTGAGCACAAGGTGCTGAATGCCGGGACCCTGGTGCTGGAAAGCAGCCAGCCGCAAATGGACGGTGATTGCCGTGACATCAACTTTGATCCACTGGTGCTGCCGAGCGGTATCGAAGCCTCGAATGACCCATTGCTGGCCGCCCGTTCGGCGGCGTACGCCAGTTCCTACCTGCGTCGCACCAGCGAAGTCAGCCAGCTGCACAGCGCCCCTCAGGAGTCGAAGCCATGAATGCCCAACCCCGGTTTTTCGCCCCGCTGGCGCGGCTGCTGCATTGGCTGATGGCGTTGATGATCATCGCCATGCTGTTTATCGGCGCGGGCATGGTGGCCTCGGTTTCCGAACGCCATGAGTGGCTGATCCACCTGCACAAGCCGCTGGGCATTGCGATCCTGGCGCTGGTGATCGTGCGCCTGGTGGTGCGTTTTTCCACGCGCCAGCCGCCGCTGCCTGCCGACTTGCCGCTGTGGCAAGTGCTGGCGGCCAAGGCCTCCCACGTGGTGCTGTATGCGTTGATGCTGGTGTTGCCGCTGCTGGGCTGGGCGATGATTTCAGCGGCCGGCGACCCGGTGATGCTCAGCAGTTCGGTGCAGTTGCCGGCGCTGGTGGGGGCGAATGCGCCGTTGTTTGCCGTGTTGCGCAAGGCTCACGGTTACCTGGCGTATTTGCTGTTTCTGACGGTGTTGTTGCACCTGGCGGCGGCGCTGTTCCACGGTTTGATCCGGCGTGACGGTGTGTTGCAAAGCATGACCGGCAGCAAGGACTGAAGCCTTCCCCGGCGACGGTTGCTGTGAGGCAGCCGTCGCCGGGATCGTGGATGTTTAGCGCAATACGCCGACGATATCCGCCACGCTGCTCAACACATCCTTGCCCAACTGCATCGAGCGTTTGCCCGACCAGCCGGTGTGCGGGTTGGGCGCGTCGTCGTTGTCCTTGAAGGGCATTTCCAGGGTCAGGGACAGGCAATCGAACTTCTCGCCGACGCTGTTGCACGCCAGGGTCATATTGGCTTCGCCCGGCAAATCGCGGGTGTAGCCATGCGCGGTCTGAAAATCCCGGGTGAGGTTGCTCAGGTGGCTGCGGAAGTGTTTTTCCAACTGCTCGATACGTGGCGTGTAGCTCGGGTTGCCTTCACAACCGGCGGTGAACACATAGGGGATTTCCTCGTCGCCGTGGATATCCAGGAACAGGTCAACGCCGTACTTTTCCATTTGTTGCTGGACGAACAGTACTTCGGGGCTGATCTCCTGGCTCGCACTCTGCCAGGCGCGGTTGAGGTCCTGGCCCATGGCGTTGGTGCGCAGATGCCCATGGAACGCGCCATCGGGGTTCATGTTCGGTACCAGGTACAGGTCGGCGGCGGCCAGGAGCTTTTTCAGCTCGGCGTCACCGTCCTGCTGCAGGCGCTCGATGATGCCTTCCATAAACCATTCGGCCATGTGCTCGCCGGGATGCTGCTGGGCGATGATCCAGACCTTGCGCTTGTTGGCCTCGCCCTTGCCACGGCGCAGCAGTTGGATATCACGGCCTTCGACACTTTTGCCAGTGGCCAGCAATTGCGTGCCGGCGCGGTTCAGCGCCTGGTCGATCAGCCAGTCGTGGCGTTCGCGGCTGTAGGGTTCGAAGTAAGCGAACCAGGCCTGTTTTTCACGGGTTTCGAGGGTGATGTGCAGCGTTTCGCCATCAAAGCGGGTGGGTACCCGAAACCAGTTGATATGGTCGTAGGACGCCACGGCGTTGTAGCCGCTCCAGGCGTGCTTGTAGGACGAGTGGCCGGCATTGCTCAGGCGGAAGGTGTGGGTGTGACCCACGTGCATGCCTTCGGCCTTGAAGTGGAACCACTGGAAGTGCTGGCTGCGCGTATCGGGCTTTATCGCCAGCAGCAACTGGTGAGCATCACTGGCGTCGAGCACCTGGATATTGCCACTGTCGAAGTCGGTGCTGATCTTGATGGAGGTCAAGGCCACGGTCATAGTCTGGTTGCCTGAATATGAGTGTTGTGGCGGGCATTTTACACCGGAGCGGGGCAAAGCCTGGATGCAATTTTTGCGGGTGAAGAGGGGGGCGTCGTCCATGACGCCGCCGCAGCTTAGAATCTATGAGATTGATTCTCAAGTGCTATTTTTGAAAGAACCGGCCTAGAGCGCTCGATCGACTTTCTTTTGGTGATGGTCTTTTGCTACCATGCGCGCCATCAAGCAACACACAGTCTTCATTAGCCTGAAGTCACGCCAGGGAAAAACTGGCAAAAAAAAGACCCGGCCAAAGAGCCGGGTCAAAAACCGTGATTAGCCTGATGAGGAGATATTCCAAGAGTCCGACCTAAGGTCTCTTGGTCTATCGACTGATCTCGCGATCAGCTAGGTCCAATAATAATCATTATCATTTGCAAGTCAAATGTTTTTATCCCTCGGATAGAAATATTTTTCCCGCGTGCCTGTTACAGACTGGCCGGCTGTTCGGCGCCCCTCGCCGAAAGCCGCAGTGACCGCTCCACCATCACCTTCGCCATATCGATCAAATAGACCACTGAAAACGCCAGGTCCCGGCTATTGCCGTGGGCGCTGTTTGCCGATTCGTACGCAGTGGCCGCGGCGCTGCGCAGCAGGTCGGAGGCGTGGACCAGGGCCTCCTCGTCGCTGATGCCGGGCTTGACCTCGAACAACGTGTCGTCAACGGAGGGCGGTGCGGCATCCTCTTTCAGGTAATAGTCCAGTGCGCGTTGGGCGGCGCCACTGCTGCGCAGGAACAGCCGTTCGTCTTCATCGCAGGTGTCGGGCAGGGTATACGGGGTGGTCGTCATAAGGGCAGTGCTCTGTGTGGGTGTCGAAAGCCTGCAATCGATATTAGTACTAATCGTATTTATGGCGTTTTATTGATTACTACAAACTGTTTATTGTCGTGGTGAGTACACAACGTATTGTCAGGGCCCATGGATAAATGGATAGCGTTGGTCAAGGCCAACATGAAAGACCGCAAGGTCACGCAGGACCAACTGGCGTCGCGCCTGGGCATGTCTCAGGGTGGGGTAGGCCACTGGCTGAACAAGCGTCGGGTGCCGAGCCTTGCCGATATGAACCGGGTGATGCAGGAGCTTGGCCTGGATGGGCTCGAGGTCGCGCTGGTGGTTCGCGAAAAAGCGCTCGCGGCGGTTGCCGAGGAACTGCAGCCGGCGCCGCACTACAACCCGAATTACCGTTACCCGGTGAGCGAAGGGAAGGGAGGCTACCCATTGCAGGAAGAACCTCGGCCGTACGGCGTTACTCGTTTTCAGATGAGCGACTATCAGGCCCGTGGCAAGGCGTTCTGGATGCGCGTGACTGGCGACGCCATGACCGCCCCCAGCGGCTTGAGTATCAATGAAGGCACGATGATTCTGGTGGACCCGGCCATCCAGCCCGAGCCCGGCAAACTGGTGGTGGCCCAATGGGCATTTGATTCCCAGGCGATCTTGCGCAAATGGGTCAGGCAGAGCGGCCAGCTTTACCTGGTGCCGCTCAACCCTACGTACCCGAAGATGCTGTTCAGTGAAGAGTGCCGGATCATCGGCGTGGTGGCGCAGGCGGTCACGAGGTTTTAACTCGCGGCTTCCAGCTCCACCAGTGCGCTGCCTTCACCGACCATTTCGCCTTCCTGGCAGTACAGCGCCTTGACCACGCCGGCATGGGGCGCGCGAATGCTGTGTTCCATCTTCATGGCCTCCAGCACCACCAACTGCGTACCGGCTTCAACGGTTTGCCCGACTTCCACCAGCACTCGCACGATGCTGCCGTTCATCGGTGCGGTCAGGCCGCCCTGATGGGACTGGCTGGCGTCGACGGCGGCAATCGGGTCGAACAGGCTGACACTGTGCACCTCGCCGTCCCAGCGCAAAAACACACTGCCGCCCTCGCGTACCGCCAGATGGGAGCGGCGCACGCCGTGCTGGTCGATCAGCAGTTGTTCGCCGTGCAACTGGGGCGGGTTGATGCCGGCTTGCAGCATTACCAGGCGATCCTGGCCGTTGCAGCTCAGGTGCAGGGAAACCTCGCCCGGCAAGCCTGCGCGAAAACCTCGGGTGTCGGCCCAGGGCGAACGGGTGTCAGTGCTCGGTTGGGTCTGCATGAACGCCTGGCCGGCGGCCTGCCAGAATGCCTCACTCAATTCGCCAGGCGCCGGCAGCAGCTCATCCTGATAACGCGGGATAAACCCGGTATCGAGCTCGGCAGCGGCAAACGCCGGATGGCCGATAATGCGCCGCAAGAAGCCCAGGTTGGTCTTCAGTCCACCCACGGCAAATTCATCGAGCATGCCCAGCAGCCGCAGGCGCGCCTGTTCGCGGTCTTCGCCCCAGGCAATCAGCTTGCCCAGCATCGGGTCGTAGAACGGTGACACGTTGTCGCCTTGTTCGACGCCGCTGTCTACCCGGCGCCCGGGCCCTGGCGTGGATTCGCGGTACAGCGCCAGGTGCCCGGTGGCCGGCAGAAAATCGTTGGCCGGGTCCTCGGCGTACAGGCGCACTTCAATCGCATGCCCCAGCAGCGGCACTTGCTCCTGAGTCATCGGCAGCGGCTCGCCCTGGGCCACGCGAATCTGCCAGGCCACCAGGTCCAGGCCGGTGATGGCCTCGGTCACCGGGTGTTCCACCTGCAGCCGGGTGTTCATCTCCATGAAGAAAAACTCGCCCCGGGCGTCCAGCAGAAACTCCACGGTGCCCGCGCCCACGTAGCCGATGGCCTGGGCCGCACGCACGGCCGCTTCGCCCATGGCCTTGCGCTGCTCGGCACTCAGGCCCGGCGCCGGGGCTTCTTCGACGACTTTTTGATGGCGGCGCTGGATCGAGCAATCGCGCTCATTGAGGTACAGGCAGTGACCGTGCTGGTCGGCGAACACCTGGATCTCCACGTGACGCGGCTTGAGCAAATACTTTTCCACCAGCATCTGCGCATTGCCAAAGGAGGACAGTGCTTCACGCTGTGCCGAGGCCAACGCTTCGGCCAGTTGGCTGACGTCCTCGACCACTTTCATGCCCTTGCCGCCACCGCCTGCCGTTGCCTTGAGCAGCACCGGGTAACCGATACGCTCGGCTGCCTGGCGGAAAGTCTCCAGATCCTGGGCGTCGCCGTGGTAACCCGGCACCAACGGCACGCCGGCGGTTTCCATCAACGCCTTGGCGGCCGATTTGCTGCCCATGGCATCAATGGCCGAGGCGGGCGGGCCGAGGAAGATCAACCCGGCGGCTTCAATGGCGCGGGCAAACCCTGCGTTCTCCGAAAGAAACCCATAACCCGGGTGAATCGCCTGGGCGCCGCTGGCCTGGGCGGCGGCAATCAGTTTGTCGATTTGCAGGTAACTGTCGGCGGCCTTGCTGCCGCCCAGGTCCACACGAATATCAGCCTCGCGGGTGTGCCGCGCGTCACGGTCGGTGGCGCTGTGCACGGCCACGGTGGTCAGGCCCATGGCCTTGGCGGTGCGCATCACCCGGCAGGCGATTTCGCCACGGTTGGCTACCAATACGGTAGTAAGCGTCTTCATGAACGCGGCTCCTGAGGCTGCCAGTTGGGCGCGCGTTTTTGCAGAAAGGCACGCAGGCCTTCCTGGCCTTCGGCGCTGACGCGGATCCGGGCGATGGAGTTCTCGCAGTAGCGACGCAACGCTGGCGTCAGGGCACCGTGGCCGACTTCCCGTAGCAGGTCCTTGCTGGCGCGCATGGCCGCGGGGCTGTTGAGCAGCAGATTGGTAATCCACAATTCGACATGTATGTCCAAATCATCGGCAGGATAACTTTCCGCCAGCAAGCCGATTTCCCGTGCCCGCTGACCGCCAAAGCGATCCGCTGTGAGGGCATAGCGACGGGCTGCCCGTTCGCCGATCGCCTGCACCACGAACGGGCTGATCACCGCCGGCGCCAGGCCAATGCGCACTTCCGACAGGCAGAACTGCGCATCGTCGGCGCCAATCGCCATGTCGCAGCAACTGATCAATCCCAGGGCACCGCCGTAGGCCGCGCCCTGGACTACCGCCAGCGTCGGGATCTTCAGCTTGGCGAGGTTGTACATCAGCTCCGCCAGTTCTCGGGCATCGTCCAGGTTGGTGTGGTAATCCAGTTCGGCCGACTGCTGCATCCAGGCCAGGTCGGCGCCGGCGCTGAAGTGCTTGCCGCGCCCGCGCAGTACCAGAAAGCGCAGGGCCGGATCGCCTTGCACCCGGTCCAGGGCAATGATCAGTTCGCGGATCATTTCGGCATTGAACGCGTTGTTCTTGGCTTCACGACTGAGCCACAGCGTAGCAAAGCCACGGGGGTCGGTGATCAGTTCGAGGGTGTTGAAATCGCTCATGGGGTGCAGCTCCATTTACATGCGGAACACGCCGAAGCGGCTCGGCTCGATGGGGGCGTTCAGCGCGGCGGACAGGGCCAGGGCGAGCACGTCGCGGGTCTGCAGCGGGTCGATGACGCCGTCATCCCACAACCGTGCGCTGGAGTAGTAGGGGTGGCCCTGGGTTTCGTACTGGTCGAGGATCGGCTGCTTGATCGCCGCTTCCTCATCGCTGCTGAAACCCTGGCCCGCGCGCTCGGCCTGCTCACGCTTGACCTGCACCAGCACGCCGGCGGCCTGTTCGGCGCCCATCACGCCGATGCGTGCGTTGGGCCACATCCACAAGAAGCGCGGGTCGTAGGCGCGTCCACACATGCCGTAGTTACCGGCGCCGAAGCTGCCGCCGATGATCACGGTGAACTTCGGCACCTTGGCACAGGCTACCGCTGTCACCAGTTTGGCGCCGTGCTTGGCGATGCCGCCGGCTTCGTATTTCTGGCCGACCATGAAGCCGGTGATGTTTTGCAGGAACAACAGCGGAATCCCGCGCTGGCAGGCCAGTTCGATAAAGTGCGCGCCTTTTTGCGCGGCCTCGGCGAAGAGGATGCCGTTGTTGGCCAGGATCGCAATCGGATAGCCGTGCAGGTGCGCAAAGCCGCACACCAGTGTGGTGCCAAACAACGCCTTGAATTCATCGAACACCGAGCCGTCCACCAATCGCGCGATCACCTCGCGTACATCGAACGGTTGCTTGGCGTCGGCCGGAATCACGCCGTACAGCTCTTCGCTGCTATAAAGCGGCGCCAGCGGCGTGCGTTGTTGCAATTGCCCCAGCTTGCGCCAGTTGAGGTTGGCCACACTGCGCCGAGCCAGGGCCAGCGCATGTTCGTCGCTGTCGGCATAGTGGTCGGCCACCCCGGAAATCTTGCAGTGCACATCGGCACCGCCCAGGTCTTCGGCGCTGACCACTTCACCGGTCGCCGCCTTCACCAGCGGCGGGCCGGCGAGGAAAATGGTGGCTTGCTGGCGGACCATGATTGCTTCGTCCGCCATCGCCGGTACATAGGCGCCACCGGCAGTGCAGGAGCCCATCACCACTGCGATCTGCGGGATGCCCTGGGCGCTCATGTTCGCCTGGTTGAAGAAGATCCGTCCGAAGTGCTCGCGGTCCGGGAACACTTCATCCTGACGCGGCAGGTTGGCGCCGCCGGAGTCCACCAGGTAGATGCAGGGCAGGCGGTTCTGCTCGGCGATGGTCTGGGCGCGCAGGTGTTTCTTGACGGTCAGCGGGTAGTACGAGCCGCCTTTCACCGTGGCGTCGTTGGCGACGATCATGCATTCGACGCCTTCCACCCGGCCAATCCCGGCAATCACCCCGGCAGCGGGCACGTCTTCGCCGTACACCTGATAAGCCGCCAGCTGGCTGAGTTCAAGGAACGGCGAGCCAGGGTCGAGCAAGCGATTGATCCGCTCGCGGGGCAACAGCTTGCCCCGCGACGTATGCCGCTCCTGGGCCTTGGCGCCGCCGCCTTGCTGCACCTGGGCGAGCAGGGTATGCAGGGCGTCGACCTGTTGGAGCATCGCTACGCTGTTGGCGGCGAATTCCGCCGAGCGCGGGTTGAGCTGGGTGTGCAGGGTAGCCATGGTGCGCGCTCCGTTCAGCGGGTTTCGTTAAACAGTTCGCGACCGATCAACATGCGCCGGATCTCACTGGTGCCGGCACCGATTTCATACAGCTTGGCGTCACGCAATAGACGACCAGCCGGGAATTCATTGATATAGCCATTGCCGCCGAGAATCTGGATCGCGTCGAGGGCCATCTGGGTAGCGCGTTCGGCGCTGTAGAGGATCACGCCGGCGGCGTCCTTGCGCGTGGTTTCGCCGCGCTCGCAGGCCTGGGCCACGGCGTACAGGTAGGCGCGGCTGGCGTTGAGCTGGGTGTACATGTCGGCGACCTTGCCCTGGATCAGCTGGAACTCGCCGATGCTGTGGCCGAACTGCTTGCGGTCATGGATGTAGGGCACGATCAGGTCCATGCAGGCCTGCATGATCCCGGTCGGGCCGCCGGACAGCACAACGCGTTCGTAATCGAGGCCGCTCATCAGCACTTTCACGCCGCCATTGAGTGCGCCGAGGATGTTTTCTTCCGGCACTTCGACGTCATCGAAAAACAACTCGCAGGTGTTGGAGCCGCGCATGCCGAGCTTGTCGAACTTGTTGCTGCGGCTGAAGCCCTTCGAGTCGCGCTCGACGATAAACGCGGTGATGCCGTGGGCACCCTTTTCCAGGTCGGTCTTGGCGTAGATCACGTAGGTATTGGCATCAGGGCCGTTGGTGATCCAGGTCTTGCTACCGTTGAGCACATACACACTGCCGCGTTTATCGGCGCGCAGCTTCATGGAGACCACATCGGAACCGGCGTTCGGCTCGCTCATGGCGAGTGCGCCGATGTGTTCGCCGCTGATCAGCTTGGGCAGGTATTTGAGTTTTTGCTCATGGGTGCCGTTGCGGTTGATCTGGTTGACGCAGAGGTTGGAGTGCGCGCCGTAGGACAACGCCACCGAAGCCGAGCCCCGGCTGATTTCTTCCATGGCCACCACGTGGGCCAGGTAGCCCAGGCCGGCGCCGCCGTATTCTTCCGGCACGGTGATGCCCAGCAGGCCCATATCGCCGAACTTGCGCCACATATCGGCGGGGAACAGGTTGTCGATATCGATCTGCGCAGCGCGCGGCGCCAGTTCCTTGGCCACGAAGGACTGCACCTGGTCGCGCAGCATGTCGATGGTTTCACCGAGGGCGAAGTTCAGGGAGGGGTAACTCATGGACGGGCACCTTCTAGCGTTGTTTTTGTATGGCCAATACGCCGGGGAGGGCGATCACCTTTACGTTAACGTAAACTTGCGTTGCGGGCCTGTCAATCGTAGTTTACGTTTACGTCAACCTACAAAAAAGACAACAGGGGTCGTTATGGATCAATCGAATCAGAGCTACAGCCGCGGCTGTCAGGACAAGGCCTTGCTGGCCATGACTATCGGCCAGGCCTTTGATCAAACGGTTTCGCGCTACTCCGATGGCGAAGCCTTGGTCGTGGGCCATCAACAGCGTCGCTACACCTGGCGGCAACTGGCAGAGACGGTTGATTTGCATGCACGTGCGTTCCTGGCCATGGGGATGCAGGCCGGCGACCGCTTGGGCATCTGGGCCCCCAACTGCGCCGAGTGGTGCATCAGCCAGGTCGCCAGCGCCAAAATCGGCGTGATTCTGGTCAATATCAACCCGGCGTATCGCAGCAGTGAATTGGAGTACGTACTCAAGCAATCCGGTTGCCAGTGGTTGGTGTGCGCCGGGTCGTTCAAGACCTCCGATTACCACGGCATGTTGCAGGAGCTTCAACCTGACCTGCGCGGCATCATCAGCCTTGATCCCAGCCCGCCCCCGGGGTTTACGCCCTGGTCGCAATTGGCGGCCCTCGGGGCAGGCGTCCCGCCCGAGCAATTGCAGATCCGCCAGGCCGGCCTGCACTTCGATCAACCCGTCAATATCCAGTACACCTCCGGCACCACCGGCTTCCCCAAGGGCGCCACCCTCAGTCACCACAACATCCTCAATAACGGCTACATGGTTGGCGAAAGCCTGGGCCTGACGGCGCAAGATCGCCTGGTGATCCCGGTGCCGCTGTATCACTGCTTTGGCATGGTGATGGGTAACCTGGGCTGCATCACCCATGGCACCACGATGATCTACCCGAGTGACGGTTTCGACCCATTGCTGACCCTGGCTGCCGTCGCCGAAGAACAGGCCACCGGGCTATACGGGGTGCCTACCATGTTTATCGCCATGCTTGATCACCCGCGCCGCGCCGAGTTCGACCTGTCGCGCCTGCGCACCGGGATCATGGCGGGCGCCACTTGTCCGATCGAGGTGATGCGCCGGGTTATCGGCGAGATGCACATGAGTGAGGTGCAGATTGCCTATGGCATGACGGAAACCAGCCCGGTGTCGTTGCAGACCGGGCCGGATGATGACCTTGAGCGGCGTGTTACGACGGTTGGCCGGACCCAGCCACAGCTGGAAAGCAAGATTGTCGATGACGCCGGTAACACGGTTGCTCGGGGCCAGGTAGGGGAGCTGTGTACCCGTGGCTACAGCGTGATGCTCGGTTACTGGAATAATCCTGACAGCACTCGTGAGGCTATCGACGAGGCGGGCTGGATGCACACCGGCGACCTGGCGACCATGGATGAACAGGGGTACGTGTGCATCGCCGGGCGTAACAAGGACATGATCATTCGCGGAGGTGAGAACGTGTACCCGCGGGAGTTGGAGGAGTTTTTCTTTACTCATCCGGCGGTGGCGGATGTGCAGGTGATCGGGATTCCGGATGAGCGTTACGGTGAGGCGATTGTGGCGTGGATCAAGTTTCATCCGGGGCATGTGGCCAATGAGCTTGAGCTGCAGACGTGGTGCAAGGGGCGGATTGCGCACTTCAAGATGCCCAAGCATTTCAAATTTGTGGATGAGTTTCCGATGACGGTGACGGGGAAGATCCAGAAGTTTCGGATGCGGGAAATTATGATTGAAGAGTTGAAGGGGGGGTGAGGGGTGTTTATCCGTTATTCAGGTAACGGCGGCTTATGGTTTCGCTCTTACAGCGAGTCACTTTGCAAAAGCGGCAAAGTAACCAAAGCGCTCTGCCCCGCCTGTCGGCACCTCGCCTAGGCTCGGTGTTCCCTCACTCCGGCACCACGAAGCGGGCCGCCGCGACGGGCCATCCATGGCCCGGCGCGGCTAAACCGGCGTCCTGCCGGTTTACCCGCTCCGCAATACCTGCGTTCGGCCTCGGGCTTATTGGGGCAGTCAGATCAAGATCAAAAGCAGGAGCACGGCGGCCTGAGAGCCGACCTGAGTGTTAAAAGCAAAGGCAAAGTCCAGAGCGAAAACAGATCTGCTTTTATGTGGGAGCTGGCTTGCCTGCGATGCAGACAACTCGGTGCATCAGGCACACCGAGGCGATGCCATCGCAGGCAAGCCAGCTCCTACATTTGGACCGTGCCCGCTTT
>NZ_JACAPW010000006.1:58029-113039 GCF_013385495.1 Pseudomonas sp. F8002 | reverse complement strand
CCAATCTCAGCCATCACCCAAAAAACGGATATACACGCAAATCACCCTCCCCGAGAAAGCACAAAGGGGACCCGAAGGTCCCCTTTAATTTGTCGTTGCGTGCTCTTTTTTTATTATTGAGGGGCGGTCTATTGTTGTTTTTGGCAACCGTGGCCCTTTACCGCTGTTTTTGGCGACCCCCATCCGGGGTCAAGAGCAAACGTATTTTTTTGAGCGCTGATCTGCTTCTTCTCACGCGATCCAACCAGTGGGTAGCTACCTTGAGGTAGTTTTTGTTCTTCTCTATCCGGTTGCGGGTTTCGGCAAGCCGTACCCTGCGAAGCACATCTTCTCCAAAAAAATCTGTTAGCTGCGTCTCTGCCGTGTTGTTTTTGTTATGTCAGAGTCGTTACGTCTTATTTTTATTAGGTTTGGTGCTTTTTATTCTTGTTATGCAATAGAGATAGCAGAAGCCGTGCCAACTTTATAAAGTCCTTTAAAATCAATGTCTTGATTTTTTGGCGAGAAATTTCCTTCAGGAAATACGACAAAATATGTTCCCGTGTTACCCGATGTGTAGCCGCGAGGTAACACATCGTCACAAGCGCACTACTCAACCGGCACTGCGAGCCTTCGCCACGCGCGAACCGGTGGGGCGGCCGAGTACCGTACAGATCTGCTGACCCGCCAGAATCAGCTTGTCCATGTCGATACCCGTCTCGATGCCCAAGCCATTGAGCAGGTACAACACATCTTCAGTGGCAACGTTACCGCTGGCCCCCTTGGCATAGGGGCACCCGCCGAGGCCCGCAATAGAGCTGTCGAACACCTGGATACCTTCCTCAAGGCTGGCGTAGATATTGGCGATGGCCTGGCCATAGGTGTCATGGAAGTGCCCGGCCAGCTTGTCCCGTGGCACCTGCGCGCCGACCACCTCGAACATCCGGCGTGTTGCGCCTGCAGTGCCGGTGCCAATCGTGTCGCCCAGGGACACCTCATAGCAGCCCATGGCGAACAGCTCGCGAGCGACTGCCGCGACCTGTTCCGGCGCGACCTGACCTTCATAAGGGCAACCCAACACACACGACACATAACCCCGCACACTCACACCATGCTGCCTGGCCGCGTCGATGATCGGCACGAAGCGTTCCAGGCTTTCGCTGATGGAGCAGTTGATATTGCGCTGGGAAAACGCCTCGGAAGCCGCCGCAAATACGGCCACTTCTTTCACGCCCGCCGCCAGTGCATCTTCAAAACCCCGCAGGTTTGGCGCCAGCGCGCCATAGGTCACGCCCGGCTTGCGCTGGATCTGCGCAAACACCTCGGCCGACCCGGCCATCTGCGGTACCCATTTGGGCGACACAAAACTGCCGACTTCGATGTAACCCAGGCCGGCGGCACTCAGGGCGTCCACCAATTGCACCTTGTCGGCGACGCTGATGGGTTGCGCTTCATTCTGCAGGCCGTCGCGGGGGCCCACTTCCACCAGGCGCACATGAGAGGGGAGGGACATGGCAGCTACCTTTTATGAATGGCCAACCTGGCCCTGAATGGTCTGTTCCAGCGCCTGGGTGCAACGCTCTTCGGCGGTGTCCAGTTCGAGCTTCATCTGTTCGATGTCGAGCAACTGTTGTTCCAGCTGCTCGCGGCGCTCGGCGATTTTCGCCAGCATGCTGTGCAGCTGTTTCTGGTTGCCGCTGGTAGGGTCGTAGAGTTCGATCAGTTCCCGGCACTCGGCCAGGGAAAAACCGATGCGCTTGCCCCGCAGGATCAGCTTCAGGCTGACTTTGTCGCGGGGCGAATAAATGCGCTCCTGGCCCCGGCGTTCCGGGGACAGCAGGCCTTGTTCTTCATAGAAGCGAATGGCGCGGGTGGTGATGTCGAGCTCGCGGGCGAGGTCGGAGATGCTGTAGGTCGTGCTCATGAGGGCGCTCAAGGAGTGTCTTGAGCGTTAAGCTAATGGCTGGTTGACGTTAACGTCAAGCTCGCTCCTACAGTTTGTCCAGCTTCTTCTCATGGGCCGTCACCTGCTGGCACAACTCGATCATCTGCTCGCGCATCCAGCGGTTGGCCGGATCCTGGTCGGTGCTTTCATGCCAGTACAGATGGGTTTCCACCATCGGCACATCATTCACCGGCAGGTTGAACCAGTGCAGTTCATGGCGCCGTGCGAAGCGCTCCGGCACGGTCATTACCATGTCGGTTTGCTGCAGCACCTGCGAGGCCATCAGGTAGTGCTGGGAGCGCAGGGCGATCTTGCGTTGCAGGCCCATCTTGCCCAGCGCCAGGTCGACATGGCCCAGGCCGTTGCGCCGGCTGGAGATATGAATGTGGGTCAGCGACAGGTAGTCATCCAGCGTCAGTTTGTCCTTGCCCGCCATCGGATGGCCCTTGCGCATGGCGCACACGTAGCGGTCTTCCATGAGCTTGACGTGGCGCACTTGCGGGTCGGTGTTGAGCGGCGCGTCCACGGCAAAGTCCAGGCGACCGGCCGCCAGTTCCTTGGTGGTTTCCCGGCGCTTGGACAGGAAGCTCTCGATTACCACCGTCGGTGCCAGGCGGCGCAGGCGCTGGAACAGCGGCGGCAGAATCACCGCTTCGGTGAGGTCGGTCATGCTGATGCGGTAGGTCTTGGCCGCCTGTTGCGGGTTGAAGATCCGGCTTTCCTGTACCGACACCCGCAGCAGCGACAGCGCGTTACGCACCGGGCCAATGATGTTCTGGGCCATGGGCGTGGGCACCATGCCTTGGGCTGTGCGCACGAACAGCGGGTCGTTGAAGGTCTCCCGCAGGCGGGCCAGAGCGTTCGACACCGCAGGTTGAGTAATCCCGACAATCTGCCCGGCGCGGGTCAGGTTGGCTTCGGTGTAGATCGCGTCAAAGACGATGAAGAGGTTGAGGTCGACCTTGCTCAGATTCATTTCGCTGCGCTCTTATTGTTAGGTGTCCATACGCCGATCATATATCGGTGATGAATGTTAATACACGCCGAGAATAGGCTAGGTAAATTATCAACGCTGTTCTAGCATCGATTCATGACCTCAACAACCTCCATTGAGAAGGTGCTGCCCATGGATTTCGCCTATTCGCCCAAGGTTCAGGAACTGCGTGAACGCGTCACCGCGTTCATGGATGCCTACGTCTACCCGGCCGAGCCTGTGTTCGAACGCCAGGTTGCCGAAGGTGACCGCTGGCAGCCCACCGCCATCATGGAAGAGTTGAAGCTCAAGGCTAAAGCCGAAGGCCTGTGGAACCTGTTCCTGCCGGAATCCGAATTGGGCGCCGGCCTCTCCAACCTGGAATACGCACCCCTGGCCGAAATCATGGGCCGCTCCTTGCTGGGGCCGGAGCCGTTCAACTGCTCGGCACCGGATACCGGCAACATGGAAGTGCTGGTGCGCTACGCCAACGAAGAGCAAAAACAGCGCTGGCTCGAACCGCTGCTGCGCGGCGAAATCCGCTCGGCATTTGCCATGACCGAGCCGGACGTGGCTTCCTCCGACGCCACCAACATGGCCGCCCGTGCAGAACGCGACGGCGACGAGTGGGTGATCAACGGTAAAAAATGGTGGACCTCCGGCGCCTGTGACCCGCGCTGCAAGATCCTGATCTTCATGGGCCTGAGCAACCCGGATGCGCCGCGTCACCAGCAGCACTCGATGATCCTGGTACCAGTGGATGCGCCCGGTGTGAAGATCGTGCGCCCGCTGCCGGTGTTCGGCTACGACGACGCACCCCATGGCCACGCCGAAGTGCTGTTTGAAAACGTCCGCGTGCCGTACGAAAACGTCCTGCTGGGCGAAGGCCGGGGCTTTGAAATTGCCCAGGGGCGCCTTGGTCCGGGCCGTATTCACCACTGCATGCGTTCCATCGGCATGGCCGAGCGCGCGCTGGAACTGATGTGCAAGCGTTCCGTCAGCCGTACCGCCTTCGGCAAGCCGCTGGCCCGCCTGGGTGGCAATATCGACAAGATCGCCGACTCGCGGATGGAAATCGACATGGCGCGCCTGCTGACCCTGAAAGCTGCCTACATGATGGACACCGTGGGTAACAAGGTCGCGAAAAGCGAAATCGCCCAGATCAAGGTGGTGGCGCCGAACGTGGCGTTGAGGGTGATCGACCGAGCCATCCAGATCCACGGTGGCGCCGGCGTATCCAATGACTTCCCGCTGGCCTACATGTACGCCATGCAGCGCACCCTGCGCCTGGCCGATGGCCCGGACGAAGTGCACCGCGCGGCAATCGGCAAGTTTGAGATCGGCAAGTATGTGCCGCGGGAAATGATGCGCAGCGGGCAGTAACACCGAGGTGTCTTCATCGCAGGCAAGCCAGCTCCCACAGGGGAATGCAGTCAACTGTGGGAGCCGGGCTTGCCCGCGATGAGTCCAGTTGATCGTTCCCACGCTCTGCGTGGGAATGCTGCCCCGGACGCTCCGCGTCCTCAATACACCCAGACCTCCACCCGCCGGTTCTTGATCCGTCCCTCATCCGCCGTATTTGCCGCCACCGGCATCTCGGCACCGAACCCCTGAATGTCCCTCAGCACCACGCCGCTTTTAACCAGTTCCCGGCGCACCGCCATCGCCCGCAACTTCGACAATAGCGCCGCCCGCTGCGCATCACTCTTGGCATCCCCAAACCCCACCAGCGTCACCTGCTTGTCCAGCTTGCCGTGGCTCTTTATATAAGCCACTACCCGCATCAGGTCCTGGCGCGCCTTGTTGTCGAGGCTGGCACTGCCTTCCTCAAACCGGAAATTCACCGTCAGGCGCTGCGCTTGTCGGGCAATCGCCTGGTAATCCCCGGGCATCGGCGCCCGTGGTTCCACCGCCATGGCCTGCACCTGCTGTGCGATAAAACCGTTGGCGGCGACGATCGCCTGGCCCTTGCTGCTTTGTGCAAAGTCCACCAGGGCCTTGGCCCAGGGGTTTTGTGCAACAGGTGGCAGGTAGAAGAACAACCGGCGTGACAGCGGGTAGTCCTCGGTGGCGATCAAACTGTTCAGCGGCAGCATCGGCTGCGAGTCGCCATCGACGATGGCCACTGCCTTGGCCTGGCGCACATAGGGCAATCCGATAAAACCGATGCCCTGGGGGTCATGGCTGACAGCATCCGACAACTGCTCGCTGGATTCGAAGCGCTTGGCGCTGCCATCCAACGACTTGCCGCGCCGGCTGAGCACCAGTTCCTTGAAGGTGTCATAGGTGCCGGATTGATCATCCCGCGCGTACAGGTGGATCTGGCCACCGATGCCGCCCAGTTGTTCCCAGGTCGAGACTTCGCCGCTGAAGATCTGCGCCAGTTGCGCGGTGTTCAGCGTCCCCAACGGGTTGCGTGGGTTGAGTATGATCGCCAGCCCGTCAATGGCGATGACCTGTTCGGCGTCGGGGCTTTTCAGGTCGCCGAGGGCTTCGAGGTCCACCAGTTCGCTGTCCTTGATCGGCCGGGAAGACGCCGCGAGGTCGGCGCTGGCGTTTTTCAGGGCTGCGAACCCGGTGCTGGAGCCATGGGCCGCCACTTCCACCGTCACCTTCTGGCCCTGGCCAGTCTTGCCGACGATGTGCTGTTCGTTGGCCTGGTCAGATGGCTCGCTGTGCACCGCTTGCAACCCCTGTTGCTCCATCAGCCCCTTGACCAGCGCCGGGCCAAGTGCCGCGCCGATGGTATTGGAACCCTGGATGCGCAAGGCCGGGCCATGTTCGGGGAAGGGCAGAGGGGTGGAAAAAGCGGCGAGGGGAAATGCGCTGAGCAGGGCCAGCAGGGATAGAACGCGCAGCATCATGCCGGCACCTTCTCAAGCCAAAGGGAGTGCCGCAAGATTAAGTCAGAGAGGTTTCAGCAATATGACCGGCATCACGCCGTCAAAAAGTGTGGGAGCGGGCTTGCTCGCGAATACGGTGTGTCAGTCGACGTATCCGGTGACTGACACACCGTATTCGCGAGCAAGCCCGCTCCCACATTTAACGGCGCTGCTGTTAAGAAATCAGCTCAATTCCAGCCAGATCGGTGCATGATCGGAGGGTTTTTCCATGCCGCGCAGGTCATAGTCCACACCGGCATCCTTTACCCGGGGCAGCAAGCCCTGGGAAGCCAGGATCACGTCGATCCGCAGCCCGCGCTTTGGCTCGTCTTCAAAACCACGGCTGCGGTAATCGAACCAGCTGAAGCGGTCTGCCACATCCGGGTTGAGGTGGCGGAAGCTGTCCACCAGGCCCCAGTTCTTCAGGCGGGCCATCCACTCGCGTTCTTCCGGCAGGAAGCTGCACTTGCCGGTCTTCAGCCAGCGCTTGGCGTTGTCGGCACCGATGCCGATGTCGCAGTCTTCCGGGGAAATATTCACATCACCCATCACCACCACGGCCTGGTCATTGCTGAACTGCGACTCCAGGAGGGTTTGCAGGTCCTCGTAGAAGCGCTGCTTGGCCGGGAACTTGGTGGGGTGGTCGCGGCTTTCGCCCTGTGGGAAATAGCCGTTCATGATGGTAATCGGGTTGCCGTTGGCGTCGGCGAAGGTGCCCCAGATAAACCGGCGCTGGGCGTCTTCTTCGTCACTGGCAAAGCCTTTGTGCAGCGCCAGCGGTTCCTGGCGCGAGAGCAGGGCAACACCGTAGTGGCCTTTCTGCCCGTGGTAATACACGTGATAGCCGAGGGCCTTGATCTCATCCAGCGGGAACTGGTCGTCGTGGACCTTGGTTTCCTGCAGGCCGATCACGTCCGGCTGGTGTTTCTCGATCAGTGCCGCCAGCTGATGAGGGCGGGCGCGCAGCCCGTTGATATTGAAAGACACGATTTTCATGGTCGGCGGTCCAGTCTGGCAAAAGGGCGATGCTAGCCGACAATGCAGGACGGGAGCCAGCCTTGTAGCAGCTGCCGAGGCACAAGGCTGCGTTGGGCTACGAAGCGGCGTCCGGTGGCTACACTGAACGAAACAGTGCCGCAGACGTTCGTAATAACAAGAGCGCGACCTTTTGAGTCAGCGCCCAGGGGAGATTCACTGTTATGCCTGACACCTCGACTGCCATCGCCCAGATCCACATGCTCGACAGCGGCTATTCCCGCGAAGCCCGTTCGCTGTTGTACCAGGCCTATCGCCATGAGCCGACGTTCGCCTACATCTTCGAAGCCGAACGTCCCGGCTACGAACAGCGGGTGCGCGCCACGGTGCGTGAACTGGTCAAGCAGCACTTCTTCCAGAAACTCCCGGCCATTGGCCTGTTGGTCAACGACCGGCTGATCGGCATCGCCCTGATCGCGCCACCGACCCGCCGCCTGGGCATCACCGAAAGCTGGGCCTGGCAGTTGCGCATGTGGCTGAGTACCGGTGTGCGCGGCACCCGGCGGTACCTGGAATACCATCAGGCGGTGCTGGCATGCCTGCCCTCGGATTCGGTGCATGTGCTGCCATTGCTGGGGATTCACCCGCAATTCCAGGGCAAGCACTACGGTGAGCAACTGCTGGAAGCGGTGCATAACTGGTGCGCCGAAGACCCGCATTCCTCTGGCGTAGTATTGGACACGGGGAATTCTCGCTATCTGGAGTTCTATAAGCGCCAGGGGTATGAAGAGATTGGCGAGGTGGCTGTAGGACCTGTTCTGGAGCACGTGTTCTTTCACGCAAATCCGCAGGTGTTACAAGCTGCAACGCTTTAAGACAGAATTGTTCAGACAAATCAGGGTTCTAAGACGCTCCCAAGCTCGTGTAGCATCCCGGCCTATGAAGTTTCCAGGAAGATTTACCAGCGGCTTGATTCTGCTGTTCACGAGCTGCGGCGCCTTGGCGCAAAGCGAATTGGATGTGCGTATCAAGCCTTCAAACGACGCGTTGAAAGCCAACATCGAAGGCTATATCGGCGGGGTCGGCGATCGTGACGAAGAAGCCCTGCTGCGGTTCAGCCGTGGCGCCGAGGAGCAGGCCCGCAAGGCCGCCCAGGCGCTGGGCTACTACCAACCGCAGATTGCCAGCGATGTGAAGGGCGGCAAGAACCCGCGCCTGATCCTCACCATCGACCCCGGCGAACCGGTGCATTTGCGCAATGTGACCATTCGGGTCGACGGCCAGGCCGCCGACCTCAAGGCCTTTCGCGTGCCCGCCAGCGACCAACTCAAATCCGGCGCCGTGCTCAACCACGGCAACTACGAAGACGCCAAGCGCGTCATCCAGAACCAGGCGTCACGCTACGGCTTTTTCAGCGGGCGCTTTACCAGCCAGAAACTCTCGGTCGACCCCAAGGCGGGTGTGGCCGATATCGAACTGATTTATGACAGTGGCCCACGCTACACCTTGGGCAAGGTCAGCTTTGCCGGCGATACGCCGTTTGATGAAGACCTGCTGCAACGCATGGTGCCGTTCAAGAGCGGCACGCCTTACGACTCCGAACTGATCGCCGAACTCAACCAGAACCTGCAATCCAGCGGCTTTTTCGAGGGCGTGCGCGTGGACGCCGCCCCGGCGGCCTCGACCAATGACGTGATCCCGGTGGCCGTGCAACTGGAAACCCGCAAGCCGCGCACCATGGGCCTGGGCCTCGGTTACTCGACCGATGTCGGCCCGCGGGGCAAGGCCAACTGGACGCGCCACTGGGTCAACCCCCAGGGCCACAGTTATGGCTGGGAAGCCGAGCTTTCCGCGCCTCGGCAGAACGTCGGGTTGTGGTACGACATTCCCATGGACCCGCCACTGACCGACAAATTGCGCTTTGCCGGCGGCTACCAGAATGAAGAAATCGCCAACACCGACACCCTGAGTAAACTGCTCACCCTCGGCCCCGAGTGGCACAGCAAGTTGCCCAGCGGCTGGACGCGGGTGATCTCGCTCAAATGGCAGCGCGAAGAATATCGCCTGGGCAACGACTCGGGCCTGAGTACGCTGCTGATGCCCGGCATCAGTTATTCCTACCTGCGCAGCGACAACCGCATCGACCCGCACAACGGCTATCGCCTGCTGTTCGACGCCAAGGTCGCCAAGGAAGGCCTGGGTTCCGACACCAACCTGCTTTACGGCACGGCGACGATCAAGGGCCTGACCACCCTGTGGGATAACCATCGTTTCCTGGCGCGGGCGCAGTTTGGTGGCAGTGCCACCAACGGCTACAAATCCGTGCCACCGTCGTTACGCTTTTTTGCCGGTGGCGACCAGAGCGTACGGGGTTACGAGTACCAGACCCTGTCCCCGGAAAACGATCGTGGCGACCGCATCGGCGGCCGCTACATGGTGGCCCTGAGCGCCGAGTACCAATATTCCATCGCCGAAAAATGGCGGATCGCGACCTTTATCGACCAAGGCAACTCGTTCAACACCCTGGAAATGCCAAGCCTGAAAACCGGCGTGGGTGTGGGTGTGCGCTGGGTGTCGCCGGTTGGCCCGATCCGCCTCGACCTGGCCCATGCCCTCGAAGATCCGGGCGGCATTCGTTTGCACTTTTCCATGGGGCCTGAGCTGTGATGCGTGGTTTGAAAATAGCGGGGCTGGCCATTCTGGCGGTCCTCGCGGTGATAGTGCTGGCACTGTGGGCGGTGCTGGGTACCCAGGTCGGCAGCCGGTGGGTGCTGGGCCAGGTGCCGGGTTTGACCGTGGAGAATTTCCAGGGTCGCCTGGGCGGGCAGTGGAGTGCCGACCATCTGTTATGGCAGCAGGACAGCAGCCGCGTGGAGCTTCAGTCGCCAAAGTTCGACTGGTCGCCGGCCTGTTTGATGCGCATGACCTTATGCATCAACCAACTGGATGTGGAGCAGGTGAGCCTGCAATTTCCACCCGGCACCGAAGAAAGCAGCGGCCCGATTACCCTGCCGGACCTGAAACTGCCGGTCGCCCTTCAGTTGGGTGACATCCGCGTTGGCAGCCTGCTGTTCAATGGCAGCGAAGAGCTCCAGGGCCTGCAGCTCGCGGCGCATTGGACTGCCGCCGGGATGCAGATCGATTCGGTGCACCTGCAACGGGACGGTTTGGTCCTTGACCTGTCCGGCCTGCTGCAACCCACCGGCAACTGGCCGCTGGCCGCCAGCGGCAACCTGAGCCTGCCTTACGCGCCGGGCGGCGCGCCCTGGATGCTGGCGCTGAAGGTCGATGGCGATTTGCTCAAGACCCTCAAGCTCGACGCCGACAGCAGCGGCTACCTGCCGGCCAAGCTCAGCGGCGAACTGCAACCGCTGGTGGAAAACCTGCCGGCGCAATTGCACATCACCGCCGACGGCTTCAAACCCAGCGCCGATTTGCCCGATACCCTGCAACTCAATCAGCTGGACCTGACCGCCAAGGGCGACCTGAGCAACGGTTACCAGTTGCTGGGCAAAGCCGTACTGCCCGCGGAAAAAGGCCCGGTGGACCTGCTGCTGCAAGGCAAGGTCGACGCCAAGGGCGCGCAGATCGCCGGGCTGGATTTGAATGCCGGTGACAAGCAAAGCCTCAAGCTCAGTGCCAACCTGGACTGGCAGCAAGGCTTCAGCGCCGACGCGAAAATCGACTGGCTGGATTTCCCGTGGCATCGCCTGTACCCCGTGATCGACGAACCCCAGGTGGCCTTGCGTACCTTCAATGGTGAAGTTTCCTACAAGGACGGCAACTATCTGGGCAACTTCAAGGCCGACCTCGACGGCCCTGCGGGCAAGTTCAGCCTGGCCAGCCCGTTCAGTGGCGACCTCAAGCAAGTGTTCCTCCCCGAGTTGAAACTCGCGGCTGGTCAGGGCAAGGCCGAAGGCCACCTGAACCTGCAATTTGCCGATGGCATCGCCTGGGACACGGCGCTGGACCTGTCGGCGATCAACCCGGCGTATTGGGTCGCGGAGTTGCCCGGCACCCTCGCGGGCCCGTTGCGCAGCAAGGGCGAAATGAAGAACGAGCAACTCAAGCTCAATGCCGACCTCGACCTCAAGGGTCGTCTGCGTGGCCAACCTGCCGTGCTCCAGGCCAAGGCCGAAGGCGCAGGCGAGCAATGGACCCTCGGCACCCTCGACATTCGCCTCGGCGACAACCGCATCTATGGCAGCGGCAGCCTGCAACAGCGCCTCGCCGGGCAGATCGACATCAAGCTGACGCGCCTCGCCCAGCTCTGGCCGCAACTGCGCGGGCAGATGAATGGTCGCCTCGACGTCGCCGGCACCCTGAAAGCGCCGCAAGGCAAGCTCAACCTGGTTGGCCAGCAACTGGCGTTTGAAGATAACCGCCTGCAAAACCTGACCCTGGACGCGAACCTGGATAATGCCCAGCGCGCCAAAGTCGACCTGAAAGGCAGTGGCATCCAGGCCGGTGAAACCCAGCTCGGCACCTTCACTGCCAGCGTCCAGGGCGATATCAAAAGCCAGAAAGTCCAGCTCGACCTGGCCGGCCCGTTGCTCAAGCTGGCCCTGGCGCTGGACGGCAACCTCGACAAAGGCAACTGGCGCGGGCGCCTGGCCAGCGGCGATGTGCAAGCCGGTGGCCAGGACTGGAAGCTGCAAGCGCCGGCTAAAATCGAGCGCCTGGCCGACGGCAAGCTGACCTTTGCGGCGCACTGCTGGGTCTCCGGCCCGGCGAGCCTGTGCGGCGAAGACCAGCGCCTGATGCCCGAGCCGAAGCTGCGTTACCACCTCAAGCAGTTCCCAATCGACAGCCTGGCGCAGTGGTTGCCCAAGGATTTCGCCTGGCAGGGCAAGCTCAATGCCGACGTGCAGCTCGACCTGCCGGCCAGCGGCCCCAAAGGCGTGGTCTCGGTGGACGCCAGCGGCGGTACCCTGCGGGTCAAGGACAAGGACCAGTGGCTGGATTTCCCCTACGACACGCTGAAGCTGGAAACCACCCTCAACCCCACGCGCATCGACACCCAGCTCAATTTCCGTGGCGGCAAGCTCGGCGAGTTGCTGTTGCAGGCGCAGCTCAATCCGCTGGCAAAGAACAAGCCGATCACCGGCAACTTCACCCTGACCGGCCTCGACCTCGCGGTGGCCCGCCCCTTTGTACCCATGGTCGAGAAGCTCAACGGCAAGCTCAACGGTAACGGGCGAATTGGCGGCAGCCTGCTGGCGCCTCAGGTCAACGGCAGCATCAACCTGGTGGGGGGTGAAATCTCCGGCCCGGAACTGCCCACCAGCATTGAAGGCCTGAATATCCAGGCGTTGATTGCCGGCGAAAGCGTGCAGCTCAATGGCGGCTGGCGCAGCGGCAAGGCCGGGCAGGGCACTATCAAGGGGCAGATCGACTGGGGCCAGGCCCTGGCGGTGGATATCGCGCTGCAAGGCACGCAACTGCCGGTCACCGTGGAACCGTACGCGGCCCTGGAGGTGGCGCCTGACCTGAAGATCAGCATGAAGAACGACAAGCTGGCGATCTCCGGCAAGGTGCAGATTCCCAAGGGCGAGATCACCGTGCGGGAATTGCCCCCATCGACGGTCAAGGTCTCGGATGACACGGTGATCGTCGGCAGCCAGACCGAAGAGGGCAAGCCGCCGATGGCCATGGCGATGGACATCGATGTGGAGGTAGGCAAGGACAAGCTGAGCTTCGCCGGGTTTGGCCTTACCGCCAACCTGCAAGGCCATGTGCACATCGGCGACAACATGGACACCCGTGGTGAACTGTGGCTCAACGACGGCCGCTACCGGGCCTACGGCCAACGCTTGACTGTGCGCCGCGCGCGATTGTTGTTTGCCGGGCCGATTGACCAGCCGTTCCTGGATATCGAAGCGGTGCGGATCACCACCGAGCCGTCCCGGACCGTCACCGCCGGTATTCGTCTGAGCGGCAGTGCCGAGCAGCCGACTACGCAAATTTTCTCGGAGCCGGCCATGGCCCAAGAGGATGCATTGTCGTACCTGGTGTTGGGGCGTTCGCGCACCACCAACGGTGAGGACAACAACATGCTGGCCGAAGCGGCACTGGGTCTTGGGTTGATGGGCAGTGCCGGGGTCACGTCGGACATCGCCAAGAACCTGGGCATCCAGGACTTTGAACTGGACACCCAGGGCAGTGGCAACAACACCGCCGTGGTGGCCAGCGGCAAGATCTCCGAGAAGCTCAGCCTGCGTTATGGCGTGGGGGTGTTCGAGCCGGCCAACACCATCGCCTTGCGCTATTTGCTGAGCAAGAAGGTGTACCTGGAAGTGGCCAGCGGCGTGGCCAGCTCCCTGGATATTTTCTACAAGCGCGATTTTTGATCCGTACACCTTAAGGGTGGGAGCCCGGCTCCCACCCTTTATCGGCTAATTACCAAGCAACCTAACTATTCGTTTGACATTCGCTGCCTAGGCAGTAACATCGTGTCACACATTCACTGCTTAGGCAGTTAATAGGCTGGTCACGATGAAGCACTTCACCCCCGAAAACTTCCACAACTGCCACCTCGGCCTGCTGCTGGGCCGGGCTGCGCTGCTCAAAGACAAGATCATCGACACCCACATGGAACCCCACGGCATCACCGCCGCGCAGTTCAAGGTGTTGATCATCATGGCCCAGTACGGCGTCGACACCCCGGCCGAGCTGTGTCGCAACCTGTCGTTGGACAGCGGCTCCATGACCCGCATGCTCGACCGCCTGGAACAAAAGGACCTGCTGGCGCGCAAGCGTTCCGAGCAGGACCGGCGCCAGGTGCAGTTGGTGCTGACCGCCGAAGGCCAGCGCGTGGCCGACATGCTGCCGCACATCGGTGCCCAGGCCCTGAACCAGTTGGCGGGCGCCCTGGAGCCGGGTGAATTGCAAACCCTGGAAAAAATCCTGAAGAAAATTCTGATAGCTGCGGGTGACCCCATCACCATCCAGCGGGTAGGTAGTGCATGAACAATCGCTCCTTGCGTGCCGGCCTCAGCCTTGTGCTGGTGGCCATGACTATGGCCGGTTGTGCCAATTTCAGCGGCTTGGACACAGAAGGCAAACGCCTCGAAGCCAATAACCTGCAAACCGGCAAATCCCTCAGCGGCGTGACCCTGTCCACCGCTGCCTGGCCCACCGCCGACTGGTGGAAAGGCCTTGGCGATCCACAGCTCGACGGCCTGATCCAGGAAGCCCTGCAGAACAGCCCCGACATGCAAGTGGCCAGCGCCCGTGCCCACCAGGCCGAAGCCGCTGCCTATGCCGCCGACGCCGAGCGCATGCCGACCCTGGATGCCAGCGCCGGTGTCAGCCGTTCGCGCCTGGCCAAGGACCAGGACCCGTTGGGCCAGGGCGATGCCTACGCCACCGTGCGCAACATCGGTGCCAGCTTCAATTACAACTTCGACCTGTGGGGTGGCCAGCGCGCCGCCTGGGAAGCGGCACTGGGCCAGGCCCGCGCTGCCGAAGTCGACCAACAGGCCGCGCGCCTGACCCTGGCAGCCAACGTCGCCAAGGCCTACAGCGACCTGGGCCAGGCCCATATCGTGCGTGACCTGGCCAATGATGACCTCAAGCGCACCCGGCAGATGCTCGACCTGGGCCAGCGTCGCCTGAACTCCGGGATCGACAGCCAGTACCAGTACCAGCAAACCGAAAGCCTGGAAGCCAGCTCCCAGTCGCAACTGATCGATGCGGAAAAGCAACTGCAGAGCGCGAAGATCGCCCTAGCGGTGTTGCTCGGCAAAGGCCCGGACCGTGGCAGCGAACTGGTACGCCCCAACGTGCTCAAGCCGAGCGCGGTTGCGGTGCCTTCGGTGTTGCCTGCCGAGCTGGTGGGCCGTCGCCCGGACCTGATCGCCGCACGCTGGCGGGTGGAGGCGGCGAGCAAGAACATCGCGGCCAGCAAGACCCGTTTCTACCCCAACCTCAACCTGAGCGCGAGCGCCGGGGCCGAGTCGTTGCTGGGGGATGCGATGTTTGGTTCGGCCAGCCGCTTCTTCAGCATTGCGCCGACCGTCTCGCTGCCGATCTTCGACGGCGGCCGCCTGCGCGCCGACCTCGACGCTCGCGACGCCGACTACGACCTGGCCGTGGCCCAGTACAACAAAACCCTGGTGCAAGCCTTGGGCGATATCGGCAACACACTCTCGCAATTGCGCGAGACCGGCCGCCAGATCCAGGCCCAGCAACACGCCGCTGACATTGCCCAGCAGTCCTACGACACCGGCGTCCAGCGTTACAGCTCAGGTATCGGCAATTACCTGGACGTGCTCAGCATCGAACAGCAACTGCTCCAGGCCCAGCGTCAGTTGGCCACCCTGAATGCCGAGCAAATCGATCTTTCGATTCAACTGATGCAGGCCCTGGGCGGCGGTTTCCACGCCGATAACGTGGCCTCGACCACCCCAGCCACGCGCACTGAATAATTCAAGGTACTTGTCATGGCCACTGCCGAAACCAGCAACAACGCTCCTGAAACAAACAAGGCTGAACAACCCAACACCAGCAACCCGCGCAAACGCAAAGTCATGCTGTTTGTGCTGGCGCTGATCGTCATCCTCGGCGCCTTGGGCGTATGGGGTTGGTACGAATTGTATGGTCGCTTCAGCGAAAGCACCGACGACGCCTACGTCAATGGCAACGTGGTGGAAATCACCCCGCTGGTGACCGGCACCGTGGTGAGCATCGGCGCCGACGACGGCGACCTGGTGCATGAAGGCCAGGTGTTGATCAACTTCGACCCCAACGACGCGGCCGTCGGCCTGCAAAGTGCCCAGGCCAACCTGGCCCGCACCGTGCGCCAGGTGCGTGGCTTGTACAGCAACGTCGATGGCATGAAAGCCCAGGTGCTGGCGCAACAAGCCAACGTGCAAAAGGCCCAGGACAACTACAACCGACGCAAGAACCTCGCTGCCGGCGGGGCGATTTCCCAGGAAGAACTGTCCCACGCCCGTGACGACCTGACCTCGGCGCAAAACGCCTTGGCCAACGTGCAGCAACAGTTCAAGACCAGCAGCGCGCTGGTGGATGACACGGTGATTTCGTCCCACCCGGACGTGCAGGCTGCCGCCGCACAGTTGCGCCAGGCTTACCTGACCAACGCCCGCAGCACCCTGATCGCACCGGTGACCGGCTATGTGGCCAAGCGTACCGTGCAACTGGGCCAGCGGGTCCAGCCGGGTACTGCACTGATGGCCGTGATTCCGCTGGATCAACTGTGGATCGACGCCAACTTCAAGGAAACCCAGCTGCGCAATATGCGTATCGGCCAGCCGGTGGATATCGAATCCGACATCTACGGCAGCGACGTGAAATTCAGCGGCACCGTCGACAGCCTCGGCGCGGGGACCGGCAGTGCATTTGCCTTGCTGCCGGCGCAGAACGCCACCGGTAACTGGATCAAGATCGTGCAACGGGTGCCGGTGCGTATCCATGTGAACGCCGATGAGTTGGCCAAGCACCCGCTGCGGGTGGGCCTGTCCACCGTGGTCGACGTCGACCTGCACGACCAGAGCGGCCCGGTACTGGCCCAGCAGGCGCCGCAGAAGGCGTCGTTCACCACCAACGTTTACGACCGCCAGTTGGCCGAAGCCGATGCGATGATCACCCAATTGATCCATGACAACAGCGTCGCCGCTCCCAAGGCTGCCCAGCGCTGATTCGCCAATCCATCAGCTGCGGCCCCGGCGGCCGTAGCGCCAATCATGTTGCACAGGATTCGCGATGAGTAACGCTAACGCCTCCTTCACGCCGCCCAGCTTGCTGATGGCCACCATCGGCCTGTCCCTGGCGACCTTCATGCAGGTGCTCGACACCACCATCGCCAACGTGGCGTTGCCGACGATTTCCGGCAACCTCGGCGTGAGTTCGGAGCAGGGCACCTGGGTCATCACCTCGTTTGCCGTGAGCAACGCCATCGCGCTGCCGCTCACCGGCTGGCTGAGCCGTCGCTTCGGCGAGGTGAAGCTGTTTCTGTGGGCCACCATCCTGTTTGTGCTGGCCTCGTTTCTCTGCGGTATTTCCACCTCGATGCCCGAGTTGATCGGCTTTCGGGTATTGCAAGGCCTGGTTGCCGGCCCGTTGTACCCGATGACCCAGACGCTGCTGATCGCGGTCTATCCCCCCGCCAGGCGTGGCATGGCCCTGGCGTTGCTGGCGATGGTCACGGTGGTGGCGCCGATTGCCGGGCCGATCCTCGGCGGCTGGATTACCGACAGCTACAGCTGGCCGTGGATCTTCTTTATCAACGTACCCATCGGCATCTTTGCCGTGATGGTGGTGCGCTCGCAACTGAAGAAACGCCCGGTGGTCACCAGCTACCAACCGATGGACTACGTCGGCTTGCTGAGCCTGATCGTCGGCGTCGGCGCCTTGCAGATCATCCTCGACAAGGGCAACGACCTGGACTGGTTCGAGTCGAATTTCATCATCATCGGCGCGGTGATCTCGGCTGTCGCCCTGGCGGTGTTCGTGATCTGGGAAATGACCGATGAGCACCCGGTGGTCAACCTGCGGCTGTTTGCCTACCGCAACTTCCGCATCGGCACGATTGTGTTGGTACTCGGGTACGCGGGTTTCTTCGGGATCAACCTGATCCTGCCGCAATGGCTGCAAACCCAGATGGGCTACACCGCCACCTGGGCGGGCCTGGCGGTGGCGCCGATCGGGATCCTGCCGGTGTTGATGTCGCCGTTCGTGGGCAAATATGCGCACAAGTTCGACCTGCGTCTGCTGGCCGGGCTGGCGTTCCTGGCGATTGGCTTGAGTTGCTTCATGCGCGCCGGGTTTACCAATGAAGTGGACTTCACGCACATCGCCCTGGTGCAGTTGTTCATGGGGATCGGCGTAGCGCTGTTCTTCATGCCGACCTTGAGCATCCTGATGTCCGACCTGCCGCCGGCGCAAATCGCCGACGGTGCTGGCCTGGCGACCTTCCTGCGGACCCTGGGCGGCAGCTTTGCGGCCTCATTGACCACCTGGATCTGGATTCGCCGGGCGGACCAGCACCATGCCTACATGAGCGAAAACATGACCACCTACGACTCGGCCACCCGGGACGCCTTGCAGGCGCTCGGCGGGGCAGGGCACAAGGCGTACGCGCAACTGGACCAGATACTGACGAGCCAGGCGTACATGATGTCCACCGTGGATTACTTCACGTTGCTGGGGTGGATGTTCATGGCGTTGATCGTGATTGTATGGCTGGCGAAACCGCCGTTTGCAGCGAAGGCGGGGCCGGAGGCTTCGGGCCACTGATCGAAAGACCGAACTCGGTCAATGTGGGAGCTGGCTTGCCTGCGATGCAGGCACCTCGGTACATCAGATGCATCGAGGTGATGCTATCGCAGGCAAGCCAGCTCCCACATTTGATGGGTGTTGTGTCTGAGGATCAGGCGCCAGGCAAGGCCAGTTGCGGGTTGACGAAGTCAAACGCCGCCAGTTGAAACCCTTGCTCATCCACTTGCAATGCCCACCCTTGCTTGTCCCAATCCCCCAGCACAATGCGCTTGGCCGCTTGCTCGCCAATCTGCAACTTGTGAATCGCCGGGCGGTGGGTGTGGCCATGCACCAGCGTACGCACGCCGAACTGCTGCATCACCCTCGGCACTTCCTCGGGCGTTACATCGACAATGTCGTTGGTCTTCATCCGCGTCTGCGCGCGGCTTTCACTGCGCAGCTTGCGCGCCAGCTTGTGCCGCGTGCGCAAGGGCAGGTGGCGCAGGATGAACAGCGTGATGGGGTTACGCAGGATGCGCCGCAGCTTCATATAGCCAAGGTCGCGGGTACACAGGCTGTCGCCGTGCATCAACAGCACGGGCTCGCCTGCGAGTTGCACCACACTCGGGTCCTTGAGCAAGGTTGCGCCTGCGGCTTTGCAGAACGCCTTGCCGATCAGGAAATCCCGGTTGCCATGCATGATGAAAATCTGGGTGCCGCTGTCGCTCAGCTCGCGCAGAGCCTGGCAAATCGAACGCTGGAAGGGCGTCATCCCATCGTCGCCAATCCAGGCTTCAAAGAAGTCCCCCAGAATGTACAACGCCTGGGCAGAACGGGCGCGGCCGTGCAGTAAATCCAGAAACGCCCGGGTTATGTCCGGGCGCTCCTCTTCCAGATGCAAATCTGAAATCAGCAATATCACTCAACGATCTCGGCTTTCTCGACGATAACGTCTTCTACCGGTACGTCCTGGTGACCTGCCTTGCCGGTGGTTTGCACACCCTTGATCTTGTCGACAACGTCCTGGCCTTCGGTGACTTTACCGAATACCGCGTAGCCCCAGCCCTGCACGTTCTTGCCGCTGTGGTTCAGGAAGGTGTTGTCGGCGACGTTGATGAAGAACTGCGCGGAGGCCGAATGCGGCTCCATGGTACGGGCCATGGCGACGGTGTACTTGTCGTTGGAAAGGCCGTTGTCCGCTTCGTTCTGGATGCTGGGACGCTTGTCTTTCTTTTCTTTCATGCCCGGCTCGAAACCGCCGCCCTGGACCATGAAGTTGCCGATGACACGGTGGAAAACAGTGTTTTCGTAGTGGCCCGCTTTAACGTACTCGATGAAGTTGGCGACGGTGATCGGCGCTTTCTCGGCGTTCAGCTCGATGACGATGTCACCGTGGTTGGTGGTCAGTTTGACTTGAGTCATGTTCACTACTCTTTCAAGGAATTCGTGGGTTTGGGCGTTTTGCGCCTTACCTGCTTGGCAAAAACGGCAGCCAAGGCGCGCAGTTTAGCGTGACCTGCGGGAATTTCGAGGTGGTTTTTTACCGCCCGTGCAATAAATGCAGCAGTTTTTGGCCACGCTCTGTCAGGGCCTTGACAGCATCGGCTATGATAAGCCCTTTGTTTGTCGGCCTCACCCGGCCAAGTACTTCGTCTGTTCAAGGATCCTATGAGCAAGCCCACTGTCGACCCTACCTCGAATTCCAAGGCCGGACCTGCCGTCCCGGTCAATTTCCTGCGCCCGATCATCCAGGCGGACCTGGATTCGGGCAAGCACACGCAGATCGTCACCCGCTTCCCGCCTGAGCCCAACGGTTACCTGCACATCGGCCACGCCAAGTCGATCTGTGTGAACTTCGGCCTGGCCCAGGAGTTCGGTGGCGTCACGCACCTGCGTTTCGACGACACCAACCCGGCCAAGGAAGACCAGGAATACATCGACGCCATCGAGAGCGACATCAAGTGGCTGGGCTTCGAATGGTCCGGTGAAGTGCGCTATGCCTCCAAGTATTTCGACCAGCTGTTCGACTGGGCCGTCGAGTTGATCAAGGCCGGCAAGGCCTACGTTGACGACCTGACCCCGGAGCAAGCCAAGGAATACCGTGGCACCCTGACCGAGCCGGGCAAAAACAGCCCGTTCCGCGACCGTTCGGTGGAAGAGAACCTGGACTGGTTCAACCGCATGCGCGCCGGCGAGTTCCCGGACGGCGCCCGCGTACTTCGTGCCAAGATCGACATGGCCTCGCCGAACATGAACCTGCGCGACCCGATCATGTACCGCATCCGCCACGCCCATCACCACCAGACCGGTGACAAGTGGTGCATCTACCCGAACTACGACTTCACCCACGGTCAGTCGGACGCCATCGAAGGCATCACCCACTCCATCTGCACCCTGGAGTTCGAAAGCCACCGTCCTCTGTACGAATGGTTCCTCGACAGCCTGCCGGTACCGGCGCACCCGCGTCAGTACGAGTTCAGCCGCCTGAACCTGAACTACACCATCACCAGCAAGCGCAAGCTCAAGCAACTGGTCGATGAAAAGCACGTGTTTGGCTGGGACGACCCGCGCATGTCGACGCTGTCGGGCTTCCGCCGCCGTGGCTACACCCCGGCATCGATCCGCAATTTCTGCGAAATGGTCGGCACCAACCGCTCCGACGGCGTGGTCGATTACGGCATGCTCGAATTCAGCATCCGTCAGGACCTCGACGCGAACGCCCCGCGCGCCATGTGCGTGCTGCGTCCGTTGAAGGTGGTGATCACCAACTACCCGGAAGGCCAGGTCGAAAACCTCGAACTGCCACGTCATCCGCAGAAAGAAGAACTCGGCGTGCGCAAGCTGCCGTTCGCCCGTGAAATCTACATCGACCGCGATGACTTCATGGAAGAGCCGCCAAAAGGCTACAAGCGCCTTGAGCCGAACGGCGAAGTGCGCCTGCGTGGCAGCTACGTGATCCGTGCCGACGAAGCGATCAAGGACGCCGATGGCAACATCGTCGAACTGCGTTGCTCCTACGACCCGGACACCCTGGGCAAGAACCCGGAAGGCCGCAAGGTCAAAGGTGTGGTGCACTGGGTGCCGGCGGCGGCCAGCGTCGAGTGCGAAGTGCGCCTGTACGATCGCCTGTTCCGCTCGCCGAATCCCGAGAAGGCCGAAGACAGCGCCAGTTTCCTGGACAACATCAACCCTGACTCGCTGCAAGTTCTCACGGGTTGTCGTGCCGAGCCATCGCTTGGCGACGCACAGCCGGAAGACCGTTTCCAGTTCGAGCGCGAAGGTTACTTCTGCGCGGATATCAAGGACTCGAAACCCGGTGCTCCGGTATTCAACCGTACCGTGACCTTGCGTGATTCGTGGGGCCAGTGATTCTGTTTTAAGGAACTGTCGTGCTAACGATCTACAACACACTCAGCAAGACCAAAGAAGTCTTCAAGCCGCTGGATGGCAACAAGGTGCGCATGTACGTGTGCGGCATGACCGTGTATGACTACTGCCACATCGGCCACGGCCGCAGCATGGTTGCCTTCGACCTGGTGACCCGCTGGTTGCGTTTCAGCGGTTATGACCTGACGTATGTGCGCAACATCACCGACATCGACGACAAGATCATCAATCGCGCCAACGAAAACGGCGAGTCGTTCGACGCGCTGACCGAGCGCATGATTGCTGCGATGCACGAGGACGAGGCACGCCTCAACATCCTCAAGCCGGACATGGAACCGCGCGCCACGGACCATATCCCGGGCATGCACGCGATGATCCAGACCCTGATCGACAAGGGTTACGCCTACGCCCCGGGCAATGGCGACGTGTACTACCGCGTCGCCAAGTTCATGGGCTACGGCAAGCTGTCGCGCAAGAAAATCGAAGACCTGCGCATCGGTGCGCGGATCGAAGTCGACGAAGCCAAGCAAGACCCGCTGGACTTCGTGCTGTGGAAAGGCACCAAGCCCGGCGAGCCGAGCTGGGAGTCGCCATGGGGCGCCGGGCGCCCGGGCTGGCACATCGAATGCTCGGTGATGTCCACCTGCTGCCTGGGCGAGACCTTCGACATTCATGGCGGCGGCAGCGACCTTGAGTTCCCGCACCACGAAAACGAAATCGCCCAAAGCGAAGCGGCCACCGGCAAGACCTACGCCAACGCGTGGATGCACTGCGGCATGATTCGCATCAATGGCGAGAAGATGTCCAAGTCCTTGAACAACTTCTTCACCATTCGCGACGTGCTGGAAAAGTACCACCCGGAAGTGGTGCGCTACCTGTTGGTGTCGAGCCATTACCGCAGCGCGATCAACTACTCGGAAGACAACCTCAAGGATGCCAAGGGCGCCCTGGAGCGTTTCTACCACGCGTTGAAAGGCCTGCCCTCCGTGGCGCCTGCGGGCGGCGAAGCGTTTGTCGCGCGGTTCACCGAAGTGATGAACGACGACTTCGGCACGCCTGAAGCCTGCGCGGTGCTGTTTGAAATGGTGCGCGAGATCAACCGCCTGCGCGAGAGCGATCTCGACGCAGCGGCGGGGCTTGCCGCACGTTTGAAAGAGCTGGCGAGCGTGCTGGGCGTATTGCAGATGGAAGCCGATGACTTCCTGCAGGCGGGCGCTGAAGGGCGTGTGGATGCCGCTGAAGTTGATGCGCTGATCCAGGCACGCTTGACTGCCCGGACCAACAAGGACTGGGCGGAGTCTGACCGTATCCGTGACCAACTGACCGCGATGGGTGTGGTGTTGGAAGACGGGAAGGGCGGGACGACGTGGCGGTTGGCTGATCAGGCTTGATCGGTGATTGCTGAATAAAAAACGCCCCGACTGGTTCGGGGCGTTTTTTTTGGCCTATCTATCCGTTATTCGGGTGGCGATTCTTACAGCATGTCTTGGACGGGACACCTGTGCGGGGACATGGTTGACACATCGAGGGGCGAGCAAGCCATCTCAAGATCAAACGCAGAGCTGCTTAATGTGGGAGCGGGCTTGCTCGCGAATAACATGAGGGCGCCGCGTTGAATCAGGACGCCCACATCATCGTTAACGACCTTCGCGAGCAAGCCCGCTCCCACATTTAAACCGTGCCCGCTTCAGATTTTGCTGTTGCTTCACCACACTCAAGCCGGCCGGNNATCTTAGGCGCCCCGTTAAACCACTCCGAGCCTAGGCGAGGAGCCGAGTGGTGGGCAAGAGCGTTTTGCTTACTTTTGCGCTTTTCGATTCAACCCAATCGCTCAATGACCATCAGCGCTTGCCACTCACCTCATACCGGCTTTGAACAAACCCGTTATCCGATGCATACGTGCCGATATGCCGAAGTTCATGCCCACTGCCCGACTGGCTGAACAAGGGGATCCCCTGGCCCAGCACAACCGGAATACGCGTGATGATCATCTCGTCGATCAAACCCGCCTCAAGAAACTGCTGAATCGTCTGGCCTCCGTCGATATACAGGTGTTTCATCCCGCGCTCGGCCAACTCGGCCACGAGGGCGGTCACGTCCTGGCTCACGACCTCAACCTTGCCCTTCAAATGCTCAGGTAGCTCAAGCGACTGATGAGAGAGCGCAAACACCGGAAAACCCTCATAGGGCCACTCCGGAAAGGACAACACTTTTTCCAGAGTCTTGCGGCCCATCACCAGCGCATCCACGGTGGCGATGAAGTGTTCATAGGTCACGCCGTTCAATTCGGAGCCTTCATACTCTGGGCGATGAAGCCACTCGATATCACCGTCTGGCCGGGCAATAAAGCCGTCGACGCTGGCTGCGATAAAGACCGAACATTTGCTATCCATGGGGCGTGAAACTCCTTTTCTGTGTGCTTGAAAATATCGACTGTCATGGGTCGGCAACGCTAATGTTAATTTAATCTTCCGATGCAATAAGCGAGCATTGCCAAAAATCACCGTGGGTCCCGGCGCAGGCCGGTGTGCCTTTTCGTATTGCGAGGATCTATGCGCCGTTGGTTAATCCGCTACCGTTACGCGATCATTTTCTGGCTGTGCTTCGGGGTTTTCCGCACCTCCCTGGCTGACTGGAATCCCATCCCGTCCGGTTCCATGCGCCCGACGTTACTTGAGGGTGACGTGGTGCTGGTCAACCGAGTCGCATACGACCTCAAGTTGCCCCTCACCGATATTTCCCTGGCGAGACTGGATAACCCCCAGCGCGGAGATGTCGTCACGTTCTCTTCGCCCAAGGACGGCACGCGCTTGATCAAACGCATTGTCGGTATCCCCGGCGATACCCTGGAAATGCGCGACGAGGTGTTGTGGGTCAACGGTACGCCGGCCACCTACAGTAATGGGCAGGACATCAGCGAGCCCATCGCGCCTGGCCAAACAGTTCCGGGGATCAAGGTGACGGAGCGTGCGAACAGTAGCCAGCGCACGGTGCAGTTCATGCCGACAGTACGGGCGCTGCGCGATTTCGGCCCGGTGGTGGTGCCTGCCGACAGTTACTTCATGCTGGGCGACAATCGCGATAACAGCGATGACTCCCGCTATATCGGGTTTGTGCCGCGTCGGCTGTTGATCGGGCTCGCCCACCATATCCTGGCGTCAGCGCAGATCCTGGACCACTGGATGCCACGACTGGGCCGATTTGGCGCGCCGATCCTGTAGTGGGCTGATCACGCGTTTGCGCTCAGCGCCCGCAGTGCAAAACCCGCAATGCGCTCCAGCTGCTCAGTGGTGGCGCCGCCCTTGCTGGCGACTTTCATGCCGCTGAGGGTGGCCATCAGAAAATCACACGCGCCCGAGCGATCGGTGCCGACGGTCAATTCGCCTTGTTCCTGCGCACGCTCCAGCGTCTGTTCGAATGCATTGCGCAAGCGTTCGGCGCTGTGGGCGGTGAGTTGATTGATCTCATCATCTTCCAGGCCGAACTCGCAGATGGCATTGACGCCCATGCAACCCGCCGTCCCTTCCCGCAGGGCGCGGGTGGCGAAGGATTGCAGGGTGTCGTGCAGTGCCTGCAGCGGGGTCGGGCCCTGGTTCAGGCGCTCGATCAAGTCGTCGACGCCGGCGCGCTGATACTCGGCCATCGCCAGCAGGTACAACTGGCGTTTGTCGCCAAAGGTGTTGTACATGCTCTGGCGGCTCAGTCCCATGGCCTGCATCAGTTCTTCAGTCGAGGCCGCGGCAAACCCCTTGTCGCAGAAAACCCGAATGGCCTCGCGCAGCACCTGGTCGCGGTCGAATGCTCTGGGTCTTGCCATGGTTACCTCGGGGAAAACTGCAGGTGAAGGATCAGGCCAGGTAACCACCGTCGATGGTCATGCTTGCGCCGGTGACAAATGCCGCGTCTTCGGATGCAAGATAAGCAACCATACCGGCAACATCATCGGCGGTGCCCACGCGGCCCAAGGGGATCAGGCTTTTGATCATGTCCGCATGGGGCCCGTCTGCCGGGTTCATGTCGGTGCTGGTCGGGCCCGGCTGCACGTTGTTGACGGTGATGCCGCGCGGCGCGAAATCAATCGCCAGGCCGCGGATCATACCGGCGATCGCCGACTTCGTCATGCTATAGACGCTGGAGCCCGGGAAGCCCGAACGTTGGGCGACCACGCTGCCGACGGTGATGATCCGGTCACCCTCGTGCATCACCGCCGAGCTGGCCTTGGCCGCCGCAAACGTGGCCCGCACATTGACCGCAAACATTCGGTCGAAGTCTTCCAGGCTGAAGGTGTCGACGGTGCCCATCAGCAGGATCCCGGCGTTGTTGACCAGGATATTCAACGCGCCGAAATGCTCGACAGTGGCCGCGACCGCCCGTTCTATCGCCGCCACATCGGCGCTGTCGGCCTGAATCGCCAAGGCTTTTCCGCCCTTGCTTTCGATCAGGCCAACCAGCGCTTGTGCCTTGTCGGCAGAGGAGGAATAAGTAAACGCGACCGCTGCACCTTCAGCAGAAAGCCGACGGACGATGGCTTCGCCGATACCGCGGGAACCGCCGGTGACCAAGGCGAATTTTTGGTTAAAGCGAGGGGTGTGAGCTGTCATGGGGGGGCCTGAGGTTTAGTGGATTAAATAATCCACTAAACCGTACCAGCCTGGAAATACTTAGCCAAGCTGTTTTTGGATTAATTAATCTTTAACTGCCGGGCGTGCTCGCGAATTCGTCATCAGCCGCTGGTCATTTCAAATCGCTGTAGGTCAATCTGAATTCCGACAGTGCCGGGTGATCGGTTTTCCACTGGTGGCCATACGCCTTGGCCGTTTCTATTTCTTCGGTATTCAGCGCGCTGCCCAGTTGGCGCAGATAATCTGCGGCTTCGCCGTGCCGCGGGTTTTGCCGGGTACTGTCCATGACCAGCCAGTAGAGCCCATAGGCGTGGATTTTGTTCTCGGGGTAGTGATAGCGGTTGGTGCCACTTTCATCTATATCGAACCCGCCGAGTGCACCCGCATAGCTCAGGACGCCATCGAGGTCGTTCAGCGCAAGCCGTTTTTCCAGGTGTATCCGCTGGTACGAGAGGTTGCGGTAGTAGGTCTGCATGTTGGCCAGCCACTTCATCGCTGGCGGGAAGCCCTTGAAGGCCGCGTACCTGAGCATGGAGTCGCGGTTATCACTGGCCTCCGGGTTTTTGTTATACAGCAGCGCTGCAATGTAATAGGCCTCGGCGCAGCCGGCATCACCTGCCTTTCTCAGCCACGAGCGGTCTTTGGTCAGTTCATACAGCTGCAGCATCGCCTCGCCGTCCCCAGCATCGGCACCTGCCTGGGCGAGGGTCTTGGCCTTGGCCAGGTTGGTTTCGCCACCCAGGCGCATCAGGGCGTACACATGATCCTGGGCGGCGGCCAGGCGGTACCATGGCTGGGCCTCGGGGCCGACACTGCCGACCCGGCGCCGAATGGCTTCGCCCAGGGCGTATTGGGACGGCGCATCGCCGGCCGAGGCGGAGATGGTCAAATGGGTTTCACACTCTTCGAATTCACCGAGTTGATACAACTCGAGACCCCGCTGCTTGGCTGCCTGTTGCTGGCTCGTCAAATGTGAAATCAGCGCATTCAGCGAGTTGAGCAAATCAAACAGCGTGGTCAGTGCATCGGAATGGGTATACATGATCATTACCTGTATCGGGATACGTTGTCCGATAAAGGTAGGTGGGGCGGTGGGGCCCCAGGTGACAGATAGTTATCGGCAGGAGCGCTGCCTTTCCCGCGCTCTGGGCAACCCCTCAAACGCTACGGCTGCCACGTATTGCCTGGTCCAGAAACAACGCCGCATTCGCCACGGCCTGCATGCCTTCGGGCAAGATTGCCGCAAACAAATGCCAGACATGAAACATCCCGGGCCAAACCTCCAGCGATACGCGTACCCGGTTTTCCCCCAGGTGGGTGGCCAGGCGCATGGCGTCGCTGAGCATGACTTCGTTTTCGCCGATCTGCACCAGAATGGGCGGCAATCCCCGGACGTCCGCGAACACCGGCGACGCATCGGGATCATTCGGCAGCGCGCCATTGAGAAACGCTTTTGCAAGCAGCGTCAGCCCCAGTCGGGAGGCTTGCGGGTCGAGGCCGTCACGGTTGTCGATGGAGGCGCCGGTGTGTTCCAGGTTGGCCCACGGCGACAAGGCGGCGCCCCCGGCGGGCAGTGGCAGGCCTGCGTTGCGGGCCTTGACCATCACCGACACCACCATTGCGCCGCCGGCCGAATCGCCCGAGAACACGATGGACCTGGGGTCATTGCCCTGGTCGAGCAGCCAGCGATAAGCCTGCAACGTGTCATCAATAGGTACGGGGAACGGATGCTCAGGCGCCAGGCGGTAGTCGGGCAGGTAGACTTTTGCACCCAGCAATTTTGCGAAGTGGCCGGCAAGACCCAGGTAGCCCCGCGGGCTGCCGCCGACATAACCACCGCCGTGGATGTAAAGCAGCACCCGGTCACCCTCAAACCCATCCGGCACGACCATCATGCCCGGTACGCCACCCATATCGACGTCACAAAAGCTGACACCGGCGGGAATCGGATGGGAACAAAGCACCTGCTCATAAGCCTTGCGCTGCTCATTGAGGGTGAGGGTGGTTTCCTGGCCCGTGAGAAATGGGCCGAAGTCAGCGGCGCAGGCAACCCACGCGTCGAGATGGGCCTGGACAATGGGAGTGAATGCCATGGGGGAGAACCTCATAAAGTGATCCCGATACCGGGATTAGCGATTGAGGTTCTATTTTATGGATTCTATTGGAGAACGAATTTCACCACTGCGGCGCCTGTGGGGATCAGCTGCCGCTGTCAGTGCGACGGCTGCTGACTTCAGCCGGCACATCATCCCCGGCCATGCGCTTGCGGAACAACGCGGTGCGTGCCAGCAGCAATGTGGTCACCGGCACTGTGATCGACAGCAAGATCGGGATCAACCAACCGTGCAACACCGGCCCGGACTTGAGCACCGAAAAGTAGATGATCGAGGCCAGCGCCACACACCAGGCGCCCAAGGTCGAGGCCAGCGCCGGCGGGTGCATGCGCTGGAAAAAGTTCTTCATCCGCAACAACCCAATCGCTCCAATCAGCGCAAACAGGCTGCTCAGCACCAGCAATACTGCGACGATCACCTCAACCCACAGCGGCAACACATCGACATTGATCATTCGATCACCTCCCCACGCAGCAGGAATTTCGCCAGGGCAAACGACCCCACAAAGCCAAACAGCGCAATCAACAGCGCCGCTTCAAAATACGTGTCACTGGCATACCGAATACCCAGCACCAGCATCATCAGCATGGCCAGGATGTACAGGTAATCCAGCGCCAGCACCCGGTCCTGGGCCGACGGGCCTTTGAACAGGCGCACCAGGGTCAGCACCATGGCCAGGGAGAACAGGAACAGGCTGAACAGGATCGCATTGGAGAGCAGGGCGCTCATTCGAAGATCTCCATCAGGGGCCGTTCGTAGGCGTGTTTGAAGTGCTCGATAAACTGCGCTTCGTCATCCAGGTCGAACACGTGGATCAGCAGGACGCTGCGGTCCAGGGCCAGTTCCGACCATACGGTGCCCGGCGTCACGCTGGTGATCATCGCCAGCACGGCCAGGCCGTTGGCATCCCGCAGGTCCAGGGGGATCTTGATAAAGCGCGAACGCGGTGGGCGAGAGCCGCAGGTCAGGATGCCCCAGGCCACGGCGAGGTTGGAGATGATCACGTCACGCCCCACCAGGAAGAACAAACGGATGATCACCCCCGGGCGGCGGATGCGAATCGGCAGCGGGCGCAGCGGCGCCATCATCAGCGGTGCGGCAAAGCCGAGGATTGCCCCCAGCAGCAGATTGCCGGGGCTGACGGACAGGTTCAGCACCAGCCACAACAACCACAATGCCAGTGACAGCCACGGGGCAGGGAACAGGCGCTTCATGGCTGCACCTCCAGGGCGGCGGCCTTGGCTTCAGGGCTCGGCACCGGACGCGTCGCCATGACCGCCATCACATAGTGTTCCGGGTTGTTCAGGCTCTCGGCGGCCGCCTGGGTATAGCGCATCAGCGGCTCGGCCTTGAACGTCAGGGCGATGCTCAGGCCCAGCAGGAAGAAAATCGGCACGCATTCGAAGCGGCGCAGCAGCGGCGATGGACGTTCTTCCGGGGTCCAGAAGCGCTGGATGCCGAGGCGGGCGAAGGCGATCAGCGAAGCCAGGCCGGAGAAGATCAGCAGTGCCACCAGGCCCCAGGCGGCCGGACGCACCGGTTCGTCGATGGCATTGCCCAGGCCCAACGGGTTGATCAAGGCGCTGAGCAGGCTGAGCTTGCCGATAAACCCGGACAGCGGCGGCATGCCGATGATCAGCAGGGCGCAGGCGATAAAACTCAGGCCGAGGAACGCGACCGTCCAGGGAATCACCTGGCCGACCACGGCTTTCTGTTCATCGTCGAGGTTGGTGCCGGGCGGTGGATGCAGGGATTCCATGGCCTTGGGCAGGGCCTCGATTTCATCGTCCAGGGGCATGTCGTTGGCCGAGCGCGAACGCTCGATCAATTCGGCCAGCAGGAACAGCGCACTCAGCGCCAGGGTGGAGCTGACCAGATAAAACAGCGCCCCGGCGGTCAGGCTTGGCTGGGCAAAACCCACCGCCGACAGCAGGATCCCGGCGGACACCAGGATGCTCAGGCTGGCCATGCGTTCCAGGCGTTGCGCCGCGATCATCGCCAGCGCCGCGCAGACGATGGTTGCCATGCCGCCGTAGATCAGCCAGTCGCCGCCAAACAGTGCCGAGGCACCCGCCTGGCCGGAGAACAGCAGGTTCCACAGACGCAGCACGGTGTACACGCCGACCTTGGTCATGATCGCAAACATCGCCGCCACTGGCGCACTGGCCGAGGAGTAGGCAGGCGCCAGCCAGAAGTTCAGCGGCCACATCCCGGCCTTGGCCAGGAAGGCGACGGCGAGGATGCCCGCACCGGCATGCAGCAGGCCGCGATCGGCTTCCGGCACCAGGGGGATTTTCAGTGCCAGGTCGGCAAAGTTCAGGGTACCGGTGACGCCATAGATCAGCGCCGCGCCAATCAGGAACAAGGTCGAGGCCAGCAGGTTGATCGAGATGTAATGCAACCCCGCCGACACCCGCGCCCGGCCGGAACCGTGGAGCATCAGGCCGTAGGACGCCGCCAGCAGCACCTCGAAAAACACGAACAGGTTGAACAGGTCGGCGGTCAGGAAGGCGCCATACAGGCCCATCAACTGAATCTGGAACAGCGCATGGAAACTGGTGCCGGCCCGATCCCAACGGGCCATGGCGAACAGCAGGGCGCTGACGCCAATGATCCCGGTGAGCACCAGCATCATCGCCGAGAGTTGGTCCACCACCAGCACGATGCCGAACGGCACCTGCCAGTTGCCCGGCAGGTACACACCGATGGAGCCGGGGCCGCCTTTCTGGGTCCAGTACAGCAACAGCACGGCGATGCCCAGGCCCACCATGCTGGAGAACAGGTTGATCCGCGCCTTGAGCGGGCGGTGCTTCTCGCCGAGCATCAGCATCAGCGCGGCGGTCAGCAACGGCAGCAGGATCGGCGCGATGATCAGTTGATTCATCCAGGTCATTCCTTGGGCTCCCGGCCGTCCACATGGTCAGTGCCGGTCAGGCCCCGGGATGCCAGCAGCACCACCAGGAACAGTGCGGTCATGGCGAAGCTGATCACGATTGCCGTCAGCACCAGGGCCTGGGGCAGCGGATCGGTGTAGTTGAGCAAGTCTTGCGGCACGCCATCCTTGATGATCGGCTCCTTGCCGATAAACAGGCTGCCCATGCTGAAGATGAACAGGTTGACCCCGTAGGAGAGCAGGCACAGGCCCATCACCACCTGGAACGTCCGTGGCCGCAGGATCAGCCAGACGCCGGAGGCCGCCAGGACCCCAATGGCAATTGCGATGACTTCTTCCATCAGGCGGCTCCTCCTGGGCTGGCAACGGCTTTCGCCTGGTTACTGGGTTTATGGGCGCGCACCGATTGGTGGCCGAGGGCGGTGAGCATCAGCAAGGTCGAGCCGACCACCATGGCGTACACACCGACGTCGAAGAACAGCGCGCTGGCGACGTGGATGTCCCCCAGCACCGGCAGGCTGAAGTGCCAGGTGTGCGTGGTGAGGAACGGGTAGCCGGCGAGCAGTGCGCCCAGCCCGGTCAGGGTTGCCGACAACAAGCCAAAACCCATCCAGCGCATCGGCCGCAGGCTCATCTGCGCCTCGACCCACTGGGTACCGGCGACCATGTATTGCAGGATGAACGCGACGGACATCACCAGACCGGCGACAAACCCGCCGCCCGGTTGGTTGTGCCCACGCATGAACAGGTAGAACGAGACAACCAGGGCAATCGGCAGCAGCAGGCGCACCAGCACCGCCGGCACCATCATGAAGCCCAGGGCGGTGTCGCTGGCCTGGCGCGGGTTGATCAGGTCGGTGGCCACGTCGGGTGCCAGTTGGCGCTGTTGCGCGGGCAATTCCATGCTTTCCTTCGACGGGCGGAAGCGGCGCAGCAGGGCGTAGACGGTCAGCGCCACGGCGCCGAGCACGGTGATTTCCCCGAGGGTGTCGAAGCCCCGGAAGTCCACGAGCATCACGTTCACCACATTGCTGCCACCGCCTTCGGGCAGGGCACGGCTGAGGTAGAACGAGGAGATGTCGTTGGGGGTCTGGCGGGTCAGCATCGCGTAGGAGAGCAGCGCCATGCCGCCACCGACCACGGTGGACAGGAGGAAGTCCCGCAGGCGGCGGATGCGTGCCTTGCGCAGCGAGCTGGGCAGTGGGGAAACTTCTTCGATCCGCCGTGGCAGCCAGCGCAGGCCCAGCAGGATCAGCACGGTGGTGACCACTTCCACCACCAGTTGCGTCAGCGCCAGGTCTGGCGCCGAGAACCAGACGAAGGTCACGCAGGTCACCATTCCGCACACGCTGACCATGGTCAGGGCTGCCAGCCGGTGGTACTTGGCTTGCCAGGCGGCGCCCAGGGCGCAGGCGATTGCCAGCAGCCACAGGGTGACGAACACGATGGAGCCCGGGATCTTCGGCCGGTCGCCCCAACTGATGCCGCTGTAGAGCATCGGGATCAACCCGGCGATCACCGCCGCCAGCACCAGCAGGAACAGCTGGGTTTGCAGGCGTTTGGTGCTGATGCGTTTTTCGATCTTGCGCACCCCGCGCATCATCACCACAAGGCAGCGCTCGAAGCCGCGCTTGCCATTGAAGTAGCTGATGATCGGCGGGTATTTGAAGCGGCCCAACTTGAGTTGCTTGCGCAGCAGCAGATAGAGCACCACGCCGCCGGACATGGCCACCAGGCTCATGATCATCGGCGCGTTCCAGCCGTGCCAGATGGCGAGGCTGTATTCCGGCAGTTCGCCGCCGACCACCGGCAGGGCCGCTGCGGCGAGGATCGAACCGACCACCTGGGCCGGGAAAATCCCCACCAGCAGGCAGGTAAACACCAGCAACTCCACCGGCGCACGCATCCAGCGTGGCGGCTCGTGCGGGGTGTGGGGCAGGTTGGTGGCCTTGGGGCCGAAGAACACATCCACGGTAAAGCGCAGGGCATAGGCCACGCTGAAGGTACCGGCGATGGTGGCGATGACCGGCAGGGCGATTTCCACCCAGGCGGTGGCGGAGATGAACACGGTCTCGGCGAAGAACATTTCCTTGGACAGGAAGCCGTTGAGCAGCGGCACGCCTGCCATGGACGCACTGGCGACCATCGCCAGGGTGGCGGTAAACGGAATCAGCTTGAACAGGCCGCTGAGCTTGCGGATGTCACGGGTGCCGCTTTCGTGGTCGATGATCCCCGCCGCCATGAACAGCGACGCCTTGAAAGTGGCGTGGTTAAGGATATGGAATACGGCGGCGACAGCGGCCAGCGGGCTGTTGAGGCCCAGCAGCAAGGTGATCAGCCCGAGGTGGCTGATGGTGGAGTAGGCCAGCAGGCCCTTGAGATCGTTCTGGAACATGGCGCAATAAGCGCCGAGCAGCAGGGTAATGGCACCGGCACCGCCGACAATCCAGAACCACTCTTCGCTGCCGGACAGCGACGGCCACAGGCGGGCCAGCAGGAACACGCCGGCCTTCACCATCGTTGCCGAGTGCAGGTAGGCCGACACCGGCGTCGGTGCAGCCATGGCGTGGGGCAGCCAGAAGTGGAAGGGGAATTGCGCGCTTTTGCTCAGGGCGCCGATCAGCACCAGGGCGAGCATGATCGGGTACAACGAATGGGCACGGATCTGATCACCGGCAGCCAGGACCTGGTCCAGGTCGTAGCTGCCGACGATATGCCCGAGCAGCATCACCCCCGCCAGCAGGCACAAGCCGCCCGCGCCGGTGACCATCAGCGCCATATAGGCGCCACGCCGGGCATCGGCGCGGTGGTGCCAGTAGCCGATCAGCAGGAACGAGAACAGGCTGGTGAGTTCCCAGAAAAACACGATCTGGATCAGGTTGCCGGAGATCACCAGGCCAAGCATCGCACCCATGAAGGCCAGGAAAAACGCGAAGAAGCGCGGCACCGGGTCTTCCGGCGACATGTAATACCGGGCGTACAGCGACACCAGGGTCCCGATGCCCAGCACCAGCATCGAGAACAACCAGGCAAAACCGTCCATGCGCAATACGAAGTTCAGCCCGAGGCTGGGCAACCACATGAATTCTTCACGTATCACGCCACCGTGGGCGATCTGGGGGTAGAGCAGGGCGACTTGAACCGTCCCGACCAGGGCCACAAGGCCGGCCAGCAGGGACTCTGTGTTGCGTGCGTTGTGCGGCAGCAAGGCCGCCAGACAGCTGCCGATAAAAGGCAGAAGCAGTAGAACTATCAGGGACATAGGCTTCTAATCTGCGGGAGTTTGGGATGCATCATACGTGCCGGAATCTTGATCACCAAACGGCAAGATGTGGCATGATCCTACAAGGTAGGCTGAAAAAGGCTGTTTGGCATTGTTTCAATGCCTGTATCCAGGGAAGGTATGCTGTTCAAAGGTTTTTTTCAGCCTGTTGCATAAGGACGTGTGATGACCCAGCGATTGCTCCACCTTGACCATGTCGCCTACAGCCTGCCGGATGGACGCAGCCTGTTCGATAACCTGAACCATGCCTTCAGCGCCCGGGCGACCGGCCTTGTGGGGGCCAACGGGACTGGCAAGTCCTTGCTGGGCGCAATGCTCGCGGGCACCCTGCAGCCCACCCGCGGGCATGTACGCCGTGAGGGCAGTGTGTACGCGGTGACGCAACTGCTGGAGCCCGAACACTATCCCAGCGTGGCGGCGCTGGCGGGTGTCGACCAAGTGCTGGCAGCGTTGGCGCGCATCGCCGAGGGCAGCGTGGACGAACACGACCATGCACTGGCTGTTGATCAATGGGATTGCGCGCCTCGACTGGCGGCGGCCCTGGAGCAAATCGGCCTGGGGCACTTGACTGCCGACTCGCCAACCGCGGCCCTCAGTGGCGGCGAACGCCAGCGCGTCGCTTTGCTGGGCGCCTGGTTGTCGAGGGCAGACTGGTTGATCCTCGATGAGCCCAGCAACCACCTGGACATTGATCAGCAGCACAAGCTTGCCCAGCAGATTGATCGGTGGCCCGGCGGCCTGGTGCTGATCAGCCATGATCGTGGGTTGCTGGAGCACATGGATGAGATTGTCGAACTGTCGCCCAAGGGCTTGGCGGTGTACGGCGGTAATTACAGCCACTATGCGGCGACACGAGAGCAGGAGCAGCAGGCGTTCCAGTCGGCGTTGCAGGGGGAGCGCGCGCACGCCAAACGTGAGCAGCGTGAAGCGGTCATCCAGATGGAGCGTCAGCAGCGCCGCAATGCCCGGGGCGACCGCCAGGCCCGGGATGGCAACCAGACCAAACTGATCACCAACGCCCAGAAAGAGCGCAGTGAAAACAGCCAGGGCAAGTTGCGCCTCAACCAGCAGCTGGCGCGTGAGCAGCAACAGCAGCGGATCGCCGAGGCGCGTGCGCGGTGTGCGCCCGAGATCCAGCGCATGATGCTGTCGCCGGAAAGCGTGGTGCCCCAGGGCAAGCTGGTGCTGCAGTTGAACGACGTGGTGTTGCCGTTTGGCAGTCCGGCACCGATCAATCTGACCCTGACCGGCCCGATGCGCATGGCAATCGTGGGGGCCAATGGCAGTGGCAAGTCGACCCTGCTGCGGGTGATTGCCGGCCAGTTGCCGGTGGCTGCCGGTGAGTTGGCGCGCAGTTGCCATATCGGCTGGCTGGACCAACACGCCGGGCTGGAGCACCCCGAGCGCACGGCGGTGCAATGGCTTTATGAAAGTAATCCGCTACTGGCGGAAAGCGAAGCGCGTACCCGGCTGGCGCAAATGGGCATCGATGCCGACCGGGCGGTCCTCGATACGCGCCAACTGAGCGGCGGCGAGCGTCTGAAAATTGCCCTGGCCGCACAGCTCTACGCCGAGCATCCGCCACAATTGTTGTTGCTGGACGAACCCGACAACCATCTGGATTTGCCCAGCCGGATTGCCCTGGAGCAAATGCTCAATCAGTACCAGGGCGCGCTGATCGTGGTGTCCCATGACGAGGCGTTCTTGCAGGCCATCAACCTGGACGGTGAGTTGCGCCTCTGAGGCCGTTCAACCCTGGTTTTCATGTTCCAGTTCGGCCTGGGGCTCGGCGAGCCGCTGCCGGCGGGTTTTCATCTCACTGACAATCACCGCCGCCACGATCAACGCCGCGCCCACCATGGCAATCGGTGGGAACCGCTCCCCGGCAATCCGCCCGACGACGCCGGCCCACACCGGCTCCCCGGCATAAATCAGCGTGGCGCGAGTCGGTGAGACGCTTTTCTGCGCCCAGTTCATCGCCACCTGAATCACCGCGCTGGTCAGCCCCAGGCCCACCGCGCTGAACAGCAGCAACCAGGAAAACCCCGGCAGCGCCTCGCCCATCGGCACCACCATCAGGAACGACAGCACCGACGCCGTGGCCAGTTGCACCACCGTTACCCGGCGTACATCGACCTGCCCGGCAAAGGCGCTGATCAGGATGATCTCGGCGGCAATTGCTACCGCACCGATCAACGTGGCGATTTCACCGGGGCTGAAATTCAATGATGCCCCGGCCGGGCCGGTCAGCAGCATCAGCCCGGTAAACGCGAGCATGATGCCGATGCTCGGCATCAACCCCGGCCGCCGTCCCAGTACCAGCCATTGCAGCAGCGGCACGAATGGCACATACAGCGCAGTAATAAATGCCGATTGGCTGCTCAGGATCGTCTGCAAGCCAATGGTCTGCAAACCGTAGCCGAACATGATCGCCACACCGATAAAGCAGCCAGCCTTCAATTCAAACAGCGTCAGGTTCCGCAGGCTGCGGAATGAGAACGCCCCGACGATGAGCGCCGCTGCAGCAAAACGCAGGCCGACGAAAAACATCGGGCCGCTGACCGCCATGGCGTGCTGCACCAGCAAAAAGGTGCCGCCCCAAAACATGGTGATCACCACCAATACACATTCGGCTTTGCTGAAACGGGAAAACAATGGGGAGGTGGTCATGGCGGCTCGGTCTTGCACAGGAAGGGCGCGGACCGCACAATGCGCCGCAAGCTGGGCAGTATACTGCGCAACCCCACCCTGTGAGCAATATAGTGCACAAAGAAAATCCGCAACGGGCCTCGGTCCTGCAACACGTCAGCCAGAACGTTCGGCGCCTGCGCCATGCGGCTGAGTTGAGCCAGACGGCGCTGTCCGAAAAATCCGGCGTCAGCCGGCGCATGCTGGTGGCAATCGAGGCGGGGGAGAAAAACGTCAGCCTGTCGACCCTCGACCGGGTGGCCGAAGCCCTGGACGTGGCCTTCAGCGACTTGATCCAGGCCCCGGATGCCGCTGATCACAGCCGTATCAACGAACTGGCCTGGGCCGGTGACATCCCCGGCAGCAAAGCCGTGCTGCTGGCCAAGGCCACCGCGCGTCGCGAGGTGGAACTATGGGAGATGCGCCTGGAGCCCGGCGATCGCTACATGCCTGAACCGGACCCCGAGGGTTGGAGCGTGCAGTTGTTTGTGTTCGAAGGCACGCTGACGCTGGTGCTGGGGGATGAGGAGAAACACGTCGCCACCGGTGAGTTCCTGATGTTCGCCAGCCGCTACCTTCACGCCTATCGCAATGACGGCGACGTGGCGGTGCGGTTTGTGCGCAACGTGGTGATTTAACTGTTGGCAGCGCAACAGTGGTTGGACACTTTGCTGTTTTGACCCGCCAACGATTTCCCTGATATACCGGCAACCCGCTGATTTCATTGCACATTGCATTCGGGCACGACTCCTGCAATCACTCCAGTATCTCTCTGGAGCCTGGAGTCGGCCCATGTCAGCCCAACCCCTACAACCTGCCCACATCATCCGTTCGGACGCCGAGGCCATTGCGGTTGCCACCGAGTTGGCCAAGCGTTTTGCCGTGGACGCCGGCGTGCGCGACCGCGAGCGACGCCTGCCGGTGGCCGAGCTGGACGAATTCTCTGCCAGTGGCCTGTGGGGCATCACCATTCCCAAGGCCTACGGCGGCGCGGGAGTGTCCTATGTGACGGTGGCCGAGGTGATCAAGCTGATCTCCGCCGCCGACCCGTCCCTGGGGCAGATTCCGCAGAACCACCTGGGCGTCGTCGACATCCTCCTGCAAACCGCCAGCGAGGAGCAAAAGCAGCACTACTTCGCCAAGGTCCTGCAGGGCTATCGGTTCGGCAATGCCTTCTCCGAAGCCAAGAGCAAGAACGCCGGCACGTTTGACACACAAGTGCGCTTCGACGGCGACAGTGCGTACATCAACGGCGAGAAGTTCTACTGCACCGGCGCACTGTTCGCCCATATCGTGCCGACGGTGGGCGTCAACGAAAAGGACCAGGCGTTCATCGCCTTTGTCGAACGGGACGCGCCGGGCCTGCAAGTGATCGACAGCTGGGACGGCTTCGGCCAGCGCACCACCGCCAGCGGCGGCGTGACCCTCGACGGGGTGAAGGTGCCGCTGAGTGCGGTGATCCCCGCGCACCAGGCCTTCGACCAACCCACCGCCAACGGCCCGATTTCGCAGATCATCCAGGCGGCCGTCGACACCGGCATCGCCCTCGGGGCCCTGGAACAAGCCAAGATTCATGCACGCCAGGCCCGGCCCTGGATCGACAGCCAGCAGGATCACGGCTGGCAAGACCCGTTCACCATCGCCGCCATCGGCGACCTGGAATGGCGGGTCCACGGCACCGAAGCGATCCTCGCCAAGGCCGGCATTGCCGTCGACCAGGCCCTGGCCAACCCCAACGAAGACACCGTGGCCAATGCCTCGTTGGTCGTCGCCCAGGCCAAAGTGCTGTCGGCGGAAACCGCCTTGCTCGCCAGCAGCAAACTCTTCGAACTGGCCGGCACCCGCTCGGTGTCCGGCAAGCACAACCTCGACCGCTTCTGGCGCAACGCACGTACCCACACCCTGCACGACCCGGCCCGCTGGAAATACCACCTGATCGGCAACTTCGTGCTCAACGGCGTCAAGCCCGCACGCCATGCCTGGAACTGAGGAGCTGCATCCATGACCGCACTGAATCAGGCGCGCCAACTGCTGGAAAGCACCCGGCGCTTTGTCGAGAAAAGTGATGACCCCTACGTGATCAGCCGCTTTGGCGATTTGCAGATTCGCGTGGAGGTAGCGGCTGCTTTGTTTGAACGTGCCGAAACCCACCCAGGCCCGGTGGCCCTCACAGAAGCCCAGATAGCGGCTGCCGAGGCCCTCATCGCTGTCAGCAACGCCGAATTCGAACTCACCGGCCAGCGTACTGCGCTGCCGCCGACCCTTGATGATCCCCTGCGCTGGAAATACCAGATTGTCGGCAACTACCACCTCAACGGTGTCGCCCCCCGGAGTAACGTTTAATGCCTCGTGAAATCCGTTTGAATGCCTTCGACATGAACTGTGTCGGCCACCAGTCGCCGGGCCTGTGGGCCCACCCGCGTGACCGCTCATGGCAGTACAAGGACCTGGAATACTGGACCGACCTGGCAAAAATTCTCGAGCGCGGCAAGTTCGACGGCCTGTTCATCGCCGACGTGCTGGGCATCTACGACGTCTATAACGGCAACGGTGACGCAGCGATTCGCCAGGCGACCCAAGTGCCGGTCAACGACCCGCTGTCGCTGATCGCCCCCATGGCGCTGGTCACCGAACACCTGGGTTTTGGCCTCACCGCTTCACTGTCCTTCGAACACCCGTACCCGTTCGCCCGGCGCCTTTCCACCCTCGACCACCTGACCAAGGGCCGCGTCGGCTGGAACATCGTCACCTCGTACCTGGAAAGCGGCGCGAAGAACCTCGGCCAGAAAGCCCAGACCGAACACGATGCGCGCTACGACTACGCCGAGGAATACCTGGAGGTTTGCTACAAGCTCTGGGAAGGCAGCTGGGAAGAGGGCGCGGTGTTGCGCGACCGCGAACGGCGGATCTTCAGCGACCCGAGCAAGATCCACGAGATCCGCCACGTCGGCAAACACTTTCAGGTGCCCGGCATTCACCTGTGCGAACCGTCGCCACAACGCACGCCGGTGCTGTACCAGGCCGGGGCGTCGAGCCGTGGCAAACAGTTCGCCGCCGAACAGGCCGAATGCGTGTTCGTTGCCGCACCGTCGAAAGTGCTGCTGAAGAAAACCGTTGCCGATATCCGCCGCCGTGCGGCCGAGGCGGGGCGTGACCCGAAGAAAATCCTGATCTTCAACTTGCAGACGGTGATCGTTGGCGAGACCGATGCCAAGGCCAAGGCCAAATTCGACGAATACAAATCCTATGTCAGCTACGAAGGCGCGATGGCCCTGATCTCCGGCTGGACCGGCATCGACTTCAGCCAGTTCAAGCCCGATGAACCCCTCAAGCATGTGCATACCAACGCCATTCAATCGGCGGTGGAAGCCTTCTCCACTGCCGACCCGAACAAGGTCTGGACCCCGAATGAACTGGCAGACTGGGTCGGCATCGGCGGCTTCGGCCCGTTGTTCGTCGGCGGCCCGGAAACCGTGGCCGATCTGTTGCAGGAATGGGTTGAAGAGACCGATGTGGACGGCTTCAACCTGGCCTATGCACTGACCCACGAGACCTTTATCGACGCGGTCGAGTTGCTGGTGCCCGAGTTGCAGAAGCGCGGCGTGTACAAGACCGAATATGCCCAGGGCACCCTGCGGGAGAAATTGTTTGGGGACGGCGCGCGGTTGGCGGACAACCATCCGGGGGCCAGCTATCGTGATTTGTCGGGTGTACATAAAACAAATGTGGGAGCGGGCTTGCTCGCGAATGCGGACTGACATTCAGCATTGATGTTGCCTGACGCACCGTTTTCGCGAGCGAGTCGAGCCGTCCCACCGCCGCCCACATAAATCCGGCCAGCGGACCACCGCATGCTTGTTTCACCAATAGGAGCATCACCCTATGAGCGTGCATGAACTTGAACTTGCGCTGGATGTGGAATGGCCCGCCGAACGGGTCACGGTGTTGCCCGAGGCGTTGGCGCAGTTGCGCCATTGGGCACAAGTGACCCCGTTGCACAGCGCCCTGCGCCACAAACGTGACGGCCAGTGGTATGCCTGGCGCTGGATCGATGCGTTGCGGGATGTCGAGCGCCTGGCTGATGGCTTGCGTCAGCAGGGCTTTACCGAGCAGTCGCGGCTGGCCCTCAGCGGTGCCTTCGAACCCGGCCTATTGCTGCTGGCCCTGGCCGCCCAGGTGATCGGTGGCCAGATCCTGACCCTGGCGGATGACCTCGAGGCCGCTGCCCTGCAGCAACAAGTGTGGCGCATCCGGCCTACCCACGCGTATGTCCCTGGGCTCCAGCCGTTGGCGATGGTGCGACGGATCGACCCTGTGGACACCTCACAACGGCTCTGTCGCTGGTGGCAGCCTTCGGGCAAGACCGAATTGTGGAGCGGGGAAAGCACCCATTGGCAAGGCGGCCTGGCGACGGTGCTGGAGCAATGGCTGATTAGCGGCCAGAGCCTGGGCTTCCCGCAGTCGGGCTGAACTAGGCGTCCCGGGTGGATGTGCTGGATACTGCACGGGGCGATTTTTACCACAACCATTCAGGCAGACAGTAAGGGCGCAATTTCATGAGTGAAACCGAACGCGGACAGGCGACGAGCGCCATTCGCAACGCCGATGTGCTGATTGTCGGCGGCGGCCTCAGCGGGACGATGCTGGCGGTGCAGTTGCTGCGCCTGCCGGGCACGCGGCAGATCCTGGTGATCGAGCCGCGCCAGGAACTGGGGCGCGGCGAGGCCTACAGTGCGGTAGAGCTTGGGCACACCTTGAACGGCAATGCCGCGCGCATGAGCGTCGACCCGGACAACGCGGATGACCTGACCCAGTGGCTGACCGCCTACATTGCCGGCGGCGGCTGGCCCGAGTCGGACCAGCAGCACGTGCCCATCAGCGAACTGTTTCCGCCCCGCGGGATTTTTGGCCTGTACGCGCAGCAGCGGCTGGCCGAGGCCAAGGCGATTTCCGCGTCGACCGTCGAGCACATTCGCGCCGAGGTGACAGACCTTGAGGTGGATGAACACGCCACGCGGCTGACCTTGAGCGACGGCCAGCAACTGCGCGGTGCCTGTGCGGTATTGGCCACTGGCATGTTCCCGGCGGCACGCACGCCACAGACCGAATCCAGCGGCTTGAATGCCGCTGCCGTCGACCCGTGGGATGTACCGGCCATGACCCAACTGGACCCGCAATCCACCGTGCTGATCATCGGTTCCGGGCTGACCATGGTGGACGCCGTGGTGTCCCTGGAACAGGCCGGTCATCGCGGGCCCATCGAGATTTTTTCGCGCCACGGCCTGTTGCCCCATGTCCGTCGGCAGCCGCCGGGCTGGGTCGACTTCCTGGGAGAAGACCACAGCCTTCGCAGCCCCCGGCAATTGCTGCGGGAGGTGCGGCGCCAATGCCGGCTCGCGCTGGCGGAGGGGATTGACTGGCAAGCGCCGCTGGACACCGTGCGTGCCAACATCGGGCGGTTGTGGAGCCAGGCCAGCGAGGGCGAGAAACGTCAGTTCGTGCGGCATGTGCGGCCCTGGTGGGAAAGCCACCACCACCGTTCGCCGCCGTTGAGTGCCGAGTTGGTGGCGCGGTTGCATGGGGAAGGGCGGCTGCGGATCCGGGCGGCTTCGTACAAGGGGCTGGTGCCTTCGCAAGGTGAGGTGACGATCCGCCTGCGTCATCGTGGAGAGCAGGACGTGGTGCAGGTGTCGGGGGCGGCGCTGATCAACTCCAGCGGGATTGAATATGACTGGCGGCGCGTGGCCCGGCCGTTGCCCCGGCAGTTGCTCAAGCGCGGGCTGATTCAGCCCGGGCCGTTGGCGTTGGGGATTGCGGCGGATGTGTCGGGGGCGGTGCTGGATGCCCACGGGAATGTCAGCCAGCGGCTGTTTGCCATGGGCCCGCCGTTGCGCGGGATGTGGTGGGAAAGTACCGCAGTGACGGATGTCGCGATTCAGGCCAAGGCGCTGGCCGCGAGGTTGGCACACCTCTGAATCTAATGTGGGAGCTGGCTTGCCTGCGATAGCGGTGGGTCAGCTGCATCTTTATCAACTGAGAGATTGCTATCGCAGGCAAGCCAGCGCCTACAGGTCGGGTTCATGGACCGACCTTCACAAACCCGGGCTTCAACCCAAACACTTCAACCCCCTGGGCCGTCGACTGCCCGGTGGTCACCGTCACCCGCTCCACCGGTTTATCCATCGCTGCCCGATATTCCACCGTCATCACCCCATCCCCGCGACTGATCGCCTGGGCCGGTACGACAATCGCCTGGTCATTGTTGTACGTCACAATGGTCAACCGCGCGCTCATCCCCAACCTTACCCGCTGCAACTGTTGCGGGGTCAGCTTGGGAATCGACAGGGTCACCGGAAACTGCGCGCTACCCTGGCTGTCGCTGGTAATCGCCAGGCCACTGACCACGCTGACCGACCCCGTCAGCCGTTCCCCATCAAACCCGTCGCCCATCACCTCCACCGCCTGCCCCTGGTGCAACTGGTTGATGTCCAGTTCCGACACCTTGGCGACGATTTTCAGTTTCTCGATGTTCGCCAGTCCAAACAGCACCTGGCCCTGGTTGACCTTGCTCCCGGCCTGCACCGGCGCGTTATTGCTCCCGCTGCCCTGGGTCGATGAGTTACTGCCCGGCGCCGGCACCACAATGCCGGAGAACGGGGCCTTGACTTCCTTGCCGTCGAGCAGGGTATGCAGGGCGTCATATTTCACGGTGGCGTTGGTCAGCTCCATATCGGCGATCTGCCGGTATTCGCCCTTGCCTTGTTCAACTGTCTGTTGCAGCTCAGCGCGGGCGGCCGTCAGGTCGAGTTGTTGCTGGGTGGCCTGCTGTTTCAGGTCGTCGAGTTCGTTGCGCGGGATGATGCCGCGCTTGAACAGGTTTTCGCTTTCGGTGAGTTTGCGCTGGGTGTTGCTGGCGGTCATTTCGGCAGTGCGCAGGGTGCGGCGGGCGCGCCCGACTTGCTGGCCGCTGTCCCAGTCCTGCATTTCCTGCACCGTGCGCCGGGCCTTGAGCTGGGCGGAGAGGGCGTCGCGCAGTTGCACTTCGAGGGTGGCCGGGTCCATGCGCAGCAGCACCTGCCCGGCCTCGACCCGCTGGCCCTGTTCCACCAGGTTGGCCTGCACATTACCGTCGAACGGCGCGGTGAGGGTGATGGTGGTGTCAGGCTCGATCTTGCCCACCAGGCCGATCTGATGCACCAGCGGGTCGACCTTCACCGCCAGCCACTGCTCGGCGTTGCCGGGCTGGTTGGCGGCCGGGCTTTGACGGCTGAGCAGCGAAATGCCGACGCCAGCCACCAGCACAATCAACACGGCGCCCAACAGGCGCTTCTTATTAGTAGTCATTGAGGGCGATTTCCCAACTTTCCAGCGTCATGCCCAAGGTCAAGTCGAGCTGAGTCTGGGCGTTCAAATAGGCAATCAGCGCGTTGAGCCGCGAGTTCTCGGCGTTGCGCAGGTCGGTTTCGAAACTCAATACCTGGAAGTTCGTGGAGCGCCCGGCGCTGAGTTTTTCCCGTTCGATTTCGATCTTGCGCTTGGACAACTCTACCGCCCGCTGGGAAATTTCATACTGGCGCCAGCGAGTGCCCAGGTCGCGCACCACATCGTTGACGTCGCGCTCCAGTTGCTGGCGGGCGTCGGCGATGATGATCTCCTGGTTTTCCACATCGACCCGCGCGTGCACCTCGGCCTGGCGAGTGCTGATGTCGCCGATGGGAATCTGCACCTGCACGCCCGCGTAGCTGTCCCAGCGCCGGTTGCTGTTGTAGCCGTTATCGTCATTGGTGGCGGCCCGAATCTGGTTGGCACCGGCCACCAGGTCCACTTGCCAGCGGCCGGAGTCCTTGGCGATCACCAGGTTGAGGTCGGCCTGCTGGCTGCCGAGCAGGGTGGCGAGGTATTCCGGCTGCTGGTTCTGCGCCAGCACGAAAGCCTGGCGTTTATCGATGTCCATGGGCCTGGCTTCAAGGGCCTCGGTGGCGCGGATCGGTGTCGACAGGTCGAGGGCCAGCAGGCGCAGCAGGGCCAGGCGGCTGGTGTCCAGTTGGTTCTGGGCTTCTTCCACCCCCAGTTGCTGGGTGGCGATATCGGCTTCGGTCTGCACAATCTCGAACTCGGCCATGCGCCCGGCACTGATCAGTGCCTTGTTCACTTCAAGCAAAGTGCCGGAGCGCTTGAGGGCGTCCTGCACGATGCTCAGTTGTTCCTGGGCCCGCAGCAACTCGCGGTAGGTGGCGATGATGTTGCTGATGGTTTGCGCCACGTTGGCCTTGAGGTTCAGGCGGTTGGCCTGTTCCGACAGGCGTGACAGGCGCAGCGGGGCGGTGGTGGCGTCCCAGCCGGCACCGCGCATCAGCGGTTGGATCAGCGACAGGTCGAGGCCGTCGCTGCGGTAGCGTCCGGCGCGATCGGCGTTGTTCAGTTGTTGGGTCCAGTTCATGCTCAGGCGCGTGCCGTACTCACCGAGCAAGGTGGCATTGGGCGCGAGGTTAGCGTTGCGGGAGCTGTCTTCAGTGCCTTTGGTCGTGCGGTAGTAGCTGTTCAGGGTCAGCTTGGGGTTGAACGTGTCTTCAGCCACCCGCAGGTCGAATTTCTGCGCCACCCGTTGCAGGTACGCGCTGCGAATCGCCGGGTTGTTGCGCAGGCCCAGGTACACCGCATCCCCCAGGGTCAGGGTGGTGGACTGGGCATTCAGCGACACGCTGCGTTCATAGCCACTGCGGGTGGTACTGGGTGCGGAGGGGCGAATCACCACGTCGGCGGCCACGCTGTGCAGGCTTACCAAGGCGGTCAACAACAGCAGCCGTTTATTCATCGCGCAGGGCCTCCACCGGCTGCAGCCGCGAGGCCGACACCGCCGGATAGATTCCGAAAAACAGCCCCACCAGCAACGTGCTGCCGACCCCGAGCGGCAGCGCGGCTACCGCCAGGGAAAACTGCCAGCCGGACAGCCTGGCATACAGGTACGCGGCGGTCATGCCCAGTACCGCGCCGCATACCGCACCCACGGCGGTCAGGGTCACGGCTTCCAGCAGGAACAGGTTGCGAATGTCGCGCTGGCGCGCCCCGAGGGCCATGCGAATCCCGATTTCCCGGCGCCGTTCCGAGACGTTCATCAGCATCACGTTCATCACGCCGACGCCGCCGCCCACCAGGGAGATCGCGCCCAGGGCCAGCAGCAGGTAGGCGAAGGTCCGGCTTTGGCGGGTCATGCCATCGATCATTTGCTGGGGTACCTGAATGTCGACATCGTGGTCGGTGAGCTGGGCTCGCAGTGCCACGGCTGAGTCCTGGGCGAGGCGTTCCATATCCTGGCCGGGGGTGGCACGGATGATCACGTTGCCGATTTGCGGGCTGGCGTAGATCCGGCGCATGCCCGGGGCGGGGACGAACAGCGATTCGTTGGCCTGTACGGGAATCAGCATTGCCCGGGGCTGGCTGTGCAGAATGCCCACGATCAGGAACAGGTAATCGTTGATACGTACCCGGTCGCCCAGTTGCAGCGGGTCGCCGGGCACGCTCAAGGCCTGGACGACCTGGTCACCGACGACCGCATAGGTTTCCCCAGCATCGAAACTCGACAGGAAGCGCCCGTCGCGCACCGACAGGCGCATGGCATCCTTGAGGTCCGGCGTACTGCCAACGAGGCTTGCGTTCCAGGTACGGCCATGGAACACCACCGGCCCGCTGAACAGCGAGACCGTACCGATATGGGCAATGCCGGGAACGCTGCGGCGCACGGCTTCCAGGTCCAGGCTGGCGGGCATTTGCGCAGTGCTGGCCCCCCTGGGCGGGAATTGCGCCACCAGGGTGTCGGTGCCCATGTCCTTGAAAATCATCGCCGCGTCTTCGGCGGCGTTGTGCCCGATATTGATCAGCGCCACCACCGAGGAACTGCCGATGACGATGCCCAGCAAGGCCAGGATCGAGCGCTTGCCCAGGGTGCGCAGGCTGACAAACGCCTCGTGCAGCAATTGGCTCAGGCTTTGTTCGACCCGCAGGCTCATAGGCGCCCGGCCTCTTGCACCACGCCATTGCGCACCAGGATCTTGCGATTCAGGCGTTCGGCAATGTGCGGGTCGTGGGTGACGATGATCAGCGTCACCTGCTGCTCGCGGTTGAGCGCCAGCAACAGGTCCATGATCTCCTGGGCGGTGGTGCTGTCGAGGTTGCCGGTGGGTTCGTCGGCGAGGATCACCGACGGGTTGCCGACCAATGCCCGGGCGATGGCGACCCGTTGGCGCTGGCCGCCGGAAAGGTCGGCCGGGCGATGGTGGGCGCGCTCGGCCAGGCCCACCTGGTCGAGCATGCAAAGGGCCTGTTCCACCGAGTCGTGGCGTGACACGCCGCGGTAGCTCAGGGGCAGGGCGACGTTGTCCAGGGCACTGAGGCGTGGCAGCAGGTTGAAACTCTGGAAGACGAAACCGATCTGCTGATTGCGGATCGCGGCCAGTTGATCGGGGCTGGCGCTGAAGATGTCATGGCCGGCAAAGCGGTACTGGCCGCAGTCGGGCAAATCCAGCAGGCCGAGAATATTGAGCAGGGTACTTTTGCCGGAGCCGGAGGCGCCGAGGATGCCGCAGCTGTCACCGGTTTCGATGGCCAGGCATACATCATTGAGAATCGACAGGTGTTGACCGGCCAGCTGATAGCTTTTGCCGATGCCTTGCAAGGAGATAAAGCCTGGGTGCGCGGGGGTATCTGTCATCATGACTACGCCTGCAGCCTCGACAGCGCCGTGCTTCCCCCGAAAATCCTTGTAACAAGTTCAGGAGCTGCCTGGTACACGTCACGGACTGGTTTTATTTCTTGTTTTTAAAATATTGTTTGAATACTAACCGCGATCCAGCCGTTCCGCCAGCCATGGATATAGAGCGGTTTTACCCTTTGAAACGATTCTTCAAAGGGGCGTTTCAGGCGCCGGAAAAATCCATCAGCTACCCTCAACGAGCCCGTTGCTGTTGGCTTTGAATAGTATGGCGCAGTGTCACTACTTGCTTTCAGGCAGCGGCCCCGGTATAAAAAATCAAATTAATTTTTAAAACAATATTTCCGCAGTGGAACTCCAATCCTTATGGTCGCGAAGAAACTCAGCGCTCCAAACGTTACCAAGACCCGATTGCTGGATGCGACAGAGGCTCTTTTCATCAAATACGGCTATGACGCTGTTTTGTTGCGGCAGATAACCGAGAGGGCCCAGGTCAATCTCGCTGCGGTGAATTACCACTTCGGGGACAAGGACTCCCTGATGAAAACCCTGCTGATGCAGCGCCTGGAGCCACTCAACGAGCAGCGCCTGGAGTTGCTCGCCCGGTGCGAAGCCGAGTCCGACGGCCCGCTGGATTGCGACACCCTGCTCGGGGTGCTGTTCGCCCCGGCCATGGGCCTGGAACGCAGCGACCCGGCCAGCGGGGAAGGGCGTTCATTCATCCGGTTCCTGGGGCGGGTGTACAGCGACACGTCGCCGTTTATCCAGGAATACCTCAAGGTGCATTACCAGCCGGTGTTCCAGCGCTTCTTCGAAGCCTTCGCACTGGCGCTTCCGGACTTGCCGCGCAACGAGCTGGGGGTACGCCTGCAATTTGCCCTCAAGGCGATCTCCGGGGTGATGGCCGGTACCGAGCTGCGTTTGCTGATGAACTCCATGAGCCTGGGACGCCCGGCCACGGATGCCGAGGTCATGGCCAAGCTGATTACCCTGGTGTCGGCGGCGATTCGTGTGCCGCAGCAAAGTCCTGAAGCCGAAACGGCCCTGGCGCGGGTGCTCGATACCCAGCGCGCGATACGTGAGCAAGCGGCGTCGCCTGTCAACAAGGTGGCTCGTTGACCCATCAAGACCGGCTCGCAATGAGCCGGTTTGCTTCGACTCCTCTCTCCAGAAACCGTGTGGCCACTCAAATCCCGGGCAAAAAAAACCCGCTGGGGCGGCGGGTTTTTAACTACAACGTTTGTAACGGATGAGGCTTTACCCTACGTCTCTGGATGTGAATAAAACGTGAAAAATATGTAAGAGAAAGTGTGAAGTCTATTGGCTTGTGTAATCCCGACAAATGGCAGTCAGCGTTTACTGTGAACCTGGCCGATAAAGTCTACAAGGTACTCACTCACCCGTTCCGGCGCATCCTCCATCAGAAAGTGCCCGGCGTTTTCCACCACCTGCAGCACGGCCCCATGAATGTCGTTTCGCAGGCGATGTGCATAAGCCAGCGGCTGCCATTCATCTTCAGCGCCCCATAAAATCTGCACCGGCAAATCCATGCCCGGCAGGCGCTGCGCAAAATCGGCGGTATACCGCGAGTCGTAATGCGCCACCTGATGCTGGTAGAACGCTGGCTGACCGATCACGCCACTGATCGGCGCCAGGTATTCCTCCAGCAGCGCGCCCTGCATCACGCTCTTGTCGAACACCGCCATGGCCAGTTGTCGGATCATCAACGCGCGGTGTTCATCCGGTGCCATGCGTGCATGTTCGGCAAACCGCTGATGAATCCCGCGCCAAGTGGGCGATGGCCACGAGTCATAGCTGGGGGCGTCGGCGACCGTCAATGAGTGCACCCGCTGCGGGTGGTCAAGGGCAAACAGCAGCGCGTTGACGCCGCCGATGTCATGGCCCACCAGGTGCACGCGCTCGAGCCCCCAGTGGTCCAGCAAATCGCCGATCAAGCGGCTTTGCACTGCCACCGAAGTATCCCCCTGGAGTGGACGCTCCGAAGCGCCGAAACCCAACAGGTCAAACAAATGGACCTGCATGCCGGCGGCAGTCAGACGCGGCACCACCTTGCGCCAGATGATGGAATGGGCGGGCGTGCCGTGCAGCAACAGCACCGGCAGCCCCTCGCCATGGCGGCCAGTGGCGATGCGCCAACCGTTGATCAGTGCGGTTTCGTTAAGCAGGGCAGTCATGACAGGTCCTCGCGGTTGATTAAGGCTTTACCCTAAAGCCCGGCTGGTCATGACGCCAATGACAACTTAATCTCTGCTAATCCTGTTTTTGTCATAGGTCTGATCATGAACCAGCGACTGCCCATCGATGTGCTGCGTGCCCTGCAAACTGTGGTCGAAACCGGTAGTGTCACCCGGGCGGCCGAGCGTTTGAACCTCAGCCAGTCGGCGGTCAGCTGGAAGATCAAGCGCCTGGAGAAACAACTCGAGCGGCCGTTGATCCAGCGCGAGGGCCAGCGCCTGGTGGCCAGTGATGATGGCGCGCAGTTGCTCGTCCACGCCCGGCGCATCATCGAGGCCCACGACGCGGCGCTGGCGCATTTCAACCCGGTGCAGTTACAAGGCTCCATCCGCCTGGGCGCCACCGAACAGGTGCCGATGGCCGAGTTGTCGAACTTGCTCGGCCAGTTTTCCCGGCAACACCGCCAGCTGGATGTGCGAATTGTGGTGGAGCAGAGCCACGTGCTTCGCCAGGCCCTGGTGGACCGTGAGTTGGACCTGGCGCTGCACCAGGATTTCATCCCGCGTATCGAAGCGCGGGACCAATTGCTGTGGACCGAACAGGTGCACTGGTGCGCCCGGCGCGGCTGGCAGCCTGCGCCTGACGAATGCGTGCGGCTGATCACCTTCGGCCCCGGCTGTTTTTACCGGCAACTGGCCCAGGAACGCCTGAGCGCCTTGGGCATTCGCTGGCAGGTGGTGGTGGAATGCGGGTCGGTGGAGGGTGTGGTATCGGCCATCGCCGCCGGGTTGGGCATCGGCCTGCTCAGCAGTGACCATCTCGACAAGCGCGTGGAAGTGTATCGCCCCTTCGACCAGCGGATGCCGCTGCCCGAAGTGGCGAACGTGTTGCGCTTTGCCGAGGACAGCCCCGAGCCCCGGTTACAGGCGTTGCAGCAGCTGTTGATACAGGCGCTGCACCGGGGCTGATCAGATTTTCCAGTGGCTGGCGCTCTTGGCCAGGCGCTGGCGCATGGCGTCAATATTGGCTGCCAGTTGCAGAGTCAATAACCGGTAACCGTCCAACGCGTTGACCACCGGCACTTCAAAGGTCTGTTCGTGGGTCGGCGTGGTGCTCGGACGTTCCAGCCGGTCGGTGGCCCCGGATTGCAACGCCCGCGCCATCCCGATCAACTGCACCCGAATCTGCCGGTGCTCGGCTTTCAACGCCACCTGCATGCGCGCCAGGGCTTCCTTGTCCCGTGGGTCGGGGCGGGTGTTGCCGAGGATCTCCAGGGTGCTGATGCACATCCGCAAATGGCGCTGCAGGGTGTCCAGCTCGGTCATGGAAATCCGCACTTCCTTGGACACCGATGGCATCAGCGAGCGTAGTTGCAGCATCGCGGCGTTCAGGCGATTCAGCAGCTTGAGGTGTTCATCATCGGTGACCGATTGGCCGCTGATGATCCGGCTATAAATCGCCGCGCAATCGCGCAAGGCACTGGCCAGGTTGTAGCGCCAGGAATACACCGCATACAGCGGCAGGGCGAAGGAAAACGCCAGGGCCAGGACGATGCCGATCAGGATGTCGACCGTGCGCCACAACCCGTCCGATATCGGATTATCGCCATGGCCCGCAACGATAAATACGGTGATGGCTGACAGCAACGCGATGTATCCGCCCTTGCCGATGGCGTGATAGGAAAAGAACCCGCACACCACCGACATCAGCAAATAGGTCAAAAGTGGCTGCCCCAGATACGCCTGTTGCAGCACCAGCAGCAAACCGACGCTGGCGCCGATCAACGTGCCGTAGGCGCGCTCGACGGCTTTCTTGCCGATATTGCCGTGGTGCTGCAAACCGCCGATCACGATCAGCATCGTCACCGAGGCCCACTCACCATGGGGCAGGTTGATGCCGGTGGTGAGCAGGATCGTTGCGAGCAACCCAATGGAAACCCGCACCGCGTGGATCAACTTGGCGTGACGGTAGCGCCGATACGGGTCCAGCAACGGACGCAGCAAGCGGCGGGCGAAGAGAGGGAGATTCATTGGTATCAGGGTAACCTCGTTGTTCAGGCTTCACTCAGTTCCAATGTGGGAGCGGGCTTGCTCGCGAAGGCGGCGTGTCAGTCAATACATCCGGCGACTGAACCACCGCTTTCGCGAGCAAGCCCGCTCCCACATTTTTAGATCGGTGTCGGGCTCAGAAAATATAGTCAGTGGTCAGAAAGCTCGACGTGCGTTCCTGCAGGATGTCACTGACCAGTTCCTTGTTGCTCGCCTGGAACTTGGTCGCCACCAGGGTACGGATCGAAAACACCCGCAACGCATCATGTACCGACAGCGTGCCCTCGGCCGAGTTCTTGCGCCCGTTGAACGGGAAACTGTCCGGCCCGCGCTGGCACTGGGCATTGATGTTGATCCGGCCCACCTGGTTGGCGAACGCGTCCACCAGGCGCCCGACTTCCCTCGGGCTGGTGCCGAAGATACTCAGTTGCTGGCCGAAGTCCGACTCCAGCACGTAGTCGATCACCGTCTCCAGGTCGCGGTAAGGCACGATCGGCACCACCGGACCGAACTGCTCCTCGTGGTACACGCGCATCTGCGGGTTCACCGGGTACAGCACCGCCGGGTAGAAAAACGAGCCACGGCTGGCGCCGCCATTCTCGTTCACCACCTTGGCGCCGTGGGCCAGTGCGTCGGTCACCAGGCCGCCGAGGTAATCCACCTTGCCCTGCTCGGGCAGTGGCGTCAGCGACACACCGTCTTCCCACGGCATGCCAGGCTTGAGGGTCGCCAGCTTGCGGTTGAATTTCTCGATAAAGCTGTCGACCACATCCTCATGCACAAACAGGATTTTCAACGCGGTGCAACGCTGGCCGTTGAACGAGAGCGAACCGGTGACAGCTTCGTTGACCGCATTGTCCAGGTCGACCTGCGGCAGCACGATCCCGGGATTCTTTGCATCCAGGCCCAACGCCGCGCGTAGCCGGTGCGGTTTCGGGTGCAGTTTCTTCAAATCGCTGGCGGCCTTGTTGGTGCCGATAAACGCAAAGATATCGATCTTGCCGCTGGCCATCAGCGCGCTGACCGTCTCGCGACCGCTACCGTAGATCACGTTGATCACGCCGGCTGGGAAGCTGTCGCGGAACGCCTCCAGCAACGGGCGAATCAGCAGCACGCCGAGCTTGGCCGGCTTGAACACCACGGTGTTGCCCATGATCAGCGCCGGGATCAGCGTGGTGAAGGTCTCGTTCAGCGGGTAGTTGTAGGGGCCCATGCACAGTGCCACGCCCAGCGGCACCCGGCGGATCTGCCCCAGGGTGTCCTGTTCCAGCTCGAAGCGGCTGGAGCGGCGGTCGAGTTCCTTGAGGGCGTTGATGGTGTCGGTGATGTAGTCGCAAGTGCGGTCGAACTCTTTCTGCGAGTCCTTGAGGTTCTTGCCAATCTCCCACATCAGCAGCTTGACCACTGCGTCACGCTGTTCGCGCATACGCCGCAAAAACGCTTCGACATGCTGGATGCGATCCACCACGCGCATGGTCGGCCACGCGCCCTGGCCACGGTCGTAGGCGGCCACGGCAGCGTCGAGGGCGGTCAAGGCGGTGTCGGCGTCCAGCAGCGGGGTGCTGCCGATGATCACCGGCGTGTCACCGTCGGTGCCGCGCAACTGCACCGGGCTGCGTACTTCGGCCAAAGGGCCGTTCCACACATGCAACTGGCCGCCGACCAGGTAATCACGTTGTTCGATGGGCGCCGCGAGCCGGAATTGCTCGGGAATCTCGGCGGCAGTGGGAAACAGCTGGGCGAGCAGGTTGTCGGTGGTCATGTCGCTACCCCTGGAATGGTTGCAAAACGTGACTAGAGATTCACCCATCAACGCCCCGTGTGGCAAGGGCTAGACGCATTAACCCGCGAACCTTGGAAAACCTTGAGCACAACCTTGAGCTCGCCGGGTAAACTGCGCGGCTTTCTTGAAGGAGTTCACATGAGTCAGTACCAGCCGGGCATTCTTGCCGCACCGGTGCCGTTGCAGGCACGCCATCTGTTTTTTGCCATTGAGTCGCTGGATGCCGTGCCTGCCGCACTGGATGCGCTGGTGCAGTTGGTGGACGCCAGTGCGGTGGTCGGTTTTGGTGAGCCGCTGGTCAATGCCCTTGGCGCCCGGATTGACGGGTTGCGGGCGTTCCCTCATGTGAGCGGGCCGGGGGCGGAGAATCCGTCGACCCAGCAGGCGCTGTGGGTCTGGTTGCACGGTGTGGATCGCGGTGAGTTGCTGTTGCGCAGCCGGGCGTTCGAGAAGGCCCTGGCGCCGGGGTTTGGTCTGGTGCAGATGACCGAGGGGTTTCGCTACAAGACCGGGTTTGATCTGACCGACTATGAGGATGGCACTGAGAATCCGCATGATGATGCGGCGGTGGATGCGGCGGTGGCGCAGGGTGGTGCGAGCTTTGCGGCGATCCAGCAGTGGCAGCATGATCTGGATGGGTTTGCGGCGTTGCCGGCTCTGGAGCGGGACCACATTATTGGTCGGCGCCATGGTGATAACGAGGAGCTGGAGGACGCGCCGGAGTCGGCGCACACCAAGCGTACGGCTCAGGAGAGTTTTACCCCTGAGGCGTTTGTGGTGCGGCGGTCGATGCCTTGGGCCGAGAATGGTCAGGCGGGGTTGATGTTCCTGGCGTTTGGGCATTCGTTTGATGCGTTTGAAGCGCAACTGCGGCGGATGAGTGGGCTTGAGGATGGGATTGTTGATGGGTTGTATCGCATTAGCAAGCCGTTGACTGGGGGGTATTACTGGTGTCCGCCGGTGCGTGATGGGCGGTTGGATTTGAGCTTGGTGCGCTGAGGTTTTTTACGGAGTACATATCCGTTATTTGGGTAACGGCTGCCTATGGTTTCGCTCTTACAGCGAGTCACTTTGGAAAAGCCCCAAAGTAACCAAAGGGCTCTGCCCCGCCTGTCGGCACCTCGCTTAGGCTCGGTGTTCCCTCACTCCGGCGGCTAAACCGGCGTCCTGCCGGTTTACCCGCTCCGCACCACCTGCGTTCGGCCTCGGGCTTATTGGGGCAGTCAGAGCAAGATCAAAATCAAAAGCAAGAGCACAGCGGCCTCCCGGCCGGCTTGAGTGTTAAGAGCTACAGCAAAGACCAGAGCGAAAACA